>NZ_JABDWE010000019.1:0-163751 GCF_019685125.1 Rhizobium sp. NZLR10 | reverse complement strand
GGGCAGGGGTTTGGGGGGAGGCGGCTTAACGTCAGCAGGAAAGAGATCGAAGCCAAAGTAATGGCCCACCGTCTTCAAGTGTTTCATATCGTTGGAAAGAAGCACCGTTCCCATGACCAGCGAGAGGGAAATCGTCAGCAGCAACCAGAAGACCACGGGAATCGTCCGTTTTCCCACCGGCAGTTTCGCATTTGCGGGCGATGAATTCTCAGGCAAGCTTGTCTTCTCCGGTGCGAGAAGGGTTTCGATCGGGCTGTCTAAATCCAGCAGTATACATTTATCCGTTAAATATCTTTGGCTTCGTGTCGGCAATTGGACGCCTTTGGGATGTGGTACTGGCGGGCAGCCGCTGCTCCCGCGGACAAGGGTTATTATGTCGTCGGCGTCGATCTTCCGGCGATGGTATTGCCAAGGCCAATATCAACTATCCCAACCTCCCGCGGAATATCGGCTCGGCCTATGACGCTCGTCGCTCAAAAGCCTCTTTAGAGACGGCGTCGAAGTGGCGCCGATTTCGAACAGCATTCGTCAATTTCGAGGGGTGCGGCAGAGCGAGAGAGCGCTTTATGCAGCCTCTCCAGGGCATCCGCTGCAATAATCCACAGGTTGTTTTTTTACTGTGTGCAGTGCTGAAAAAAAGTCCTTACCAAATATTTACTTTTAGTTGCATTTTTGCTTAAACTCTCCATTATACAGCTGGGCGTGCTGATGAGGTGGGAGACTTATTCACATGAAGGCTAAATCCCCGAATTCGATCGACGTCTATGTTGGCAACCGCGTGAGGATCCGGCGAAAGACGCTCGGGATGACCCAGCATGGTCTGGCCGAACTTCTGGGCATTACCTTCCAGCAGATCCAGAAATACGAAAAAGGCACGAACCGAATAGGCGCCAGCCGTCTTCAGCGCATATCCGAGATTCTTCGCGTGCCCATCGGCTTTTTCTTCGAGAACGGCGGTTCTGGACCGATCGAAGGCGAGACTAGCGAATTGAACAAGTTTTTGTCCTCGAAGGAGGGGCTGGCGCTCAACAAGGCATTCATCGCCATCGAGGATCCGAATATCAGGCAAAAACTGGTGGCATTGGCCAAAAGTCTGGCGGTCGCGGGATTCTCTGAGATCGACGGTGAGTTGCATGATCCGGTTGTAAACGGCTAAGGACGGATCGTGCTTCATCTGCAGGCATTCGGCGATCTGCGGTTGATCGAGACGAGTGGCGACTTGGTTCGCTACCGGATCAAAGGGCTGTTGACGACAGCCTGTATTTTTGCCAGCCATTATAGGCATACCTGGCGAGGCAGGCGCCGTCGTTCGTCGGCGCAGGTGCCTTCGGCTACGTCGATGGCTGAGGCGGTGTCCTGACACACCGCGCCCACTATTCCGACAGGATCATGTCGCCGGGGGAAACTCTTTCCCGCGTCGAACCTCTTTTGGCCAGATTCGGCATTACCAGGGTTGCACGACATACCGGATTGGACGACATCGGAATCCCTGTCTGGTGCGCATATACCCCGAATTCGCGGTCGATCGTGATTGCGCAGGGAAAGGGCCTGACCGATCTGGACGCCAAGGTATCCACTGTCATGGAAGCCCTCGAACGGGCGGTCGCCGGCGAGCCGTTCGTCAAGCTCGTTCACGGTTCCTCTTCTCGCTTGCAGGCGATGGGCTGCGAGGTCGACAGGTTGAGCTGCCTGACCGCCGTCCATAAACCCGATCTCGGGCCGGACGACGAGACGGAATGGGTTGCCGGCGTCAATATCCTCAGCGGCGGCGAGATCCACATTCCCTTCGAAGCGGTGGTGCTCGACCGGACGCGTAATGCGCGATACTGGATGTCGTCGGATGGCTTGGCTTCGGGAAACAATGCCGAGGAGGCAATCTTTCATGGCGTACTGGAGCGTATCGAGCGCGACGCCCATGTGTTGTGGCAGGTCGGCGGGGAAGCCGATCTTTATGCCCGCTGCGTCGATCCCCGCGGTTTTGGGGATGGCGCCCTCAACGGGCTGATCGACAAAATCGAAGCATCGGGATTGGCGCTCAGGCTGTTCGATATTACCAGCGACATCGCAATCCCCTGCTTCACCGCCATGCTGGGCCCCGGGGAGCTTGTTCCGGCCCCCAGGCATCTTCACGTCAGGAGTGATCTTCGCGGTGGCAGGGATCTTCGCCGTAAGAGGGACATTCGCCTTGTCGAGGTAACCGGCGGCACCGGGGCGCATCCGTTCCCGGTGCGCGCGGCCATTCGCGCGGTGACGGAAGCCGTGCAATCCCGGCTGACCCATATTAGCGGCGCCAGGGACGATATTTCGCCTGCAACTTTCTCGAGATCCCTCCCGCCGCTGATGCGGCGAGCCTTCGATGCGGTTGCCGCACCGCCTGCCACCCTCCATCGTGACGGTGCGGCAGGCCAGCAACAGGATCTGACGCATCTGCTGCAACATGTGCTTGACGCGCTGCGCAGCAGAGGGATTGCTTCGGTCATCACAGTGCGCCTCAGCGACGACACGCTTCCCTTCAGCGTCGTCAAAGTCGTTATCCCTGAACTCGAAAATCCAGAGGGGGAACGCGCCCGGCGATTTGGGACTAGGGCACTGGCCAAGGCGATAGGGCTTTGAAGATCATTTTCGCAGGTCCCAGTCTTCCCGATGCGGCGTTGCTTGCCGGCGAGGCGATCCGCGTCCTGTCGCCTGCCATGCAAGGCGATGTCCTGGCTCAGGTGGAGCAGGGCGCCAATGTCATCGGCTTGATCGACGGCTGCTTCGAATATGCCGCACCGGTTTGGCACAAGGAAATTCTCCATGCTCTCTCGCTTGGCGTGGCCGTCCTTGGGGCAGCAAGCATGGGCGCCTTGCGGGCCGCGGAATGTCATCCGTTTGGGATGATCGGGATTGGCCGCATTTTCGAGGACTATCGCTCCGGCCGGCTGGTCGACGATGCCGCCGTCGCACTCATCCACGCGCCGAGCGCACTGAGCAGCAAGCCACTGACGATCCCGCTTGTCAATGTCAGCGCCACGCTCGATGCGATGGAGGATCGCGGGCTGTTGGCAGCCGGGTTGCGCCAAAAGCTCGAAGATGCCGCAAGCGCGATCTTTTTCAAGAAGCGGACCTGGCGGGCGATCGTCGAGCAATGTGCTGACATGGCCGAGCCCGGCCGTCCGCAACTGCTGGCGGCCCTTGCTTCGAATTCCGTCGATCAAAAACGTATCGACGCGCTGGAATTGCTGAAGGCCGTGCAGGACGCCCGCGACATTCGCTCGAATGCCGATCTGCCTTGGACACTGCATGAGACCTCATTCCGGACTCGACCTGCACCGTGAATCGAAGGCGGCAATGTCACCGGGGGTTGTGTCACGCTTTTTTCACGGGCTGGATCACGTCAGCGCGCGTATCATTCCTTCAATTGAAGGGAGAAATGCACATGGGCGTGACATTGGCTGCCAAGAGAGACGCAGACCGCGCGGCGGAAGACGGTCCCGACGAACTCATCGCGCTGGCGCGAATGATCGCCTATGCACGGCAGGTCGCTCAGGATGTCAAACTGCAGCTCGCGACGAACTGCCTCGATCTGGCGCTCGAGGCCGTGAAGCAGGAGGTGGGGGAGGGGTTGACCAAGGAATTGGCCGAATTGAGTTCGCCGGTCCCGCAAGTAAGCGTGAGATGTCATTAACGCGTCGATCACGCGACTTCACACCTTCGAACCCACGCATAACCGCGAAAATCAACATCGATTTTCGCGGTTATGCGTATGTGAGCACTCGTCGATCGAAGCAGAGCCCTTCGATCCCGTCGCGGGGGAAATAGCGGATTGAAGCCGAACCCGCGCGTTGGCAATCGACCAATTGCGGCTAAGAGAAAGCCCGGCTAGTTGCAGGTCGCTGATGGTCGGCGCGTTAGGATTTGCCGGTTCCCGTCACATGGGTAGTTTCAAGCGAACGACAAACGATCTTCTTGACGTTGCTTCCGGGTAGGGAAGCGGCGCGAATTCGCGTTTACATGTCTACTGCGCGACCGGCCGATCGAGGGCCGGTCCCTGATCTCAATGGGTCAGATTGCGCTTCTGGGCCAGCAGTAAAATGTAATCGTCGGCAATGTCTGCGATGGCCATCGCGACTTCCGCCGGATCGCACCCCTCGACCCTCGTATTTGCAATGAACTGATAAACCGCCTTCTCGATCTGCTTCCGGCAGATCATCACGCGTTCATCGTAACCAAATTCCGGAATATGCGATGCCATATCACTCATCAGGTCGGCTCCCTCACTACTTACAGTGACCATGACACAAATTACAAGTTGAGCAAGCAAATGCTTTATGAAGGGTTAATTCCCTCTCGAGGTGCGGCCATTTCGACACAGGTTTGGCATACCATCAGACCTTCCGGCGTGTTGAAACGAGACGGGTCTAGGGATGCCGGGCGTGTCGTGTCGAAAGGATCCCGCACGAGGCCGACGCATCGGCCTGGCACCGGTATCTCAATCAGCTGTGCCGGAATCCCTGCACCGGATTGCGAAATCAACGGATCGGTTGTTGCCGGCTTGAGCGGCGCAATTGTTCCGTGTCGTGCTGTGTAACCGCCTGATTCTGCGATATATTGAACCATCGTACATCTCCGCTGCCTTCATCCGGCGGTCCTAAACTGCACCGGCACCTCTCGGGCGCGTCATCATCTCCATGACCGTCAGGGCCGTCAATTGTGATCCTGCCGTCGGTATGCCCGGCAGGTTGTCGGGCGGCTGCGGGGGAACGGTTTCGGTCGATTTTCTGCTCTCTGGGAAACCGAAACCGAGGCCGACGGATAAAACAAACTGCGACTGGTCATCGTAGTTATCAAGTAAATTTTTATCAAAAGGTTAAATAATAAGTTTCAGACAGAGGTTGTATTTAAGCATCAATCAAAAGGCGAATAAAATTCTAAAATGCAATAATCGCATGGCATATCTATTAATAGTCTCAATAATTTTATTAGTTTCTATCATGCGCCTATGTCGACCATGTTACATGATCGGATTGAGGAAGTTACGTTCATGCGTAAATAATTCGGTTACCGACAGAAAGTATAGCTTCTGATGCGGGTTGACGAGCGACGCACCTGCCATCCTCATTCGAAAATGTGAGGTTGTCTCATTGAGCGTATCTCTTCCGCGCGACATCACTGTCCGATGCAATATTTTGCGATGCCGACATAGAGGCAACAGCAATCGCTTGCGACAATCTTCCGCAAGCAAAGTTGAGGACCCGTCGGGGTGGGTGACGGGTCCTCCGGTAGGAAACGCTTGCACAGTGCGTAGGTATGATTGCAGTTAAATTCGATCTTGTCCAAGATTATTATTGGGGTTATTATAATTTATGTAAATTATTACTTTAGCTATGGTTCTCCGGCGTAGTATCCTTCAAGGGTCGCCGAATGGAGAGCTCACTCCGACGAGCATTTTCAACCATCTATAATTTTTAGGACCAGGCGGCGACTGTGTCTTAGCTGCGCGCGGTCGGGCGGCCGCAGCCGGCGAGAATGCCGATCAAGCAATTGAGCATACCGTTCGATCCACCGCAGATGCGAGGCCTGAGCGATGCGAAACGGAGTACCGTTGTCGCCAAGCTGGCAAACCTTCTGATGGCCGCGGCCGGCGTCGCGGCGAAGGAGGCGAGCAATGACGAGCAATAATCTCCTTCCCGCCACGGTGCTGAAGCGCAAGGCGGGATGGATACAGATCAGCTTCCTCATAGGTAGATGGTGACCGTCTTTTTGGCGGCGCGCGTCGCTTTTGCACCGGCAATCTGTCGACTACGAACAGCTGCTGGCTAGAAATATCTTGTCGAATAACCATTACTCCATCTATTGAAACTCAAACGTCCATCTTGGTGTAACTTCTTTGCGATCGTGTGGAGTTGAGAGCTTGAAGAAATCGGCAAGAAGTGAAGCAACTGTTGCTGTTGTAATCCCGGCCTACAACGCGGAACGAACTCTGGCTGAAACAATCAACAGCGTTCGCAATCAAACGCATCATGCGCTCGATATCGTCGTGGTGGACGACGGTTCCAAGGACGATACCCTGGCCATTGCGCAAGAAATCGTTAAAATTGATCCGCGCGTGCGAGTATTGAAGCAAAGAAATTCAGGCGTCGCTGCTGCTCGAAATGCGGGTTGGCGCTCTACCCCTGCCGACCTAGTGGCATTCCTAGATGCTGATGACCTTTGGTCACCTGATAAAATTGAGCGACAATTGGTGGCATTGGAGACAGGCGGCCCACAAGTCGGGCTAGTCTACACTTGGTATGCGATGATCGACCATAAGAATTACGTCATTTACCGGAGCAATGAGATTTCCGTCGAGGGAGATGTGCTCGACGAAGTACTTGCCAAAAACTTCATTGGAAATGGAAGCTCGCCACTCGTACGGCGGAATGTCCTCGAGGCGACCGGAGGATTTGACTCCTCACTCCAACAGCGCGAGGCGCAGGGATGTGAAGATTATTTCTTCTACTGCCTGGCCGCTGAACTCTCGCATTTTGTAGTGGTGCCGGATCATCTTGTCGGCTATCGCCAAACCCCCGACAACATGTCAGCCAATCTGACGCGAATGCTTCGGTCCTGGATTCTGGTCGCGGATGAAATGCTAACGAGACACCCGGAAAAGGGTTTTGCAATCCGGGCCGGCCTACGCCGCTGTGGCCGGTGGCTCGCCCAGAGGGCTGTTGAACAAGGCCAATATCGCGCGCTCATCGGACTTGTGGCTACCATGTCGCGACATAACAAGCCAATTGCCGCCGAGATGCTTGTGGTTGACGCGAGATCAAAGGCAATGACGAGCCTCAAAAAAAAGGCCCGATCATGGCTGAAGCAGGAACCTAATTTCTCTCCAAATCCCAATCATCGCTTTGCTCTAGGAACAAAGTACGATGCGGGTTGGACGGTGGACCCCCCCATTCTTGTCTCAGCCAAATAGCAGATTTGCGAACTCTGACTGGGTGATCCCGCGAAAAACCTCCTGTCTTTTCAATGCGAGCTTATCGGCATCCGCCCGCACCGTGCCGCCGACGCAGCTTAACCCGATCCGGTAACCACATTGTTCGGCTATGTCCCGGATAGCGGGGTCGAAGTCGCCGTACGGATAAGCGACCGCCAGCACTTCTCGACCTAGGCGTTTTTCAAGCATAGCTTTGGAGCCAGCAAGCTCTCGCAATAGGCTCTCCGGTGCCAGGGCAGGTAAACGCACGTGCCGGACACCGTGGGCGCCCAGCGTCACGTCGCTGTTCGCGACTGCCGCAAGTTCCTCCCAAGTTAGCAGTGGAGCCGGCGATCCATAGGCCGAATCCCATATTGCGGAGCCGCCGACCCTATCGGTTGGGACAAAGAGTGAGGATGGGAAGCCGTATCGATGTAGCAGTGGGAGGGCATGCGTCATGAAATCGCGCGTAGCGTCGTCGAAGGTCAGGACTAATGTCTTTTCTGGCGGTTTGGCACCTTCATCGAAACAAGCAAGCAGCCGGTCCAAAGTCATCCCGCGCCATCCGGCGTCGCGCAGGAAGGCCAGTTGAGTTTCGAAGGCCTCCGGAGATTGGCGGTATCGAGCAAGCTGTTCCACACCGTCGTCCGAAATCTGATGATACATCAAGATCGGGACATCGTTCCAGTCGGCGGCCGCTTCCACAACTTGCCCCCCTCTCCAGCGTACTTGGCTAGCGACCTGAAGAGGCAAAGGCTGCGCCGTGTTTACTTCCACGCGTGTCGGCTCAAGGAAACCCCCGTGCTCCACCTTCTCGAACCTTTGGATTCTATAGAGCGGACTCTTGGCTTCGACCGAGAGAGTTAAATCCGGATGCTGGTCAAACATCTCACCTATGCCGACCGCACCGAATTCATGCGGCCACCCAAATCCTGTCTCATGCGGCATATCAATCAGGAGGTTGGCGTGGGCAGTAACGAACCAACCACCAGTGCGAAGACTGCCCGCAATCTTATCGACTATCTGCTGGAGTTTTTCTCTGTTCTCGAAATAGTACAGAACTTCACTGCAGACAATGAGATCGTAAGGCCCTTCTAGCTCGTCGCTCAAAAGATCCAACTGCCGATAGGTTACCGCGGAATCATGGTCCTGAAGCGAGGCCGCTCGAGCGACTGCCGACGCCGAAATGTCGGTCGCCAGCAGGTTGTCGACGCGGGAGGCCAACATCCGTGTAAAGGTTCCTTCCGCGCAGGCCAGCTCAAGGCCGTTTGAAAAGCGCCGATCGTCCAACAACGAGAGTGTTTGAAGATATTTCACAGTCTCATAGTTGTTTCGGTAGTCCCAAGGGTCGACCTGGGAAAACAGCTCCTCCCAGTACGCCTCCGTATCGTATCTCGGCACCTCATCGCCCGCTGGGCCGGTTTTTTTCGACGGCGTCTCCTTGGACATCTGCGTTGAGGCTGCAACCGCCCGCTGGGTTTCCTCTTCAACGATTCGATCGAATTCAGCGCGCCCGGTATGCGCCATGCCTGATATCGAGTCGACACGTGTTGGTGTCGGCTCCTTCTTGCTCCACCAACCCGTTACTGTCTTGGCTTCGGCCCAATTTGATATTTTCGCCATGAGCTTCAGCACCTGTTGAGCTACTCCGCTGTAGCTTGGCGCTGCCATGCTGGCGGAGGCGGCGCGCCCGTCATCCTGATCAGGAAGATTGACGAAGCCATCTTCTGCCAACAAAACCGCTGTTGGGTGCTTCAGATCGTCGAACTCCGGGCCGAACATCGTCCGAAGTCGACTTCGTATAGCATCCGCTTCGATTGCTCCGAAGACAACAAACTCCAGTTGCCCCAGCAGCGTCGAAGCTCGCCAGATGCAACAGCGCAACCGCTCAATGCCGGGCAAGATAAGGTCGACGATAGGTCGATCCAAATCAATTGGCTGTATCCTTGTTGTTCCGATCGTGGCGGGCACGTTGGTCGGCAGCTGGTCAGCGACCTTTCGCTCCAGTGAACGAATCAACAGGGACCCAAAAGCTTCTTGGGGACCATGCCGGTTAAGCCAAGCCTCTAGGTCCGGAAGCTTGCCCTGGATCTTCGACCAAAGTCCGGGCCAAATCGGCTCGTCGGGGAAGGCGCCGACCACAATCCCGTCTATCATTATTGCGCTGAGCGCGTAGGCGTCGGCGTCAGGTGGGATAGGCTCTGCCACCCGCTCAAGCAGTTCACCAGGATTGTCGCCCTGACCTATTGAGGCGCCGACAAGCCAGATCGCGAGATACCAGCACGCCGTTCCCAACGCAGCTTTTGTTATTCCCTGGGCGAGCGCCGGCACCGGATAGGCGATGCGCGGATCGGAATGGTGGCCGCGCCGGATCACCTTAAGACCAAAATCGAGATGCTTAACCCTGTTTGACGACAGCGAACCGGCCTCTACGCTAACGTCAGCCATCAGGCCTTCGACCGGCGCAAATTCGGCGCCCACTCGAGCGAGGCGCTGCCACAGGTCCCAGTCCTCGCACATTGTCATCTCTGGATCGAAGCCGCCGAGTTCTGCAAGTCGGGACCGGCGAAGCAAGGCGGCGTGGATCGCGAAGGGGCAATAGCGCGCTGCGTCGGCAAACGGATTGTCCATTTTTACTGCCGGGTGAGACTGCCACCAGGGAGCACCATTTTTCAGACGGCGCCAACCGCAATGCAGAATGTCGGCCTGCGGCGACGTTCGTGTGTGATTCAGCATGGTTTCGAGATGGAAGGGTGCCAGCGCGTCGTCTGAGTCGAGAAAGACGACCCAGTCGCCTTTCGCCTGTGCCAGTCCCGCATTGCGAGCAGCTGAAACGCCGCGCTGCTCCTGCCGCAGCACACGGAAGCGCGTATCCCGAGCCGCGAAACGGTCCGCGATCTCAGCGGTCTGATCGGTTGAACCATCATCAATGATGAAGCATTCCCAGTCGGCATGACTTTGCGCTATCAGGCTTTCCAAAGTCGAAGAAATCGTTGTTTCCGCTCCATGCGCCGGTGTAATGATGGAAACCATCGGCATAATTGTTGCTTCCTACGATAACGATCACGCTAGTGTACCGGGTCAGTTCGCGAGTATGATGATCTTTACTACTTTGAGGCAAGGTGTATTTAACCGGTGGCAGAAGTGAGCCGAAATGCCTGAACATCTCAAGGATGATGCGCTTGATCGCGCGAAGCGACGGGACCAATGCTGGCGTCGTGATCAGTGGAAGCCCTTGATCCACGTCTGTCTGCAATGGAACGATTTGCTGTTAGAACTTCTGGCACGCGATCTGAAGATGAGATATCAACGGTCCGCAATTGGCCTCGGCTGGTCTTTGATGCGGCCATTGAGCCAGCTGCTGGTTTTTTCGCTGATCTTTCGTAAGGTCCTGCCCCTAGATATTCCCCATTACACCACTTTCGTCTTTTCCGGCGTGTTGGCCTGGGGTTGGCTCAGCACTGCGGTGCCCGCAGCGACGACTTCCATAACCGGCAGCAGCGAACTGGTGCGCCGGCCGGGCTTTCCGATCGGGATACTTCCTGTTGTCGCAGTCATCACACAGGCAGTTCACCTTCTGCTCGCTCTGCCACTCCTATTCATCATCTCGTTTATCGAGACCGGGGCCCCGACTTTGAGCGTCGTCGCACTTCCACTCGTCTTCCTTGCGCAGGCGCTGTTCATGATGGGCCTGTCCTATCTTGTTGCGGTTGCGCATGTCCACTTCCGGGATACTCAACATTTGGTAGGCGTAGTTTTGATGCTGGGTTTCTACCTGACACCCGTGTTCTACAGCCCACTCAAGGCGAGTGAGCCGATGGCGTTAATTCACACCTGGAACCCGATGGCCTGGATTCTCGAGGGGTACCGCGCCATTTTCGTCGAACACGCGTGGCCTCCCGTTGATATCTATTGGAAGACTGCGCTGATTTCTTTGCCGATGCTATTTGCTGGCATTTGGCTGGTCGAGCGTGGCAGCGCACGCCTAGTGGACGACCTATGAGACAAGGCGCCATCACCGTCCACGATGTCGGCAAGCGCTACCGTGCGCAAGGGGGTGCACGCTCTACCACCCTGAAGGGTTACCTTTTGTCCGGACGGTCCGTGGTACAGTCGACAAGCTTTTGGGGCCTGCGCCACATCAGCTTCGCGGTTGCGCCAGGGCAAGCTGTCGGCGTGGTCGGGCTAAACGGGGCCGGGAAGTCCACTTTGCTGCGTCTGATCGGCGGTGTTGGTCGTCCGGACGAAGGGCAGATCAAGGTGATGGGTCGAATTGGCGCCTTGCTCGACATCGGGGCGGGCCTGACCGACGATTTGACGGGGCGCGAGAACATCTTCCTGCTGGGTGTTATCGCGGGAATGCGGCGGACCGAGGTTGCCGAGCGGTTTGACGAGATTGTAGCCTTCGCCGAGCTGGAGGCGGCCGTTGAGAATCCGGTTCGCAGTTATAGCACCGGGATGCGTATGCGCCTGGCATTCGCCGTGGCAGTTCATGTGCGCCCGGACATCTTGCTTATCGATGAGGCCCTCGCCGTAGGCGACCAAGCCTTCCAGCAGAAGTGCATTGCAAGAGTGAAGGAGATACTGAAGGACGGCGCCACTATCTTTTTCGTGTCACACGACGTCTCGCAGGTAAGAGAAATCTGCGATCACGTGCTGTTCCTGAGAGGCGGACGCGTCGTGGGCTACGGACCAATCGACGAAATGCTCCCGCTTTATACCTCGGCTGTCGAGGCGAAGGTCGCCAGCGTTCCGCACGAACCGTTCGCCGTTACAAAACTGCCCGTCGAACTTGTGCCGCAGGTCAGCCGGTTCGGCAATGGCGAACTCCAGATCACAGCCGTAGTGTTGCTGAACGAGCAAAGCACGCCGACAAGTACCATCGTTGCGGGCGACCGGCTGTCGATTTCACTGACCTATGTTGGCGCCACCAGAGATCGCAACGCCGTTATCGTCATCGGCATCTACGCGGCGGACGATACGTGCTGCTTCGAGACCGACAGCAAGTTGGCCGAATTCGCCCCTGTCGTAGACACGGACACGGTGCGCATCGAAACATCACTCAATCGTATCGACCTGGCGCCCGGCGACTATCGCGTTACGGTGGGCCTTTTTTCGGCAGACTGGCAGCAGGTTTACGATTATCACGCCGAAGTCTATCCTCTCGCCGTGACCGGCCCCGGCCCAAGAAAGGGTATGCTGAATCCTCCGACACAGTGGGAGCAGGTGCAGTCGCGCCCCACCGCGACCTCGCCGGACCACGGCTCATTGGGTCAGCGCAGCTTGGATCGGAACTCCTGATGCGCCTTGCGGTTCGAGACATCGACATTCTTGACCTTCCGCCAGATTTTGAACCGACCGATGACTATCAGGGTGCACTTGTGCTGATCCGGGTCGCCGGTCGTCCGTGCGGCCAAGCTGTGATCGCCTTCGACACCGATGGCTGCAAGACGCCAATTAAAGACCGGATTCTGTCTGCGGCCAGTTCGTCGGTGTTCGAGGCTTGGCTGAGGCATCGGCTGGCCCTCCCTGACCCGTCGCCGACTCCACGTCAGCTGCCGAAAGCTTCCGTGGTGATCTGCACGCGCGATCGTACCGAAGATCTGGAGCGCTGCCTCACCGGGCTTTTGGCTATGCCCGATAAGGCCGATATTCTCGTCGTCGACAATGCCCCATCGAACGAGGCCACGCGCGATTTAGTCGGGCGCTTCGACACTGTGAGATATCTGCGCGAACCGCGTCCTGGTCTTGACGTCGCGCGCAATACTGCCCTTCGCAACACAGAAGCAGACGTCGTCGCCTTCATCGACGACGATGCGGTCCCCGACCCGCTATGGCTTAGAACCTTGCTTCGCAATTTCGAGGACCCCCTCGTGCTGGCCGTAACCGGCCTTACCATGGCGGCAGAGCTGGAAACGGACTCGCAGATCGCCTTTCAGCATTTTGGCGGTTTTTGCCGTGGTTTCAGGCGTCAGGTCTATGATGCCTATAACCTGGACCCATTCATGGGATGGCATGCGGGTGCCGGTGTCAACATGGCGTTGCGCCGAACGATCGTTGATGCGGTGGGGTGGTTCGACGAGGCTCTTGACGCTGGAACGCTCAGTCTGGCTGGTGGTGACACAGACATGTTCCGGCGTGTGCTCGAAGCCGGATATCGGATCATCTACGATCCCGAGGCTCTGAACTGGCACCGCCATCGTCGCTCAAGCAAGGAACTGCAGCAGCAGATGTATGGCTACGAGGTTGCATCGTTCGCCATCTTGACGAAGGCCCTCCTGTTCGAGGGAAACCCGCGTGCGCTCCCTCGCATGGTTCGTTCGTATCTCAGGCTTCTTCGGCGGTTGTTTCAACCTCGACGGGGACACCAATTCAGCCTGCCTTACAACGACGCCTTAACGCAGGTCAGAGGTGCTGTGAACGGCCCGGTCCGTTATCTGAGGGCGCGGGCGCGAGCAGGGGAGGCAGGGCATAAGCGTGGTTGACATCAGCGTTATCATACCAACGCATAATCGTGCTGCCATGCTGAGATCGCTTTTAAGCAAGCTCGACGCTCAGCGAGATGGGACCCCAGCCTTCGAAGTCCTGGTTGTGGCGGACGGGTGTGAGGACGACACGTCGACAATGCTCTCGTCGCTTCGTACCCGCGTTCCGCTTCGTACCCTGACGTTGCCGGGCGTCGGTCCGGCACTCGCCCGCAATGCGGGGTCGCAGGTCGCGAGCGGCCGTTTATTGATCTTCCTTGATGACGACATTCAGCCCGGGGAAAACTTCGTTCGGGCGCACGTCGTTGAACATCAGCGTCACCCTGGGGGCGTAGTGATAGGCCCCTACCCGCCACTTCCGCACATTGCAAAGGATCGCTTCCGCCTCAGCGCGCGCGCATGGTGGACGAGGCACTTCGAGCGCGTGTCCCGCCCTGGACATCAGTTCGCCTTTACCGATGTGCTGACAGGAAACCTTTCGCTGGATGCAGACCTATTTCACGCAATGGGCGGGCTCGATCCTCAATTCGCCCGTGCACGAGAAGACTTCGAATTTGGTCTGCGTCTGATCAAAAAAGGGGTTCCAATTCGTTTTGCTCCTGACGCATTGGGCTATCATCTCGAACATCAAACGACGACACTCACCGGAAAGATGGTGCGCAGGCATCAAGAGGGACGCTCCGATGCCTTGATGGCTCGTAAGCACCCCGACATACAGCGGCTGCTGGCGATTCATCGGTTCGCCGGACGAAAAGGGCGGAAGAGGCGCCTGCAAAGGACTATCGCTACCCGCGCCGGTTCTGTCCTTGACCCCCTCGTCAAGGCTGGCCCCGGCGTCCTCCAAATGTTGGAAAAGGCTGGCCTTCGCAGGCTCTATGAGAAGGTAGAGCGACAGTGCAGTGGATATCATTATCTTCGCGGCGCCGCGGAAGTGTTGGGTGAGGATTGGCGGCTTCCGACGGATCCGACAGCTTCCACTGACGAAATCGACGTGCTCGAGATCAATCTGGACCAGGGCCTTGAGGCAGCCGAAGCTATGTTGGCGGAACGCCGACCCCTCGCTGCTCGTATCGTGAATGGGACGGTACATGTCGGCGATATGTGTCACCGGATCGGCACCGAACCGTGGGACGCACGGCATTTCCGTCCGTGGCTGAACCGCCAGGCGATACATAGATATCTTCCTGTGGCGCTTGCCGAATGGCAGGGTCAGCCGATCAACGTCCCCCCGAATTTGTCTGACTTCACATTGAACACTCTCAATAACCCCAGTTTCCACGCGCATATGATCGAACAGCACCTCCAGTGGATGCAGGCGAAACTGCGTTCAGCACTCTATGACAATACGAGTAAATCGTAGCGGCCGACGCTGCTGCAGCCGACCGCCAGGTTCAGACGCCCCACCGCGCCCATGCCGATGTGCCCGCCGCGGGGGCAGTTCCGGCTGTCGCGGAGAAAGTACATGACGCGCATGCTCGATGGTCTCAGGTCGCACGACACGCTCGGCCAGGGCCGCGGCCGTCTCGGGCCTTTCGATATAGGCTTGTCCTACGGGAAGACCATCCGACAGAAAGACCACCAACCCATCAAAGATCAGGGGCGAAACGGCATCGAGGCGAGAGGTGGCGAGATCGAGATAATGAATCGGTAGGGGAAACTTATATCCTTCAGATCGGACGGAATTGGTTCTCGCACCGTCACCATCTCAATCAAACCGTGAATATACGCCACCTGCACTCAGTACGCGAGTCTCGAAAGCTGATATGGTTTATTCTGCAGCCTGCGCCTTCATTTGGTCCCTGAACCAGTCGAGCGTCATCGCCACGCCCTGTTCATAGGTGATTTTGCACGACCACTCGGGCATGACATAATGCGCGTTGGTCAGGTCCGGCCGTCTGTTCGTGGGGTCCTGCGGCGGTGACGGCTCGAAGACGATCGGCACGCCGCCGACCAGCTTGGAAATATATTGCGCGACTTCGAGAACCGAGATCTCGCGATCATTGCCGACGTTCAAAGGTCCCTTATAGTCGGTTTCATTGATCCAGAAATAGCGTGCGAAACCATCGACGACGTCATCGACATAGCCCCAGCTGCGCGACTGCTTGCCGTCGCCGAATACAGTAATCGGCCGGCCCGCCAGCGCCTGGGTGATGAAGTTGGAGACGGCGCGGCCGTCATCGGGCCGGGTGCGGGGACCGTATGTGTTGAAGGGACGCACGACCTTGAGGTCGAGCCCCTGGGTACGCTGCATTTCAAACAGCAGCGATTCCGTGCAGCGCTTGCTCTCGTCGTAGGACGAGCGTGGTCCGGTGCAGTCCACCTGGCCCTTGTAGGTCTCCGGCTGCGGCGACACCAGCGGGTCGCCATAAACTTCGGACGTCGAGGTGAAGCCGAAACGCCCGCCCTTCTTCAAGAGCTCCAGCAGCCGAAATGCCCCGAGAAGATTGGCGGAAATCGTCCTCTTCGGTTCCTTCATATACCATGGCGGCGATGCCGGGGAGGCCAGATGGTAGATTTCATCGAATTTTTCAGAACTGCGCAGCGTCTCGACGTCCGACTTCACGAAGTGAAAACGGGGATCCCTGATGTGGGCGATATTGTCGAAAAGTCCGGTCCAGAGGTTGTCAACAACAACCAGCTTCTGGACGTCGGATCTAAGTAAAAGCCGGTCGCACAAATGCGATCCGATAAATCCAGCTCCGCCAGATATCAATACGCTTTTCATTGCATTGCGCCTCGTGACTTTGAGAATGTGGTTTGTTTATTAGCATCACCTTTAAGGCGTGGCAATTCATTAGAAGTATTCTAGAAAATACTCCCTTATTAATCTTAATTATTCATATGTCTTACTTAAAGTAGTGTCGCCGGATTCGGCATCGGAACGACTGCGGGCGCGGCGCGTCGTCGATCGCACCAGTTTGTATCACGAGGGCGTCGGTCCGGCATCGGGCTAAAGTCTGACCCGGTTTTCGGAAGCAACGAAGCAGAATTCAAGTGATGCCGTTTGCCGTTGACGCCCCCCGGTCCGGCGTGCACTCACGCCGGCCAGGCCTGTTTTCCGATCAGTCGGCCGAGAGCGCGGTCAATATCTGATAGGCTGCAGCGACACGATCCTCGTTGGGGTAGTTCTTATTGGCCAGGATGACGATGCCGAGCCGCTGTCTGGGGATGAAGGCGAGATAGGCGCCGAAGCCATTGGTCGAGCCGGTCTTGTTGATCCACACATCGTCGCGCGGTTGCATCGCTGGCCGCAGTTCCGAAACCGGCATGGTCTTCAGCATCGCGGGCGAATTGCCCTCCAACAAGTCGTTCAAACTTATGGGATAGGCATATTGCTCCCAGATGAGATCCTGGGTCATCACTCCTGCTTTGAAATATCCGATGTGGGTGTTGGTGATCGCCTGCTGCAGTTTTTCGTCGAGCTTGACCATGCCCATATTGGCGCCGACAAAGCGGATCACGTCGCCTGCGGTCGATTTGACGCCATAGGCTTCGGATGAGAGAACGGCCGGCGTCATCCGGGCCGGCTCGCCGCTGCGCTTATAGCCTTGAGCATAGTCGGCCAGCCGCGCTTTCGGCACATCGATATAGGTGCTTTTCAATCCGAGCGCGGCAAACAGCTTGCCCTCCATCAACGCCGTAAAATCGCCGTGCATGGCTTTCGCCACGATATAGCCGAGCATGCCGATGCTGGGATTGGCATAACTTCTCTCAGTCCCAGCCGCATAGGAGGGCTGCCAGGCTTCGAGATATCCGAGCAGCTGTTTTTCGGTTTTGATCTCATCGGGAAGCTGCAGGGGAAATCCGCCCGCCGTGTGGGTGCCGAGATTCATCAGGGCGATATCGCCGAACGGCTTTCCCTTCATCGCCGGCAGAAATTTGCCGACCTTGTCCGACAGCGAGAGTTGTCCGCTTGCTTCGGCGTAGGATGCCAGCGTCACCGTGAAGGTCTTGCTGATCGATCCGAGTTCGAACAGCGTGGTCGGCGCCACCGGCCTGCCGGTGTCCTTGGATTCGACGCCATAGGTGAAGATGTGGTCCCGGCCGTCGGCAGTGATGGCGACGGCAACGCCGGGGATGGCGTATTTTTCCATAATCGGCGTGATCGCGGCATCCGTGATCGCCTTCAACTTGGTCTCGTCGGCGGCAAAAACACTTGTGGCAGCGCAGGCCGAGAGCAAGACGGCCGATAAAATTCTTATCCCAACGCTTTTCATAACCATCATCCTCCAAATCGAAATGGCAACCAAAACAAGCGCAAAAGCGCATGGGGAGGACGTTTACTCGCGCTATTTTCCAATCACAAATGATGATATCTCGCAGCAGCCACAAGAAAATCTAATGCATGTCGCCCGGAAGTGGGCGGCGGTTCCGGGAGAACGACATGCATCAAAACAAAGGGCTCAAATGGTTCGGCAATTCCTCCCCTTGAACGGCCTGCGCGCCTTTGAAGCCTCTGCACGGCATCTGAGCTTCACCCGCGCCGCGATCGAGCTCTGCGTCACCCAGGCGGCCGTCAGCCAGCAGGTCAAAGGGCTCGAGACCCGATTGGGCGTGGCGCTGTTCCAGCGTCTTCCCCGCGGCTTGAAAATCACTGCGGAAGGCGAGGCGCTGCTGCCGACGGTGACGGCCTCCTTCGACCAGATGGCGACGACGCTGGACAGGATCGAAGCCGGGCAGGTGCGCGAATTGCTGTTTCTCGGCGTTGTCGGGACATTTGCGGTCGGCTGGCTGCTGCCGAGGCTCTCGGATTTCCAGCGCCGGCATCCCTTTATCGATCTCCGCATGTCCACCAACAATAACCGCGTCGATCCGGCCGCCGAAGGGCTGGATTTCGCCATCCGCTTCGGCAGCGGTTCATGGCACGGAACGCAGGCGCAACGCCTGTTCGAAGCGCCGCTCTCGCCTCTCTGCATCCCCAAACTGGCGGAACATCTGCAATCGCCTGAGGATCTTGCCGGGGCGGTGCTGCTGCGCAGTTACCGGACGGATGAATGGAGCACCTGGTTTCAGGCCGCCGGCGTTCCCCCCACAGCGCAGGTCCATGCCGGCATCGTCTTCGATTCCTCCGTCGGCATGATGGAGGCGGCCCTTCAGGGGCTCGGAGTCGCGCTCGCGCCGCCATCGATGTTCACAAGGCACCTCTCCTCAGGCGCGATCGTCCAGCCCTTCGCCACCGCCATATCGCTCGGCAGCTATTGGCTGACGCGCCTGCAATCGCGGCCGGTCACGGCGGCCATGCAGGCATTCTCGGATTGGATCGGTGCGCAGCTGAGCGCTGCATAAACATCGGAGCGCCCACGGACGTGGGCGCTCCGAGCCGCATCAATTTTGGAATGCCAAGATCACTTTTGAATGCAAGTGTCGACGGTGTCCTTGGTGCATTCGTCAAGGCCGGTAAACACCGGATCCTCGACCTTCTTACCGGATATCATGTTCATCATCACGGTTGGCGCCTTGTAGCCCATTTCGAACGGCCGCTGGCCGACGAGCGCGGTGACCAGGCCTTCCTTGGCGATCGCCACCTCGTCGCCGATCGTGTCGGCGGCGCCGATGACGAATTCGTTCTTGCCGATCTTGTCGGCCAGCGGCTTGAACAGGTCGCGGTAGGGCTGCGGTGCGCCAAACAGCGGCCAGCCGCCCATGATGCCGAAGGCATCGAGGTCGGTATTGGCGGCGAGAATGTCGGTCATCGCCTGAACGCCCTTGGCGCCATCGTCATTGGTGAAGACCGGGCAGCCGGCAACTTCCGTCCAGCCGCCTTCGCCCTTCAAGGCCGCGAGACCCTTCTTTCCGCTCAGCGTATCGCGCATGCCCTGGGCGCGGCGCAGGATGTTGTCGGCGCCGGGATTGCCTTCGATCGTGCAGATCTTGCCGCCCTTCGGCTTGGCCTTCTTGATGTATTCGCCGATCTTGGCGCCCATCAGATAGTTGTCGGTGCCGAGATAGGTCTTGCGGAGAGCGGCGTCATCTGCCGAAAGATCGGCATCGAGCGTCATCACGGGAACGCTCGGATTGGCCGTCTTCAGCGTCTGGGCGATCAGCTTGGCGTTCGACGGCGAGATGGCGATGGCGGCGGTATCGGCTTTGCCAAGCATATCCTGGACGATCTGCGCTTCGCCGGCTTCATCGGAGGTCGATGCCGGGCCGGTGTAGAAGCATTCATATTCGGCGGATGCGTTTTCCTTGTTCCACTTCTGGCAACCCTGGTTGATCGCCTCGAAGAACGGGTTGTCGAGGCCTTTGACGACGATAACCAGCTGCTTCTTGGCGGCCAGGGCCTGTCCGGCCGTCAGCGCCAGGACTGCAGCTGTAAGCAATAATGCCTTCCTCATAGCTTCCTCCCATTGAAAAAGACGGACGCTTCTGCACCCGCCGCGTCATCAACCTGGATACCAGACGACCCGAGGCTCCTCCTTCGATCGCTGGTATTCCCAAGCCGAATTGATAAGCTTTTCCAGATCGTAGACGGGGTTCCAGTCCAGCAGATATCTGGCCTTGCTATTGTCCATCCAGTTCGAGTGAAACTGGCTTTCGATATTGACCGAGCCGAGCCCGCGCGTGCGGGCGAGATAAGCGGCAACCTCGCCATAATCGACGGGCCGATCCATCGAGATGTTGAAAAGCTGCCCCTTGGCGCGCGGATTGTCGATTGCCGCGAGGATCGCCGAGACGAGATCGTCGACATGGACGAAATTGCGTTTCAGCGGCCGGCCATCGGCGTCGCGCAGCAGCGGCACCGTGCCATCGCGGAAATAACGCTCGGCATCGGCTGCCGGCACCAGCGTCTTCCAGTCCGGCCCGCCGAAGACATCCTCGCCGAAGGACAGCGTGAACTTGAAATCGTCCTTCTCCATGATCCACGGCGCGCGCAGACAGCAGGTGTTGATGCCGTATTGGATGGCGAATTGCTCGAGCATTACCTCTTCCAGCACCTTGGACAGCGCGTAACAGCCGGGATAGGCGCGATGCGGCGTCTTTTCGGTCACCGGCCCGTCATGGCGATAGAAGAAATGCCCGATGCCGGCATCGCCGCCGATGAGGATGAACTGCTTTGCCGTGGGGCTGGCGCGGAACGCCTCGAGCAGCCAGAACAGGCCCTTGACGGTGATATCCATCACATCGGCGGGGATTTCCTTGCAGGTGGCGAGATGCACGACATGGGTGACGCCGTCCATCGCCGCTGCAACGACATCGCTATCGGCGATCGAGCCCTTGATCACACTGACCCGGCCGGTTTCACCAAGCACACGATTATGGCAAAGCGCGCGAATGCGTGCGTTGGAAAATTGTGGCTCGTCAAGCAGCCCAGTAATAAAGCGCCGCCCGACCTTGCCCGTAGCCCCGGTGACAAGGATCAGCATACTTCTCTCCCCCAGTAACAGCTAATATCTATGCGTTTCCGGCGTCAATCTGTATTTATCGTACAAAATAGATTTTTGTGATGAGGGGACGTTTTAGCGGACTATTGATTGACGATTCCTGGCGCTTTTGCATTAATGAGCGCAATCGCTTTTCCGGGAGGAGATCGGCTGAGCGAGATCGTAGGCGTCTGACTGGCAACCGGGTATCGGCAACCGGCGGCGAAGGCAGGCCTGCAGTTAAGGGGAGGGTAGTCGGCTGGTCGCGGTTCTCGAGCTCACCAATATTTCAAAACATTTCGGCGCCATCCAGGCGGTCAACGACGTGTCGTTCGCGCTCGAAGCCGGCCAGGTCGTCGGCCTGATGGGCGATAACGGCGCCGGCAAGAGCACGCTGGTCAAGATGATCGCCGGCAACTTTCGGCCGAGCGAGGGCATCATGCGTCTCGAGGGCCGGGAGATCGTCATGCATCGCCCGATCGAGGCGCGCCAGCACGGCATCGAGATCGTGCACCAGGATCTGGCGCTCTGCAACAATCTGACGGCGGCGGCAAACGTCTTCCTCGGGCGCGAGCTGCGCCGCGGCGTCGGTCCGTTTCGCATCCTCGATTACGGGACGATGTATCGGCGCGCCGGCGAGATCTTCAGGGAGTTGAAATCGGAAACCCGCCCGCGCGATCTCGTCAAGCAGATGTCGGGCGGCCAGCGGCAGGCGGTGGCGATCGGGCGCACCATGCTGTCGGAGGCAAAGATCGTGCTGATGGACGAGCCGACCGCCGCCATCTCGGTCCGACAGGTGGCCGAGGTCCTCAATCTGATCCGCGAGCTGCGCGACCGCGGCATTGCGGTCGTGCTGATCAGCCACCGCATGCCCGATGTTTTCACCGTGGCCGACCGGGTGATCGTCATGCGCCGCGGCCGGAAAGTCGCCGACAAGGCAATCGAGGCAAGTTCGCCTGAAGAAGTCACGGGTCTGATCACCGGCGCCATCGAACAGGTTTGAGCCGCGCCGCTTATCCCGCGGGAGAAATACCGCTGACGGGAATGCCCCATCTGGAGTGAGAGGTCGAAATGGCAGTAACATTGGACCAGACGATTGCACAGAAGCAGCGCAGCCGGCTTGCGGAGTTTGTCGGCGGCCAGACATTCTGGGTGCTGATCGCCGTGCTTCTCGCCTGCCTCTTCCTGTCCTTCGCCACCGATTCCTTTGCGACGACGAAGAACCTCTACAACATCACCCGCAACGTCACCTTCGTCGCCATCATCGCGCTCGGCATGACGCTGGTGATCATCACCGGCGGCATCGATCTGTCGGTGGGCTCGGTGCTCTGCCTCTGCAGCATGGTGCTGGCGGTCACCATGAACGCCGGTTATTCCATCGAGGTCGGCATAACGGCCGCGATCGTTACGGCGCTGGCGATCGGCGCCTTCAACGGCGTGCTGATCGCCTATCTCAATTTCCCGCCCTTCGTGGTGACGCTCGGCATGCTGTCGATTGCGCGGAGCTTGGCGATGGTCGCCTCGAACAACACGGTCGTCTTTCAGTTCGGCCCCGATCATGACAAGCTGCTGGCGCTTGGCGGCGGCGCCTGGTTTTTCGGGATCGCCAATCCGGTTCTCTATATGGTCATCCTGGCGCTCATCACTGGTTTCGTGCTGCGCTGGACGCGCTTCGGCCGCTATATTTTCGCGATCGGCGGCAATGAACATGCCGCCACGCTGACCGGCGTTCCCGTCCGCCGCATCAAGGTCGCCGTCTACATGATCTCGGCGCTGTCGGCCGGCATTGCCGGCATCGTCCAGACCGGCTGGCTCGGCGCCGTCACCACAAATATCGGCGCCGGCATGGAACTGCAGGTCATCGCCGCCGCCGTCATCGGCGGCGCCAACCTCGCCGGCGGCATCGGCACCGCCTTCGGCGCCCTGGTTGGCGCGGCCCTGATCGAAGTGATCCGCAACAGCCTCGGCCTGCTCGGCATCAATGCGTTCTGGCAGGGGACGTTTATTGGCGGGGCGATCGTGCTGGCGGTGCTGTTTGATCGGATACGGAATCTGCGGCAGAGCGAGTAGGGTTGGGCTGGACAAGGAGTCCGCGGCGCACCGAAGGGTGCGGGTGGTCCAAACTTGCTGAGATATGGATCCCTCTGCATGAGCCTCATGGGTCTCCCGTGAAGACGCCGATATACCCACCTTTGGGGAGAATAATAACGATCGGTCGGTCAATCCCGGCGGTCAGGTCGTCATGCTCGCGTTCTCTGTCCATCGAAGCCCCAGTTCCCGACTTGCCACATATTGGCAACCCGCTCCGTTGGTTACCGTAACATACGTGCCCAAAGGCACGGTGTATGCAACTCTCAGCACGGCAGTGCCAGCATCAAAATGCCGGCGATGACATGCGGAGAGGAAGTGAGATGTTGCAGCCGGTCCAAGGCGGCTCTGCGGGCGCGCAGCCTCCGAACAGAAGGAAGATCGAGCTTGTGACGTTCTTCGCACTTGCCTTCGGCATCTGGCCGGTGATCGCCGTCGGCGTCGTCGGTAGCTACGGGTTCGCCGTCTGGATGTGGCAGATCGTCTTTGGACCTCCCGGGCCTCCAGGTCATTGAGGCGCTCCATGCAGACAAAAGCGCTTTCGCGCCGACAACTGTTCCTTGGCTGTCCCGACTCGGCATCCGAAGCGGACGCGTCAACATCAGTGCCTCATACGGCCATGGTGACGGAAGCCTGCCTGTCCAAGCTGGGCGTCGCCTGCCGGTCGTGCGACGAAAACTGTCCCGACAACGCAATTCGATTCCGGCCGCGGATCGGCGGGCCGTTCTTTCCCGAAATCGACGAAAAACTCTGCACCGGATGCGACGCCTGCCTTGCGGTCTGTCCGGTCGGCGCAATCGCGACCCGCACAAATGAACTGGAGGGTCGCAATGCCTGAAACTCCATCGCTCTATCACATATCGAGCGCGGTCGTCGCGACGCTGCCTACCGCGACGCTTAGCGTTCTCAGCCAGCTTGCGATGATGAAAAACGTTGAAGTCCACGGCGATGGCGGCGGCAAGATTGTCATCGTCATCGAAGGGACAAGCACAGGCATGATGGGCGAATGCCTGTCGCGCATATCGCTGTTCGATGGGGTCATCTCCGCGAATATGGTTTTCGAACATGTCGAAACGGAGGGGGCGTAGATGACCGGTGAACTGACCCGTCGTGACATCCTGAAGGCGCACGCAGCAGCGATAGCCGCGGCGACCGCGGGCATTGCGCTTCCCGCCGCCGCGCAGCAGGTGCCTGGAGGCATCGACGCGCTTGAGATAAAGTGGTCGAAAGCGCCCTGCAGGTTTTGTGGGACCGGCTGTGGCGTCATGGTTGGGGTCAAGCAGGGCCAGGTCGTCGCCACCCACGGCGACATGCAGGCAGAAGTGAACCGGGGCCTGAACTGCATCAAGGGCTACTTTCTTTCGAAGATCATGTACGGCCAGGACCGGTTGAAGACGCCGCTGCTTCGCAAGCAGAACGGCGTCTACGCCAAGGAAGGCGAGTTCGAGCCGGTGAGCTGGGATGAGGCCTTCGACGTGATGGCCGCGCAGTGCAAACGCGTACTGAAGGAAAAGGGGCCGACCGCCATCGGCATGTTCGGCTCCGGCCAGTGGACGATCTTCGAGGGATACGCCGCGACGAAACTGATGCGCGCCGGCTTCCGGTCGAACAATCTCGATCCAAACGCCCGCCATTGCATGGCGTCTGCCGCCGTCGCCTTCATGCGAACCTTCGGCATGGACGAGCCGATGGGATGCTACGACGATTTCGAGAATGCCGACGCCTTCGTGCTTTGGGGTTCCAACATGGCGGAGATGCATCCGATCTTGTGGACGCGTGTCGCCGATCGTCGCCTCGGCCAACCGCATGTCCGGGTCGCGGTGTTGTCCACCTTCACCCATCGCAGCATGGATCTGGCCGACATACCCATCGTCTTCAAGCCCGGCACGGACCTGGTGATCCTGAACTACATTGCCAACCACATCATTCAAACCGGGCGGGTCAACGAGGCATTCGTCCAGAAGCATACCAAATTTGCCCGCGCCGCGACCGATATCGGCTACGGCCTGCGCCCCGATGATCCGATCGAGGTCAAGGCCGCAAACTCGGCCGATCCGGGCAAGACCGAGCCGATGAATTTCGAGGCTTTCAAGGACTTCGTCTCGGACTACACGCTGAAGAAGACGGCTGCGATGACCGGCGTCGATCCGGAGTTTCTCGAGCAGTTGGCCGAGCTTTATGCCGATCCCACCCGGAAAGTCATGTCGCTCTGGACCATGGGTTTCAACCAGCACGTCAGAGGCGTCTGGGCCAACCAAATGGTTTATAACCTCCATCTTTTGACGGGCAAGATCTCCGAGCCGGGCAATAGTCCGTTCTCGCTGACCGGTCAGCCTTCCGCTTGCGGTACGGCGCGTGAGGTCGGAACTTTCGCCCATCGCCTGCCTGCCGACATGGTCGTAACCAATCCCGAGCATCGCAAACACGCTGAGGAGATCTGGCGGGTCCCTCACGGCCTCATTCCCGAGAAACCGGGTTACCACGCCGTACAGCAGGACCGGATGCTGAAGGATGGCAAGCTGAATTTCTACTGGGTGCAGGTCAACAACAACGTCCAGGCCGCGCCGAATACCAGCAACGAGACTTACAACGGCTATCGCAACCCTGAAAACTTCATCGTCGTCTCGGACGCCTATCCGACGATTACCGCGATGAGTGCCGACCTCATTTTGCCCGCCGCCATGTGGGTGGAAAAGGAAGGCGCTTACGGCAACGCCGAACGCCGGACGCATGTGTGGCACCAGCTTGTGCAGGCTTCCGGCGAGGCTCGCTCCGATCTCTGGCAGATGATGGAGTTCTCGAAGCGCTTCACCACCGATGAGGTTTGGCCGGCGGAGCTGCTGGACACCAATCCGGCCTATCGCGGCAAGACGCTTTTCGACGTGTTGTTTCGCAACGGCGAGGTTGACCGGTACCCTGTCGAGGAAATCAGCGCCGACTACGACAATAACGAGGCAAAGGCCTTCGGCTTCTATGTCCAAAAGGGGCTTTTCGAAGAGTACGCTTCATTCGGGCGGGGACATGGCCACGATCTGGCGCCCTACGACGTCTATCACGAGGTTCGAGGACTGCGCTGGCCCGTCGTCAACGGGCAGGAAACCAGATGGCGATACCGCGAAGGATACGATCCCTATGTGAAACCCGGCGAGGGGTTGAATTTCTACGGCCAGGCGGACGGCAAGGCCGTCATCCTGGCGGCGCCCTACGAGCCTCCCGCAGAATCGCCCGACGACGAGTTCGATGTCTGGCTGGTGACGGGACGGGTGCTCGAACATTGGCATTCAGGTTCGATGACGATGCGGGTTCCCGAGCTCTACAAGGCGTTTCCCGGCGCGCGCTGTTTCATGAATGCCGACGACGCGCGAAAACGCGGCATCAACCAGGGGGCCGAGGTCCGTATCGTCTCGCGGCGTGGTGAAATCCGCACCCGGATCGACACCCGCGGCAGGAACCGGATGCCATCCGGCGTCATCTTCGTCCCGTGGTTCGACGCCAGCCAATTGATCAACAAGGTCACGCTCGACGCCACCGATCCCATCTCGAAACAGACGGATTTCAAGAAATGCGCGGTCAAGATTCTCCCCGTCGTCGGTTGAGACGACCCGAATGGACAGCCATTGCAGCGGGTTTGCTGGTGTTCGTCACGACGGCATCAATCGCCCAGGTCGTCACCCAGAATGTCCCCCAGCTTCAGGGGCCGTCTGATGCAATGCAGTCCGAGCCCGCCGCCGTCCTCCCGAGATGGGTGGTCGATGACCGCCGCCAGATGCGCGCCTATCCCGACCAGCCCCCTGTCATCCCGCATTCGATCGAAGGCTATGAGCTTTCGGTCAACGCGAACCGCTGCCTCTCCTGTCACAAGCGGGAGTTCACTCAGGACTCCGGCGCTCCGATGATCAGCGTGACCCACTACATGACGCGGGACGGCCAGATGATCGCGGACGTCGCGCCCCGGCGCTATTTCTGCACGGCTTGCCACGTTCCACAGGCTGATATCAAACCACTGGTGCCAAGCACGTTCAAAGATATGAGCGAACTTGGTTTCAAGCCCGCGGGAAGCGAGTGACGACGATGATCGCTAGGGCGAAGCGCATCATTTTGTGGGCATGGTCAGTATTGACGACGCCAGCCGCGACGATCGGATTGGGCGTGCTGACGCTCGGCGGCTTTATTGGCGGCGTCATGTTCTGGGGTGCATTCAACACCGCCCTGGAACTGACGAACACCGAGAATTTCTGCGTGTCGTGCCACGAGATGCGCGACAATCCGTATGAGGAGCTGACCCGGACAATCCATTTTTCCAACCGCTCGGGCGTGCGCGCCAGTTGTCCGGATTGCCATGTTCCTCATGACTGGACGGACAAGATTGCTCGCAAGATGCAGGCTTCGAAGGAAGTGTGGGGCAAAATCTTCGGCACCATCGACACCCGGCCGGAGTTTCTTGAGCACCGTCTCGGCCTGGCGCAGAACGAGTGGGCCCGGATGAAGGCCAATGACAGCCTCGAATGCCGCAATTGCCATTCGGCAGTCGCAATGGACCTGCAGAAACAGACGCCGAGAGCCGCGGCGATCCACACGCAATATCTGATCCCCGGGAAGGCGACCTGCATCGACTGCCATAAGGGCATTGCGCACGAGTTGCCCAACATGCAGGGAATTGATCCCGGCTGGAAGATGCCAAAGGAGCTTGAAGGGACGCAGACGTCGATCGGCAACCCGATCGACGACCTCAGGCGCGCCATGGCCGAAATCCATACGCAGCAGTTCTGAATGAGGCGTCTGAAGGTGGCGCTGGACGCGCTGACCATGCCCTCAGGGATGCGCATCCTCATAGCCATCCAACTCAGGGCATCCCCTGATGTTGCCGAAGCCGATCACCCGCCGGTCGCCCGATTGATCCAGACCTCTGAGCACGATGACATTGTCATCCTGCTGTACAATCTCGCTGCGATAGATGCCGGCCCGGAGCGCCAGGTTTTTTGCCTGGCTTACGTTGCATTGTCCGGGCCGTGGAGTGATGTGCCAGTATCTCGTGCCTTGGCCATCCGACTGCCATCCGCCGGAGGCGGCGAATCCCGATACGCTGGATAGCAGGATGGCACACGACACTATCGAGCTGCCTAGAACCAGTTTCATGTATCCTCCGTCAGCCGTCGGCGTCTCAGGGCTCGTGCTACTCGACTTGTCCCGGTTGCAATGGATAGCCGGGTTTCCCTTGTTGTCACCACAGTAGATGGTGCGCGCTAACATGGTGCTAACGCGGCTCCAGCGGCAACGAGATGATGTTGCCCCGTACGCTGCCAGGCGGAGAAAACGGAAATGCTCTGGCAGCGGTGGCGCAGGTGGATCAAGCCGTTCGATAATATGGTTGCGCTGGAACTTTTGCGATGCGTGATGACGAAAGTCCGGACCTGAACCCCAGGTTCACCGTCCCCGGCGTCTGGCCGCTTAATTTGATGGAGAAGCGGAAGGCGTGGGACCAGCGTTCGGCTGAGAACTTGCCGTTCGTTCGGATTGCCCGGCGTGCGGCGGTACCAGGAAATCGAGGAGACCGTCGCTCCGTAGATCGGCGGTTTTCTTTTCCAGAATGTCACCAATCAAGGTCGTCAGAAATTCTGCTGTCATATGGTTCCAGTCTGTGATGAACGGAACACCCCTGCTGCTGGTGAGGCATTTCTCCTTGTCGTAATCGCAGTGAAGCTTGACGATATCGACATAGGTGAACGCAAGATCAGATGGGAAAAACGGCAGTTGCGCTAAAGGCTGGTTGGCCGGCGGATAGCTCGCCGATCGCAGGCATATAGAGGCATCGGATTTTCTCTGAAACATCAGCCCCAGGCACGAGTGCAATTCGTCGAGCTGAAAATAATTTCCGAAAACGAAAATGCGCGCGTCATCCGAGTGGCTTTTCATCCAGGAAAGAAGTTCGAACCGGAAGGGGTTGACGGAGTACTCAAAAGGCCGAAGGCTCGTGAGGAAGATCGCTTTCGTTCGGCTGAGCAATGATTTGTCGTTGATATATCTCTCAAAGGGAATGCAGTATTTATCGTAAATGCTGGCGCGAGAGGGGGCCTTCACACTATCGTTCTTGATCTCCACCATGCAGTTCAAGTAGCTGAGCGCCACGATTTGATATCGGTCGGTGTCGATGTAATTTTTCAGCGCGATTGACCAGTTTCTGGCGTGCGAGTCCCCAATGATGAAGATAATGGGTTTCCCATCTTGAATGTTGTCGTTCAAGCCTAGAAAAGTGCTTTCGAGCTGCGCCTCGTTCGCCTGCGCGAGAGGTGGATAGACTTCATCCAATCTGTGAGGAAAACCGGCCATAGTGATTGCTGAAAGGACAGCAGCCGTGATGGTGGCAACGGATGAGCTGAGGGTGATCCAGAGAGCGCGGCTTCTCCTGGTGTGGCGAAGGGGCTTTTCGATGACGACAAAGCTGGCGACCGCGACCAGGACCGTCGCAGCGATGGCGAGAAACTTGTCGCTGTTGTCGAAATTCAGGCTTGTCGACCGCCAGAAGGCGAAGACCGGATAATGCCACAAATACAAGGAGTAGGATACCAATCCGGTGAGCGCCGCAGGCCGAGAAGCCAACAGGCGACCGATTGCGTTCTCACGGCTGGCGAATGCGAGCACCAGGCAGGTCCCGATGACGGGGATCATAGTGAGCAGGCCAGGATGAACCGTGTTCTTTTTAAACAGGATCAGTGAACCAAGAACGAGGACAAGCCCGGCCGCCGCAAGGAACGGCTGGGGGCGAGGCCGTCCACGCCGCACCTCGTAATAAGCGAGAAGCGTTCCGGCCAGCAGCTCCCAGGCCCGGGTGAGCGGCGAGTAGAAGGCCTGTTGCTGATCATACCGTACGGTTATCACGCACCAGATAAAGCTGAGGGCTGCCACGACCAACACGCATGGCAGAAACCTTGATTTCAAGTGCCGGCGTACGATCAGCAGCAGGAGCGGAAACCCGATGTAAAATTGCTCTTCGACGCTCAACGACCAAGTGTGCAGAAAAGGCTTGAGAAGGGCATTCGGCTCCCCATACTGAGCCGCGGTGAAATAGAAATAGATATTCGATCCAAAGAGCAGCGAAGACCCTAGGGAGTTCGCGTAGTCTATGAGTTCAGCTGGCAATAAAAGATAATAGGCTACGGGTATTGTCGCGAAAATGACTGTGAACAACGCAGGCAGAATTCTTCGCGCGCGCCGGGCGTAGAATCTAAGGAAATCAATACGCCCCGTTGCTTCGATTTCCGTCAACAAGATTTGGGAAATCAGAAAGCCGCTGATCACAAAAAATACGTCGACGCCAATGTATCCGCCCTGAAGCAGCGTGTGGCCGGCAACCGTGAACTCGGCGTGATAGAGAATAACGCCTATCACCGAGATGGCCCTCAAGCCATCGATCTCTGGTCTATAAGCCTTCAATGCGCCTGCCTTCGATATCGAGAGCGTAACGTTGTCGCGCGCAAGAGCGGCGCTTTTGGGCTCCCTAACACAGAGATCCTGCGCCCGTCGATCCAAATGATCCGGTCAGCGAAAAGGAGGAGCCCGTGCTCCGCTCCCACGTCGTCCTCGCCGGCCGAATCTGGGATATCCTTCCGTGGACGAGCAACGGGATTACGAGCAGGCACGATCTCTCACCCAACCGGATGATTGTAATCACCGGTCCGGTCTATAGTTGAGACCAGCGACAGGGCTCGATCTTCACGACGAACTCTTTCTAAAGATCATGCCCGAGCAAGCCGATGTGGCTGGTGTAAAGGAACCTTCGTGGCTGCAGCAGCCTCGATTGGTCCAATAGGCCATGTCATCGGGTGATGATTAAAGGTGACGCCATGCGTAAAACGCTAGCAGTCGGCGGGGCCGTCTTGATTGCCATGTACTTTCTCGGCGGCATGAGCGCGAGACATGAGATCTTTCCTTGGCCACAACTTTCCGCGCTGAGAAAAATGGTTGGCGGCGAGAAGGCAGCGGCCCCAAGCCGATATAGTTTCGACGACAAGGAACGACTCATCGGGGATGAATCGAAATCGCCTGTGACCTGCCCGACTCAAACTGCTCGAACGGCTGTCTTACTCATTCTTGGCCAATCGAACGCGGCCAACGACGGAGGACAACGGCACCGGTCAAATTATGGCGCTCGCGTTGTCAACGCCTTTGACAAACGGTGCTTCATCGCGGCGTCGCCACTTCTTGGATCGACCGATACCAAGGGAGAGTACTGGACGCTGCTTGGCAATTATTTGATTGCATCGGGACAGTATGACAGCGTCATCCTCGCGCCTCTCGCATATTCCGGATCTGAGGTCGCGCGCTGGGCGACCGGCGGTGACCTCAATCCTGTGCTGGTCGATACAATGAAACAGCTTCAGGATTCCGGTTATCGGATAACGGGCGTCCTCTGGGTCCAGGGAGAGAAGGACCTCGTTATCGGCACCACCGCGGAGGCCTATCGGGATCATTTCATGTCGATGGTTGACACATTGCGTCAGCACGGCGTCGAAGCACCGGTTTACATTTCGATCGCATCGAAATGCCTCGAACCGAGCAACGGCGGCTTCAAGGAGCATATTCCAGACAATGCGATCGTACGGGCGCAACTGGCCCTGTCAAAAAGCGGCCACGGTATCCGAGAAGGCGTAAATTCTGACGCATTACTCGATGGGGATGACCGCTACGACGATTGCCATATCGGGGGCACAGGCGCGGAGAAAGTGTCGCGAGCCTGGCTGAGCCTTCTGCGCGGCGATAGCCGGCTGGAAACCTCGGGATAGTCATCGCTGAACCGGTTTTCGCACCTTCGCACGCTTCGGCCTCGGCTCCCGTCCGGTATTCGGCCCCTTATCACTTGTCATTGATTTCACCTCGCTCCCTGGCGGGGTGGACGGTGACGAAGATGACGTCGTCCAGCGCGCCATCTATCCGCCACCAGACACGCTATGACTGAAAAGGAAGCAGAGGATTGGCTTGCGGATCTCGGCCGCGATTGCCGTCGGATCAAGCCTTGATGATCGAGGTCAACCCTCCGGGGGAGACGCAAACCGGCTGGCCTCGAACGGGCCTTTGGCGGCGACCGGGATGACATCCTCATCGGATGTCGTGACACCAGCCTCACGATGAACCGTGCGGGGGGAAATGCGCGGCGCGCTCAATCCCATCGCCTCGCCGGGAGCATGCAGCGCCCATTGCATCAGCGCCGCTTGGGACGTCGATCCAAGGAAATTTGGCTCTTCCCAGGAAGCGGTCATGGGCAGGGAGGCGATCATATCAGCGCCCTGCCTGGGGGTCGCCTGCGCAGCAACGAGGGGATGAAAGCGGGCGTGGGCCGGCAAACCAGGCGTCTGTCTCTCCGGAAGGGCATCAATCGGGCCGATCGACGCAGTCACCAGCCTGTCGTCCGCGCCCGCGTCGTGCGCAAGGGCGGGCGGGCGCATCGCCGGTATCGGAATCGGCAAGGATGAAGCATCCCCAGCGGAGCCTTTGTCATCCCGCCCGGCCGCGCCGGTCTGCTGCGCCAGCGCATTCAATGCTCGACTTTTCGGCGTCGGCAGAAGCGCCGTCACGAATTTGCCGTCTGTGGTATCGCCGCCAGGCGCGGTCGGCGCTCCCGCGTCTTCATCTTCTCCAGCGGTGCTGGCAATCTGGATCGAGGTGGGACCGCGCTTCCTGTGGTTCGCAACCGCCTGATTGTATCCCGGCAGCGGCCGGCCATCGGCCGGAAGATGCATCGTCTGTCCATTCGGGAATATTCGCGCGAGTTCCTGCCGGGACATGCGGGGCCAGGCCCTGACGTTGCCGACGTCGAGATGCACGAAGGGCGATCCCGAGGTCGGATAATATCCGACACCGCCGACCTGCATCTGCATGGCAAGCGCCCGCAGCGTCGCAAGCTTCACGCCGGGCACGTAGAAATCCATCGCCTTACCAAGCATGTGCTGGCTCTTCTTGGCGACGCCGTTGCTGCGCGAACGGTTGCGCAACATGTTGTTGGTGGTGGGAGAGCGATAGGCGGAGACGATGTGGATATAGTCCTTGCCGCCGCTGCGCTTATACACCTCCCAGACCAGGTCGAGGAGCCGGGGATCCATCCGGGTCGGCTCGTTCCTTCGCCAGTCGCGCAGAAACCGATTGATCTGGGCAAGGCCCTTTGGATCGAACTTTCCATCCCGCTTATAGGTAATCGTCGCCTTCTCGCCGGTATGGGTAAAGAACAGCTTCAGGGCGCGATCTTCCGCCGAGGCAAATGATGCAGAACCGACAAGTGCCGGCAGCGCAAACAGAGCCGGCAGAATGGTCTGCGCTGCGAAGCGCTCCGCACGCGACAGGAGTGTGGCAATTCCGCCCAAGGCTCGGCCCGACAAAGCTTGCAGTGGATACTTCAACACGAACAATTCCGTCCTACACCCAACACTCGATGACGGGCGGGATCTACCTGTCCGTCACGGCCAGTAAAGCCAGCTTATGGTCAACAAATTCCTAACAAGCGAGTGCGGAGCTTGGCGAATTGAGGATGCAAGATCCAGCGCGAGGGCGACGTCGTCCATCTCGTGGCGCAGCAGCTCTTCGACCTGTCGGGCGACTTGTCAGGCTTGGCGGACCGCAACATGGATTTCAAGCCGCCGACGGCAGGGGAGACGAGTTCGCGCACGGCTCGCCGGGTAGTCTGGACTCTCACGACCGGGCGAAGCCGCCGCAACCGCAGGACATCTTCGTACCGGATCTCCACATAGACACGCTCAAGGTGAAGGCGATGACCTTCCACAGCAGGAACGCCTTCGGCCCATGACGCATTCCCGCGCCAAGAAGTCCAAGTCCACTAGCTTTTTCCCCGAAAAATCCGGCATTCCTAAGAAACGCAGATCGCCGAGAAGTTTGCCAACGAGGCTGACTTCGGGAGCGAGCGTCGACAGGCTATTGCGGCGGAAGGCCGGCCCGCGCAAGGTCTGCCGCGGCTTGATCGAGAATGGAAGGATCTCGGAAATTCCACGTCTGCCGCCACGACTGGATCGTCGCAGTCGGAGCCGACTTGAGCATCTTCTCGACGGCAGCTCGGGCGTCTGCCTCGCGTCCCAGCCGCATATAGGCGATGGCTAGTTGCAATGGTGCGTCGGCGAATTCCGTGGTCTTCAGCACCTCGACTGCGTCTTCGTTTTTGCCAAGTACGATATAGATAAAACCTCGCACATAATTAAAAAACCAAGATAGCCCGGGGTCCCGCGCGGCTGCAGCGTCGGTCAGCTCCAGCGCCTTTTCGGGTTGACCGGCTTGTAGAAAGATACTTCCTGCATCCGTAAGGGTGAATGCATTATAGGGTGCCGCCGCGATGGCCTTGTTCATTGCCGCAACAGCGCCATCATGGTCTCGTTTGAGGGTTAGGAGCCAAGCATTGAGCCAGTATGCCAATCTCGCCACTTGCGGGCTTGGGTTCTTGTCTGCGAGGACCTGATTGACCAGTCGCTCCGCTTCCCGAAGATCTTCCTGCGGGTCAGAACTGTAGAGTAGCGCAGCGTTCAACCAATGGGACCACCCCCACTCCACAGTCAGAAGGGGGGAGCCGGGGAATACCTGCAGCCCCTGTCGCGAGATCTCACCGGATCGCTCGAGACCTTCCTTGGTGTAAAGGTTCAATTGGCTTTCCGCGCGCAAGTAGTAGTCGTATTCAGCCAGGTTAGTGCTATCCTTACCCCAGGCCTGACTATAGTCCGCTTTGCGAATGGCTCCGAATTCGCCCGTCATCGCCCCCACGATCTTGCCGGTCAACTCATCCTGAAGCGCCCATGGGTCGGTTCCGGCCTTGTCGAAGCGGTCCGCCCAGACATTGTCCCCCGTTTTGCTGTTGATGAGCTGTGCAACGATGCGCACTCTATCGCCTTCCTTGCGCACGCTGCCCTCGACGACATAGCCGACGCCCAGCTCCTTGCCGATCTGACGGATGTCGCCTTGCTTGTCCTCGTATGCAAACGACGATGTTCGCGAGACGACCGCAATGTCAGAAAATCGCGAGAGGATTGCGATGACGTCGTTCGCCAGCCCTTCTCCCATGTACCCCAGGCTCTTGTCCGCACTTAGATCCTTGAAGGGTAGTACGGCGACTGATGGCATCGCACCGGAACCTGCAGGAGAGGTCAGCGTCAGCGGATACTGTAACGCCATCCATGCGGCCACTACGGCCGCGATTGTTGCAGGGACTCCAATGGCCCACCATCGTCTGCCGATCCGGCGCTTGTGCCGAATGCGTCGGCGTGGCGCGGCGTCGATGCGCACTTGGTAGACATCGACAAGCTCTTCAATGTTCTTGACCTTCTGCCGCCCAGCGGAGTCGAAGGTAAACGCGAGCTTATTCTCGACCTCCTTCGCCACCTTGCCAGAAACGCAGATCCCGCCCGGCGGCGCGAGTTGCTCCAGCCTCGCCGCGACGTTCACGCCTTCACCATAGCGGTCGTCACCGTCGACGATCACTTCGCCGATGTTGATACCGATGCGGATGTTGAACCTGTCCTCCTCGGCTACAGAGGCGTTGCGCTCTGTCATTCCGCGCTGCAGAGACACCGCGCATTCGACGGCGTCGACCACGCTGCCGAACTCCGCGAGGAGGCCGTCGCCCATGAGCTTGAAGATGCGCCCATGATGCCGCGCAATCTCGGGTTCAAATAGCTCGGTGCGTCGCGCTCGAAGACGGTCAAATGTGCCGGCTTCGTCTTGTTCCATAAGTGCGGAGTATCCGACCACGTCGTGTAGCGGCTATTTAGTAATGCGACAGTTGGGCCAGTTAGAGATGCGACAATCTTGCCTCTTGGTGCACTGGTTAATGCCAACGTTGGGAGCAAGGATGACGATCTTCAGCCTGGTCGAGACCAGGAGCGGTCGGAGTCGTCATGTCCTTTATGATCACCATGTCGCAGAAAGAATTGCATCGCCTCGAAGTTGTCCAGAAGATCCGCGATCGGCGCCTTAGCGTTGTCCAGGCCGCCGAACTGCTGGGCCTTAGCCGAAGTCAGATGCACAGGCTGCTGCAGGCGTATGACCATGCCGGTGCGGCCGGCCTGGTTTCGAAGAAGCGATCGAGACCAAGCAATCGGCGCCATAGCGAGGAGTTTCGCAATGCGGCGCTGGATCTCATCCGCGAACGCTATCTGGATTTCGGTCCGACGCTGGCTCGCGAGAAGCTGATCGAACTGCATCATATTTCGGTCGCCAAGGAGACGCTGCGGCAATGGATGACAGAGGCCGGCATCTGGATCTCGCGGCGTGAGCGCAAGAAGCGGGTTTTCCAGCCGCGCGGCCGGCGCGATTGTTTCGGGGAGCTGGTTCAGATCGATGGATCGCATCACTGGTGGTTTGAGAACCGCGGTCCTAAATGCGCCCTGCTCGTCTACATCGATGATGCTACCGGCAAGCTGCTGCATCTGCGGTTCGCCGGATCAGAGAACACGTTCGACTATCTGCATGCGACGAAGGCGTATCTGCAGCAATGGGGTAAACCACTGGCGTTCTACAGCGACAAGCACAGCGTCTTTCGCTCGACTAATGCATCGGAGAAAGACCGGACGAGCGGGCTAACGCAGTTTGGACGTGCGCTCTATGAGCTGAACATCGACATCATCTGCGCCAACACTCCGCAAGCCAAAGGCCGCGTGGAACGCGCCAACCAGACGCTGCAGGATCGGCTGGTGAAGGAGTTGCGGCTTCGCAGTATCGACACGATCGAGGCTGCCAACGCCTATGCATCAGAATTCATTGCGGATTTCAATTCCCGCTTCGGCAAATCGCCGCGCAATCCGAAGGACATGCACCGGCCGCTTGCCGATCATGAGAACCTTGACGGCGCCATGTGTAGGAAAGAAGCTCGCACGCTGTCGCAATCCCTGACACTGCGCTATGACAAAGTCCTCTTCGTTCTCGAACCCAGTGCCGTCTCCAGGCCCTTGGCAGGCAAGAAGGTCGTGGTTTGCGACTATCCGGATGGACGCCTCGAGATCATGCATGAGAGTTACGTCCTACCTTATAGAACCTTTGACACCTTGCGCTCGGTTCATCGGTCAGTTGTTGTCGAGAACAAGCGTCTGGATGACGTGCTCTCGGTCATCATAGAACAGCAGGCAGGGCGGGACCAGCAGCGCAGCAAAAGCGGCCCTCGTCGCACTGGACAGACAGATCATATGTTTGGCATTCGCGACGGCAGCACGAGCAACGGATATCAGAAACGCGGGCGCAAGCCGGGTAAAAGGAAGGATTTCATGAGCGATCCGGACGTGATTGCTAAGCGACAGAAAGCTCTGGCTCGTATGGAAGCTGCAGAATGAATGGTGGCGAGCATATCTCAAAGCTAAAGCCGAAGGCATCTCATCCGCCCCCGCTCCTCCCTAGCAACCCGGCCCAGCCGGTCGGATCGGGGGCTGATCCGAGGAACAAGTGTCGCGTTTCTAATTGGCTGGAACCGTCGCGGCTCTAACCAGCTTTGACAGACCGACGTCCAAAGATCGTGGTGGTTGGTTCGTATCGTTTGAAGCCGTGCAGACCTTCAATATTTCTTTTTGCGAACGATCTTGTTGCCGCGTGGTCCGCTGAGGACTGGTGTTCTATCGCCGTTTTCAGCCACAAGGCTTCGCCACCGTTCGAGGCGGTGGTCGGCCAAAGTGCCGCTTTTGACAGCGCCCTGAACTGCGCAGCCCGGTTCATGCGCATGGGTACAATCGCGAAATCGGCAAAGCAGTGCCAGTTCCGTTATGTCGGCAAAAAGCGTATCGATCCCGTCGGTCACATCACTGAGGTAAAGTGTTCTTATTCCTGGATTATCTATGACCCAGCCGCCGCCTGGAATAGCATGCAGCGATCGCGCCGTTGTGGTGTGACGGCCTTGGGCGTCATATTCGCGAATAGTCCCGGTTTTCTGCACTGAGTCAGATGCAGGTCCGGTCAGCGTGTTCACCAGCGTCGATTTTCCAACGCCGGAAGATCCCACCAGGGCAATCGTTTGGCCAACGCCGCACCAGGAACTCAAAAAAGAGCTTGCAACGGCAGGTAGGTCACGCTGCAAAGCCTCGGCTTTGGCCTGAAATAGGCTAACGTCGTCCACAGTGTCAGCCTTCGTCAACACGATCACCGCTTTGCTTCCTGCCTGGTTGGCCATGATCAGGTAACGTTCTAGCCGGTCAGTATTGAAGTCGGCGTTGCACGACGTCACGATCAACAGTGTATCGACGTTGGCAGCAACAAGTTGTTGGCCACGTCCGACTTCCGGGCGTCGCCGAAACACGGTTTTTCGCTCGAGCCTAGTGACAAGCATGTCGGACCGGGGATCGGAAAAACACCGAATACAAAATCACGTCTCTCGAATAGTGGCTGCCCTTGAAATCGACCATGACCGAGAACTCAACCCGCCGGTGCATCTTCACCCCGGGTCTATGCCATCATAAATCAGGTTGCAAATGACCGGAAAAATTTGCGACGAAACCCTTTGCTGTCCGGCTGAAGAAGATAACGGCATCGGAAACCCAAAGCGTGGCAAGCTTACCGGTGGCTCGTCGCCCTGAAATCCGTCGGACTTGCGCCCATCAGTTGACGAAACTGAGTCGAAAAGTGAAACGCCGAATGAAAACCGAGAATACCGGCGATCTCCTTGATCGATTTGTCGGTGTTTACTAAAAAATCTCCAGCCCGCTGAATGCGCACGGTCATTTGATATTGCTTGGCCGACATGCCGGTCTGCTCCCGGAACAGGCGCCGGAAGTAGGGATAGCTGACGCCTAGCTCCTCGGCGAGTTGCTCGACAGAAAGCGCATGGCCGCAACGCTCCATCAAGGTCATACGCGCGCGATCGACAAGCCTGCCTGATGCGTTGCTGCTGAGGTCGGTGGGCCGGCATAAGAGAGCAAGCAGTTGGAGGCCTAAGGTCGAAATCAGCGGCTGATTGCGCAAGGTATCGTCCTGCGCCAGCGCGTGGATCGAGGCGAAAACATCGGAAACTTCCGCGCTGCTCTGATGAACTGGCCGCTCCGGTTGCAGCAGGCCTGCATCGCAGGCAAAGTCGAAAGCACTTCCCCGACATTCGATCCAGTGCTCGACCCACCCAGTGCGACGATCGGGGGCAAACCGGTGCCATACCCCTGGAAAGAGCAGGAAAATCGAGCCTCCGGCGATCGTGACCTGTCGACGTTCATGCCCAAATTCCAACCGTCCGCTTCCGGCGCTAATGTGCACCACCTGGTAGGCGTTCAGGATACGGCCGCGCGACCAACTGAAATGATGATCGTCCGGATGACGGCTCGGTGGGTAGTCGGAATGGGGCGCGATTTCTGTATAGCCGGTAGAAACGGCCGTGCATCCCCAGGCGGCGCAAAGACGATTGTCTGGCATGTAAACGAAATAGTTCTGCATGTTCCTTGCTGCGCCTGAGGATCATATTTTGTATGCAAAAGATCATTTTTGCGGAATATGCTGTCGTGTCAACGAGAATGCTTGGTGTTAACGTCAATAGGTAAGGTCAGTTTTCGGATGACCTGAACATCTGCGCTGAGATCATCAGCGCTGCCGTTGCCAGGGAGGGCAGGGGCCGGGAGGAGAGAGACATGAAACATCAAGCCAGACTGCTGGTGGTGGCCGCTTGCCTTGCGGCTTCTGCTGCCTATGCCGAGGATTTCCACGGGTTCGATCCGCTAAAATTCGGCGGCAACATGCTGTCGGCCGATAATCTGAAGGCGATGGCGGCAGATGCCGCCAAAATCACCCCGCCGAAAAACGGCAAGACCTACAGCATCGGTTTTGCCAATCTGCAGCGCGATATTTCCTTCGGCGTACTTGTCGAAAAAGGCATTCAGCAGAATGCGGATGCCGCAGGCGTCGAACTCCTGATCGCGGATAACCGTCTCGACGGGCCGACGGCGCTGGCCAATGCCAAATCGTTTGCCGAGCGCAAGGTTGACTACGTCATCGAATTCCAGACCGATGCCAATTTCGGCCAGACCGTAATGGACGTCTTCAAAGCGGACGGCACGAAGGTGACGGCAATCGACATTCCGATGCCGGGCGCGAGCTTCTTTGGCGTCAACAATCCGAAGTCCGGGTTTATGGGCGGGTCCTATCTGGCAACGGCGGCGCAGAAGAAATTTGGCGTCGATGCCGTCAAGACCGGCTATCTGGTCATCGGCGCCCTGCCGCAATCGGGCGTCATCCCGCGCATGCGCACGGAAGGCCAGCGGGCCGGTTTCCTGGCGCTGACCAAGGACTTCCCGGCCGATCACATCATCGAAATCGATACCAAGAACACGCTGCAGGAATCCTTTGCGCAGATGAACAACGTCATCGGCCGCATTCCGCCGGGCGTGCCAATTCTGCTCATCGCCATCAATGACCAAGCGACGATGGGGATGCTGCAGGCCGTGCGGGCTGCGGGCCGCGCCGATCAGGCGATTGCGGTCGGCAACGGGGCAGACGAGGCCGAGGCGCTTGCCACCGATCCGAACCTGGTTGCCGCTACCGGTTCGTTCCCCGGCAGCTACGGAAACTACCTGATCCCGATCGCGCTCTCGGCCCTTGCCGGAAAACCCGTCCCGGAGGCGACGTTCGTCACCCACCAGATGGTCACCAAGTCCAATATCTGCCAGTTCTACAAGGAATTTCAATGCGTCGGCGAGGCTGATGCGTACGTGTTTCCGGAAACGGAATTCGCAAGTTACCTCGCAGACCTGAAGAAGCAGGACTGGCTGAAAGGCTACGAGGCAATTCTCCCTCAGCAGTAAGAGGGATGCCGTCAAGGGAGCGTCACGTGATGGACGAGAGAACTGAAGGGAGCCGCAATCAGCGGCTCCAGATCGCCAATGTCACGAAAGCGTTTGCTGGCGTGACGGTTTTGAAGAACGTGTCCCTTGCGGCCCATGCGGGCGAAATCGTTGCACTTCTCGGTGCCAATGGGGCCGGCAAGTCGACGCTTATGAAAATTTTGTCAGGCGTCTACACGCTGGACAGCGGACAAATCCGAATCGACGACAAAATCACGACGATCGCCACCCCACAGGATGCGATTGCGGCCGGCATCCGGCTGATGCCGCAGGAGCTTTCGGTGCATCCGGACCTGTCTGTCGCTGAAAACATCGCGCTTGGCTCCATGCCGAAGCGGAGGTTTGCGGGCATTCCCATGATCGACCGGCCGGCAATGGACGGACAGGCGGAGACGCTGCTCAAGCGATTGCGGCTCGATCATGTCGCGACCGGCCGGCGCATGGGCTCGCTGCCTTTGTCCGAACAGCGAATTGTCGAAATCGCCCGCGCGCTTTCCGGCAAGGCGCAGATCCTTATCATGGACGAGCCGACGGCATCGCTGGGCGAGGCTGACGCCAACAATCTATTCGAGGTGATCGAGGCGCTGAAAGCCCAGGGTGTCACCATCATCTATATTTCGCATTATCTGGACGAGGTCTTCCGGCTCAGCGACCGTATCGTCGTGTTGCGCGACGGCGAGGTTCGTGGCGCGTTCAAGACGGCGGAGACCTGTCGCGACGAGGTGCTGACGGCAATGCTCGGCAGCGATCTCGGCGACCTCTATCCGGCCAAATCAGCAGCGCGTTCGGATGCCAAGATCGTCCTGTCCGTCGAGAGCCTGTCTCTTCCCGGGTGGCTTAACGGCGTGTCGCTTTCCGTGCGGCGCGGTGAGGTATTTGGTGTTTTCGGCCTGATCGGTTCCGGCGCCGAAAAGATCGGCCCTGCCATCTACGGCGCCGAGTCTGCCGCGCGTGCCAAAGCCGTCCGGCTGAACGATATCGACATCGGCCTGTCCGGGCCGCGAAAGAGCGTACGCGCGGGTATCGGCTTTGTCGCCGCCGAGCGCAAGCGTCAGGGGCTGATCGGCAATCTGTCGGTGCGCACCAACACCACGCTGCCCTATCTCAGCCTTTTCACGCAATCCGGCGTCGTCGATCAGAAGCGCGAAGACGCGAGTACCAGCGACTGGATCAAAACCTTGCGGGTCAAGACATCTGGCCCGGATCAGGAGATCCGCCTTTTGTCCGGCGGCAACCAGCAGAAGATCTGCCTGGCCCGCTGGTTGCTCGGAAGCCCCAGTTTCCTGATCCTCGAAGAGCCGACACGTGGCGTCGATCTTGGCGCCCGGCGCGAGATTTACGCGGAAATCCGCCGCCTGGCGGAAGCGGGACTTGCGATCCTGATCGTCTCCTCCGACGCGGAAGAGGTGGCGGGGCTCGCCGATCGCAGCCTCGTTCTGGAGGATGGAAAGGTCGTGGCCGAGCTTGGACAGGATGCGACCGCGACGGACCTGATGCGCGCAGCCGAGCTTCGGCCTGCCGTCCGCGATACGAATGAACCGGAGAAATCATGAGCAAGTCGTCCTCCATTCCCGCAGCGCCAGGTGTTTCGAAGAAGCAGCCAAGTTCGCTGACCGACTTTCTCGGCCGCCCGGCCGCCGGCATCGTGCTCCTCCTGGTGTTCTACATCCTGCTTCTGGCCGCGTTCTCGCTTCTCTCGCCCTATTTCCTGACGCTGAGCAACCTGTCCAACATCGGCACCAACATGGCCTTCATCGGCTTGATGGCTGCCGCCGGTACGCCGCTGATCATCGGCGGCGGACTCGACCTGTCGGTTGCCGCCGTTGCCGGTCTTGCCGGCGTCATCGTGGCGCTGATGCATGCCAACGGCATCAATATCTGGGCTGGCTGCCTCACGGCGCTTGTTATTGGCTGCGCGGTTGGCGTACTAAACGGATTTATCGTCACTCGGCTGAAGCTCAATCCCCTCATCGCCACGCTCGGGACGATGAGCATATTTTCCGGTCTCTCCATGGTCATGACCGGCGGCCTGTCGAAGCCCCTCTTCATTCCAGCCTTCAACTGGCTCGGATCCGGCCGCCTGTTCGGCATCCCGTTTCCGATCATCCTGATGCTGCTCGTGTTCGTCGCGCTGTGGCTAATCCTGTCGAAGACACCGTTCGGACGCTTCGTCTATGCGACCGGCGGCAATCCAGAGGCTAGCAGCTTGCTCGGCGTGCCCGTCGAGCGGACCCAGATGGTGCTCTATATCGTCTCCGGACTTTCAGGCGCTGCGGCCGGCATCATCCTTGCCGCAATGCTTGGCGCTGCAGCACCGAATGCCGCCGGACAGCATCTGCTGACCATCATTGCTGCCATCATCCTTGGAGGCACCAGCCTGTTTGGCGGACGCGGCAGCGTCTGGGGCACGCTGATCGCAGTCCTCATTCTCGGCACACTCAATAACGGTCTGACGCTGATGAACGTGTCCTCCTTCTGGCAGGATGTGACCCGCGGCGTCGTTCTCTTGATGGCTGTCGGCCTCGATCAGTTGCGCGTGCGCCTGCAAAGCTGACGCCATTCCATATTGCATCGGAGAAATACAAATGTCTGAACGCCCATTGAAGGCCGGCCTATTCGGCATCGGCCTGGAGGCCTACTGGCCGCAATTCAAAGGTCTTGAAACGCGTTTGCGCGGCTATGTCGATACCGTCGAGGAAAAGCTTGCGCGCCCCGGCGTCGAGGTCGTCAACCTTGGGCTGATCGATACGCCCGAAAAAGCGCTGGAAGCCGGCCATCAGTTTCGTCAGGCCGATGTCGACATAATCTTTCTCTACATCACCACCTATGCCCTCTCGTCGACCGTTCTGCCGGTGGTCCGTCGTGCAAAGGTTCCGGTGATCATTCTCAATCTGCAACCGACCGCAGCCATTGACTATGCCAGCTTCAACGCGCTCGGCGATCGCACCGCGATGACCGGCGACTGGCTGGCGCATTGCTCGGCCTGCCCCGTCCCGGAAATTGCCAATGTCTTCCACCGGGCGGGCATTAGCTTTCATCAGGTGACCGGCGTTCTCACCGGCGATCCGATCGTCGAGGAGGAGATCAACGACTGGATCGAGGCTGCGCGCGTCGCCCATGTAATGGCGCATAATCGGCTCGGCGTCATGGGCCGCTACTACAATGGCATGCTCGATATCTATTCGGATCTGACCGCGCAAGCGGCAGCCTTCGGAACACATATCGAAGTGCTGGAAATCGACGAGCTGGCGCGGCTCCGCAATGACGTAAGCGAGGCGGATGTCTTCGCCTGTCTGGCGACGATCAAAGCCGAATTCGATGTGCAGCCCGACTGCGACCCCAAGGAGCTGGCGCGTGCGGCAAAAACCGCAGTGGCGCTGCGAAGACTGGTGATCAAGAAATCGCTCGGGTCGCTGGCCTATTATTACGAATCTCAGCCCGGCAACGAATACGAGGACATTATCACCTCGGTCATCGTCGGCTGTTCGATGCTGACGGCCAATGGCGTGCCGGTTGCCGGTGAGTACGAGATCAAGAACGCTCAGGCCATGAAGATCATGGATAGCTTCGGTGTCGGCGGCTCGTTCACGGAATACTATGCCATGGATTTCGCCGCAGACGTCGTGCTGATGGGGCATGACGGGCCCGGGCATACCGGAATTGCCGAGGGGCGCACCAAGATCCGCCCGCTGCAGGTTTTCCACGGCAAGGTCGGCTTCGGCGTCAGCGTCGAGATGTCTGTCAAGCATGGACCGGTGACGCTGCTTTCGGTCGTCGAGAGCGCCGGCAAGATCAAGCTGCTCTGCGCAGAGGGCGCCTCAGTCGCAGGCCCGATCCTCGAAATCGGCAATACCAACAGCCGGTATCAGTTTCCGCTGGGAGCGCGGCGCTTTGTCGAAGCGTGGAATGCGCAAGGACCGGCCCATCACTGCGCCGTCGGCGTCGGGCATATTGCCGGGCGCATCGAAAAGCTGGGAAAGCTGTTGGGTCTTGAGTTCGTAGCGGTATGTTAGCGTGACGGTGAGATGAGCGAGGCCTCACGGCCGCCTTCAATGCAGGCCCTGCGGCAACAAATTCGTCCCAGGTTGGTGAAGCCCGTCATTCGGGTGGTTGAAAAGACGTTAGGACTTGTGTTTGGTCGTTACCATGTTAATGGAATCAGCATGTTGATGCGAGCGGATCGCCAAAATGCAGCAAAAAACAGCTGGTAGCCACACTCAACTTCCGTCTGAACCCTCGTCCGACGAGACGACTCAGCCGCAGCGCGCCCGCCGCTCTCTGGCAATTTCACTTTTGCGTGCTCGCGAAGGGGTGATGAGCCATTTTCGGCCGATCCTGGCAGCGCATGATGTGACAGAACAGCAGTGGCGCGTCATTCGTGTTCTGTACGAGGCGGACAAGTTGGATGCGAGCGAGGTGGCAGATAAGGCCTCAATTCTCGCCCCGAGCCTGACGCGGATGATCAGGTCGCTTGAGGAGCGCGGTTTCATTACCAAACATAGGGATGACGACGACGGCCGACGGGTGCTGTTACAGATTACTTCGGCAGGACAGGCTATCGTCGAAGAAGTTATGCCGGAAAGCTTGAAGGTGTATGCTGACATCGATAGGCGATTTGGAGCCGAGCGAATGGAGAGACTTCTCGACATGCTGGAAGAGCTCACCGCTTTAAGGCTCGAAGAAGCGCCTGATACCTGAACTAATTAATATGTTAAATAAAATTGACGATCCGTATGAACTGTAGCAGTCTCCAATTATGCTAACGCTGTTTGGGAGGCAGAGTTGGATCTATTGCAGAATCGCAGCCTCGTCGATCGGGCACAATTGCTGTCGAAAGCCTTGTCTGCCAGCAACCCGCCAAATTCGATGCCGTCAATGAGGGGCGCGACACCAACTGTGTCGTGTCGGTTGCCGGGCAGGAGTTCGAAGCGAACCAGATTTCCTAGGGCGTCTGTCAGAGCCAGTATTTTGGTGGTCAATCACGGCGAGATCCCAGGTCTCATCCATCATGCTGACCGTCGGCCTGACCCCGTGGCCACCGGCATTGGCAATCAGGATATCGAGCCCGCCGAAAGTCTCGTTGACCTTCTCGACGGCAGCCTTCATCGCCGCACCATCGGCCGCGTCGGCGGCAACGACGGTCGCGCCGATTTCATCGGCGACGGCCCGAAGCGGCTCGGGACGTCGCCCGACGAGCGTGACATTGCCGCCTTCCTGCCGGATGCGGCGGGCAACCGCCGCGCCGATGCCCGTGCCGCCGCCGGTGATTATGGCTGTTTTGTTCTTGAAACGCATGCTGCCTCCTCTTGACCTTCGCAATCATGATCGAAGCATGCCGAGGCGTAGCGTCTATTTGTGCAGTTGGTTTTGACTGAGCGTGCAAAATGATGCAGGCCGTGCAAAACAATACAGGCGGAAAGTGTCAGTAGACCTTCGCATCGGTTGCGGGTCTAGAAGGTTCCGCTTTCTTGAAGTCGTCGAGGAGCCTGGTCGTCGCATTGGTGAGCAGCGTGACATCGTTGCCGATGGCGACGAAGGTGGCGCCGAGCTCGAGATAGCGCTTGGCCAGAGAGAGATCGCCGATGAGAATACCGGCGGCTTTGCCGTGCGACTGGATCCTGGCAAGTGCCTTTTCAACCTCCGCCTGCACCGCGCGCGCGCCCGGCTTGCCGAGATGCCCCATATCGGCGGCAAGATCGGCCGGGCCGATGAAGACGCCGTCGACGCCGTCGGTCGAAGCGATCGCATCGAGTGCGGCAAGCCCTGCACGGCTCTCCACCTGCAGCAGCAGGCAGATCTCGTCATTGGCGGTTTGCAGGTAGTCGGGAATGCGGTTGAAAGCCGACGCCCGGGCAAGGGCGGCGCCGACGCCGCGCACACCCTGCGGCGGATAACGCATGGCGCGGACCATGGCCTCCGCCATCTCCTTGCTGTCGACCATCGGAATGAGCAGCGTCTGCGCGCCGATATCGAGCATCTGCTTGATGATCCAGGTCTCGCCGACCGGCGGGCGGATCACCGCATGGCTCGCCGCGCCTTTCATAGCCTGCAACTGCGAGACCAGAAGCGGTACGTCGTTCGGCGCATGTTCGGCGTCGAGCAGCAGCCAGTCATAACCGGCGCCGGCTGAGATTTCGACCGTGTAGGGGTTGGCGAGCGCCTGCCAGAGGCCGATCTGGGCGCGGCCTTCCTTCAGAGCCTGCTTGAAGAGGTTTTTGGGCGCGGGCATGGTGCTGATCCTTAGGCAAAGAAGAGGCTGACGGAGCCATAGGGGCCGAAGTCTGCGACGATGGTATCGCCGTGCCGCGCCTCGATCGGACGAATGAAGGAACCCGCCAGCACGATCTGGCCGGCGTCGATGCCGTCACCATATTGCGCCAGGCGATTGGCAAGCCAGGCGACGCCGCGGGAGGGCTGATTGAGAACGCCGGCCCCGAGCCCCGTCTCTTCGACCTCGGCATTGCGGCTGACGATCGCGCCCATCCAGCGCATGTCGATCTGGTCGGGCTTTACGGCGCGGCCACCGGTGACGATGCCGGCATTGGCGGCGTTGTCGGAAATGGTGTCGACGATGGTGCGCGCCTTTTTTGTCCCAGGATCGGCGCGCAGGATGCGGGTGTCGAGGATTTCGAGCGCAGGCGTCACGTAATCGGTGGCGTTCAGCACATCGAAGATCGAGATCCCAGGCCCCTTCAGCGGCGCCTTCATGACGAAGGCGATTTCGGCTTCGATGCGCGGCTGGATGAAGCGGTCGGCGGGCACTGTCGCGCCGTCCTCGAATAGCATGTCGTCGAAGAGCACGCCGGAGTCCGGCGTGTCGATGTTCAATGCATACTGCATCGCCTTCGAGGTCAGTCCGATCTTCCAGCCGATCGGCTTGCGGCCGGCGGCGATCTTCTTCTTCACCCAGGCGGCTTGTACGCCGTAGGCATCGTCCATCGTCATGTGCGGATACTTCAGCGACAGAAGCTCCGTCTGGACGCGCGTCCGTTCTGCTATATCGAGCCGCTCGGCGGCCTGCCTGATCTCGTCTGACGTCAGCATCTCACACCTCGTCGGCGATCGTGTTCGTGAGGACGCCCATGTCGTTCGCCTCGACTTCGACGACGTCGCCGGGCTTTAGCCAGATCGGCGGATCGAAGCGGGCGCCGGCGCCCGTCGGCGTGCCGGTGACGATCACGTCGCCGGGAACCAGGGTGGTGAAGGTCGAGACGTAGTTGATGATTCTGGCAAAGGAAAAGATCATCCGACTGGTGCGGTCGCTTTGGCGCACTTCGCCGTTGACCCGCGTCTCAAGCTTGATATTGGCGAGTTGGCTCTCATCCGTGAACGGGATCAGCCACGGACCGATCGAGCCGGTCCGATCGAAGTTCTTGCCCTGGGTGACGTTGAATTTCGCATGCCGCACCCAGTCTCGGATCGTGCCCTCGTTGCAAAGCGACAGGGCGGCGATGTGGGAAAATGCATCCGCTTCGGCAATCCGCCGGCCGCCTTTGCCGATGACGATAACGATCTCGCCTTCATAGTCGAGCTGCGGGCTTTCCGGCGGCCGGATCAGCGGCTGGCCGTGGCCGGTAAACGACCGGGGAAAACGGATGAACAGGGAGGGATTGGAGGGGGCCGCCTGGCCGTCCTTATATTCCTCGTTGCGGTCGGGGAAGTTGACCCCGACGCAGATGATCTTTTCCGGCGACGGAATGGGGATCTCGAAGCGGATCTCATCCAACGTATAATCCGGCTTCAATGTCTTGCCTTCGTTGGCGAGCTGAGCGAGGCGGCCTGCCTCGATGACCTCGCGCAGGCTCGGCCAGGTCGCGCCGTGGCGGGCCGACAGGTCGACGACACCGCCGTCGATGGCAAGCCCGTAGCCATGACGGCCGTTTCTGGAGAAGGACAGGAATCTTGGATGGGTCATGCTTTTCTCTCGGGCCTTGCTTTGGCCTCAGGCGATGCCGCCGAGGCAGACATATTTGATTTCGGTGAATTCCTCGATGCCGTATTTCGAGCCTTCGCGGCCGAGGCCGGAGAGCTTGACGCCGCCGAAGGGGGCTTCGGCCGTCGAGATCAGCCCGGTATTGACGCCGACCATGCCGTATTCCAGCGCCTCGGCGACCCGGAAGACGCGGGCGAGATCCTTGGCATAGAAATAGGAGGCGAGACCGAACTCGGTGTCGTTGGCCTGGGCGATCACGTCGGCTTCGTCCTTGAAGCGGAAGAGCGGTGCCAGCGGACCGAAGGTTTCCTCGCGGGCAACCGCCATCTCCCTGGTGACATCGGCGAGGATGGTCGCTTCGTAAAAAGTGCCCCCGAGCGCGTGTTTCTTGCCGCCCTGAACGATGCGGGCGCCCTTGTCGACGGCATCGGCCACGTGCTCCTCGACCTTATCAAGCGCTGCCTTGTCGATCAGCGGCCCGAGGATCACGCCCTCGTCGTAGCCGTTGCCGGTCTTGAGCTTGGATACGGCGGCAGCGAGTTTCTCGGCAAAGGCGTCGTAGACCTTTTCCTGCACATAGATGCGGTTGGCGCAGACACAGGTCTGACCATTGTTGCGAAACTTCGCGATCAGGGCGCCCTCTACCGCCGCATCGAGATCGGCATCGTCGAAGACGATGAACGGCGCATTGCCGCCGAGCTCCAGGCCGAGCTTCTTGATGGTCGGCGCGCTCTGCTTGTAAAGCTCGGCGCCGACCTCGGTCGAGCCGGTGAAGGTCAGCTTGCGCACGACGGGATTGGCGGTCATTTCGCCGCCGATCTCCCGTGCGGAGCCGGTGATCACACTGAAGAGGCCCTTGGGAAGTCCGGCGCGTTCGGCAAGGATGGCGATGGCGATCGCCGAAAACGGCGTCTGGCTGGCCGGCTTCAGCACCATGGCGCAGCCAGCGGCCAGGGCGGGCCCGGCCTTGCGGGTGATCATGGCGTTCGGAAAGTTCCACGGCGTAACCGCGGCCACCACGCCGATCGGCTGCTTCATCACCATGATGCGCTTGTCGGGCTGATGGCCGGGGATCAGGTCGCCGTAAATCCGGCGGCCTTCCTCGGCGAACCATTCGATGAAGCTCGCGCCATAGACGATCTCACCGGTGGCCTCCGCCAGCGGCTTGCCTTGCTCCAGCGTCAGGATGCGGCCGAGATCGTCCTTGTTCTCGATCATCAGCTCATACCATTTGCGCAGGATGCCGCAGCGCTCCTTGGCGGTCCTGGCAGCCCAGCCCTTCTGCGCGATCCGCGCGGCCTCGATCGCGGCCCGGGTCTCGGCGGCCCCGAGCTTCGGGACGTAGCCGATGGTCTCGCCCGTGGCCGGATTGGTGACCGCGATACCCGTCTCCCGGTCAGCCTCAATCCAGTGATCGCCGACGAGGGCTGCCTGGCAGAACAGACTGATATCTTTGAGCTGCATGGTGACGGTCCTTTATCGATGGAGTTGATGCGAAGCCGACGCGCGGCGTCGCATCATGGGCTGATGCCGATCATGGGGCAACGATCGGCTGCGCTTTGAGATCGGCTTCCCGTATCGGCGTCCCGGCAAACAGGCTGCCATGCTCGAACCAGGATTTCGGCGCCGTGGCGCCCCAGAGCGTCTGGCGCTGCGGATCTTTCAGATCCCACTTGATCGGCTCGAGGTCGGGATCGACCGTTTGATAATCCGAGCAGTAGATCTCGATGCGGTGGCCGTCCGGATCGAGGATATAGAGGAAGAAGGCGTTGGAGATGCCATGGCGGCCGGGGCCGCGCTCGATGTTGGACACCCAGCCGGTCGTCGCCATCAGGTCGAGCAGGTCGATGATGTTGAGTGGTGTCGGCACCCAGAAGGCGGTGTGGTGCAGCCGCGGACCCTTGCCATTGGTAAAAGCAATGTCGTGCACGCCGCCTTTGCGATGCGTCCAGGCGGCCCAGAGCCGGCCGGTTTCCTCGTCGGCGGTGTATTCGGTGACGCGGAAACCGATCTCGTTGTAGAAGGCCACCGATTCATCGACATTGGGCGAGAAGCAGTTGAAGTGGTCGATCCTGAGCGGCTTGACGCCCTTGTAGAGCGCATATTTCTGGTGGATCGGCGGCAGGCGGTCCATCTTCGAATAGAATTCGAGCGGAATGCCGAGCGGATCGCGGGTGCGGAAGGTGCGCGCCTGGTAGGGCCGCTCGACCCATTCCACCGGCAGGCCCTTGCCCTTGAAGAAGTGCGCAGCCTTGTCGAGATCCTCGTCGCCAAAGACCTTGAAGCCGAGGTCGCGGGCCTCCGATATCTCCGACTTCCTCAGGACGATACAGTGGTGGCCGCGCTCTTCCATGGCGCGCAGATAAATGGTGTCGGCCGTCTCGTCGGTCACCTGAAGGCCGAGCGTATCGACATAGAAGGCGCGCGATTTGGCAAGATCCTTGACGCCGTATTCGACATGGCTGAGGCGCACGATGTTGAAGGGCGGGTAGAGATTGGGTTGCGGCAAGGGCATGGGGGTTCCTCCTCTTTATACCTGCTGCTGTCGTTCAGCCGCCGAGCTTCTGGATGGCGTGCGGCTTGGTGGCAAAGGCGACGTTCTTGGTTTCCATGTAAAAGTCGAAAGACCAATCGCCGCCGTCGCGGCCGATGCCCGAGTTCTTCACTCCACCGAAGGGGGTGGGCAGGTGGCGGACGTTTTCCGAGTTCACCCAGATCATGCCGGCCTCGAGATGATCGGTGAAACGGAAGGCGCGGGTGACGTCCGATGTCCAGAGATAGCCGGTCAGGCCGTACTGGACGTCGTTGGCAAGGGCGAGCGCCTCGGCTTCGTCCTTGAACGGAATGGCGGTCAGCACCGGCCCGAAGATCTCTTCTTGGGCTATGCGCATTCCGTTGTCGGCGCCGATAAACAGGGTCGGCGAGACATAGCAGCCGCCGCCCGGACCGTCATATTTGGCACCGCCGGCCGCGACCGTTGCGCCTTCCGACTTGCCGATCGCGATATATTCCAGCACCTTCTTCTCGTGTACCGGATGGATCAGCGGTCCGATGACCGTCTCGGGATCGAGGGGATGGCCGACGTTGATGCGGCTCGCCTTTTCGGCGACGAGCGCAGTGAACCTGTCATAGACGCTGTCCTCGACCAACAGGCGCGAGGACGAGGTGCAGCGCTCGCCGTTCAGCGAGTAGATCATGAAGACGGCGGCATCGGCGGCGCGCTCCAGATCGGCATCAGCGAAGACGACGACCGGGTTCTTGCCGCCAAGCTCGAAATGCACCCGCTTCAGCGTGTCGGCGCCCTGCTTCATGATCATCGAGCCGGTGCGGCTCTCGCCGACGAAGCCGATCGCCTTGATTAGCGGATGTTCGGTCAGCGCCTTGCCGGCATCCTCGCCGAAGCCGTTGACGAGGTTCCAGACCCCCTTCGGCAGGCCGGCCTCTTCGGCGATTTCGACGAGCAGGCGTGCCGTCAGCGGCGAGAACTCGGCCGGCTTGTGGACGATGGTGCAGCCGGCGGCGAGTGCCGGCGCAATCTTCCAGGTCGACAGCATGAACGGCGTGTTCCAGGGCGTGATGATGCCGACGGGGCCGATCGGATTGCGGGTCGTGATGTTGACCTGGCCGTCGGCGCGAATCGATTTGCCGTCGCGGGCTTCAGGGGCGCGATCGGCGAAGAAACGGAAGTTCTCCGCACCGCGCAGCGCCGCCTTGGCCATGAACTTCAGCGACTGCCCCGTGTCCATGCATTCGACAAAAGCGATCTCTTCGGCCCGCGCGACGATCGCGTCGGCGATCCTGTGCAGCAGCTTCTTGCGGGCATCGCCCGGCATGGCGGCCCACTCGGCAAAGGCTGATTTGGCGGCCCTGGCGGCCCGGTCGATGTCGGCGGCCTTGCCGCGCGCGACGGTGGCGAGCGGCTGCAGATCGACCGGCGAAATCGTCTCGAAGGTCGAGCCGTCATCGGCCGTCACATCCTCGCCGCCGATCCGGTTCAGGACACCGCGTTCCTTCAGCCGCGCAAGATAGGTTTCGGCCTTTGCGATGTTTTCCTGCAGTTTGGACATCGTCTATTTCCTCGATGTTGTCTCATCCCGCGACGCGGGCGTTGTCACTTGCCGCGAAGCCGCGGATGGATGGCGTTCTTCTTCCAGCTCAGCTCCGCATCGATCTCGCGGATCTCCAGCGACAGCGCGAAATGCGGCGTCTCGAAGAGCGGGCCGAGAACGTCCGCCGCCGCCGCAAAGATCGCTTCGCCCGTGCCCTTCTTCTCCTCAGCCGTGCGGCCCTTGCCGATGCGGAAGTTCAGGTCGACGAAAGCGTTTTCCGGGAGCTGGTCGGCAATCGCATAATGATCGGCGCGAAGGGCGCGGACGCGCACCGCGCCGAGTTCGAAGAGGCCCGTCTCCAGCACGGTCTTCAGCAGCGCCTCGCAGAGCGCGCCGATATCAGCGCGATCGTCGAGATTGGCCGAATATTCGATGGTGAGATGTGGCATCGATCCTCCCCGATCTCTATTTACTTAACATGTTAATAAATTGACCGTGGATGTCAAGCTCCGGTATCGAGCTTTCTTGCGAGTTCCAGACTTTCGGCGACATAACGCGACAGGCGCTCGGCGGCGTTCGGGATTTCGGGCCGCTCGGCAAGCCAGCCGATATAGGTGAGGCTCCTCAACACCATGAACAACGGCAGGCATTCCAGCGCCGCATCGGAAAGACCGCGCCGGCTGCGATAGCCTGTGATCAAGGCATTCTCGATGGCGGGGTAGGCTGGCTCTTGGCGGTTCTTCAGCAGTGCCGTGGCGAGATCGAACAAGAGGAAGCCATATCCCGCATCGTCGAAGTCGATAAAGGCGACACGATCTTCATCTCCCGTCAGGAAGATGTTTTCGCGTACAAGATCGGCATGGATCAGGCCGTAGTCGAGGCCGTGTCGCTGCGCATTGGCGAGGCGGTGCCGCAAGTCGTCGCGCAACGCCGAGAGCGCCGAGGCCTCGTCGCGTGAAAGTCCCGGGCAATCCCAGAAGCGGCCCCAGAGGGGTTTTTCTCCGAGCAGGCCTTCGGCGTCCCATGCCGGACGGCGGAAATCTGCCGGCAGAGCCCACGCGTCGGCCAGATCATGCATGGTCGCCATGGCATGGCCGATGCAGAAGAAGATATCTGCCTGCGTTTCAGCCGGTTGCGACAGCGGCGTACCGCTCTGCCCAAGGGCCGCGCCGTCGACCCAGCTGACGACGTCGGCATATTGCTCGGGAAACCGGCAGCTCTCCGGAAGGCAAATGAGGTTTTGCCCGTTTCCGGTCGGCACGGGGCACGGCACATCGAGGCCGCCGAACCGCAGCGCTGCCATAAGGTCCAGTTCCGAGCGCAGGCTCGTCTCGTCATGATAGCCCGGCCGATGCAGCCGCAGGGCGGCAGATCGGCCATCGGCAAGCGTGATACGGAAGACGGCGTTTTCCCGGTATTTCAGCAGAACCGGGTCGTCCGCCAAGGCCGACCAGTGGCCGAGCGCTTCCAGCGCCCGTTCCTGCAGGGCATCCCGGATGGTTTGCGGCAGTTGATCGCCCATCCCTGCCTCACAAGCTGCCAAGGACGTCGTCGAAGACCGACAGCATCAGGTCGGCATGATCCCTGGAGAACGGCATCGGCGGGCGGATCTTGGTGGCGCATTGATGGATGCCGATCTTGCCCATCAGCACGCCACGCTCGCGCATCGCATTGACGATCCGGGTCGCCTGCGTGACGGCCGGTTCCCTGGTCGTCTGGTCCAGCACGAATTCCATGCCCATGAACAGGCCGCTGCCGCGCACGTCGCCGATGATCGCATGTTTTTCCGCAAGCCGCTTGAAGGCGCCGCGTGTATATTCGCCGACATGGCGGGCGTTCTCGACGAGCTTCTCATCCTCGATCACATCGAGGACCGCCATGGCGGCGGCGCAGGAGACCGGATTGCCGCCGAACGTATTGAAATAGCGGAACGCCTTGCGGAAAGCGTTCAGCGTATCGGCATTGGCGACGACGCCGCCGACGGGATGACCATTGGCCATCGGCTTGCCGAGCGTCACGATGTCGGGAACGATGCCGGCGCGCTGATGGCCCCACATATGCGAGCCGGTGCGGCCGAAACCCGGCTGCACCTCGTCGGTGATGACAAGGCCGCCGGCCTTGCGCACGGCAGCCACCGTCTTGACGAGGAAGCCCGGCGGCAGATCCGGAAAACCTTCATTGGCAAAGAACGGATCGATGATCAGCGCCGAAAACCCGTGCGGGCCGTCCTGAAGCGAGGCGATCGCCTTCTCGACCTCGGCAGCGAAGGCCGCGGCAAAGGCATCGCCGCCTTCGCCGCCGAGCGGACGGTAGCTATCGGGCGCCGGCACGTGCCTGACATGACCGCCGAAGCCGCCGACCGGCGGCATGCGGGTCGACAGCTGCGACACGGCAGCTGTGTTGCCGTGATAGGTATGGTCGGTGGCGATCACGCCGGTCTTGCCGGTGACGGCCTGCGCCATGCGCAGCGCGATGTCGTTCGCCTCGCTGCCGGTGCAGGTGAGGATCGCGGCGTCAAGGCTCCTATCGAAGGTCGCGGTCAGGCGTTCGACATAGTCGAGAATGCCTTCATGCAGATAGCGCGTATGGGTATTGAGCGTCGAGGCCTGTCGTGTGATCGCCTCGACCACGCGCGGATGGCAATGGCCGACATGCGGCACGTTGTTGTAGCAGTCGAGAAATTTGCGGCCGTCGGCATCCCAAAGCCAGACGCCCTCGCCACGGACAAGGTGGACCGGCTCCTCGTAGAAGAGCGACATGTTCCGGCCGAGAAGGCGCTCGCGACGGGCGATGAGGGCAGCATTGTTGGACATGATCAGGCTCCCGCGGCGGTGAGACCGGCGTCAAGCGCCGTCAATATCGTCTGCACGTCCCCGGCCGTGATGACGAGCGGCGGCGACATGATGACATTGGCTCCCGAGGTGCGGACGAGGGCGCCGGCATCATAGGCAGCATCCTGCACCTTTTGCAGGACATCCTTCGACGCCGCGCTCTTCTTGCCTCGATCGCTGACGAGTTCGAGCGCGCACATCAGGCCCTTGCCGCGCACGTCGCCGATCAGCTCGTGCTTCTCCTGCAGTTTTTTCAGGCCGGCCAGCAGTTCGTCGCCGCGGGCGGCGGCATTGGCGGCGACATCCAGCCGCTTGGTCTCCTTCAGCGTCGCAAGTGCGGCGGCGGCGCCGACCGGATGGCCGGAATAGGTATAGCCGTGGCCGATCGTGCCGACCCCGTTCTTGTTGCTTTCGAAAACTTCGGCGACGTTGTCGGCGATCATGACGGCGCCGAAGGGGAAGTAGCCGTTGGTGATCGCCTTGGCGGTGGACATGAGATCGGGTTTGACGCCCCAAAGGCGCGATCCCGTCCAGGCGCCGGCACGACCGAAGGCGGTGATGACTTCGTCGGCGATCAGCAGAATGCCGTGGCGGTCACAGATCTCGCGCATCAGCGGCAGGAATGTCTCATGCGGGACGATGACGCCGCCGGCGCCGAGCACCGGTTCGACGATCAGGGCGGCGATGGTGTCCGCCCCCTGGAAGGCGATCTCGTCTTCGAACAGCCGGCCGATGGCCGCCGCGATCTCTGCGGCGTCGCTCATACCGAACGGATTGCGATAGGCAAAGGGTGCGGGCAGGTGAAAGACGCCCGGCAGCAGCGGCTCGTAGTTGCGGCGGAAATTCTGGTTGCCGTTGACGGATGCCCCGCCGAAATGGGTGCCGTGATATCCCTTCTTCAGCGCAACGAATTTGGTGCGCTCGGGCTGGCCGTTGATCTTGTGATATTGCCGCGCGAGCCGGAGGCAGGTTTCGACCGAATCCGAGCCGCCCGACGTGAAGAAGGAGCGGTTGAGCCCGTCTTCCCGGAACCATTCGGCAAGCTCGTAGGACAGTTCGATCAGCGGCGAATTCGTCGTGCCGCGGAACGTCGAATAGTAGGGCAGCTCGTCGAGCTGGTCGCGGATCGCCTTCTTCACCGGTTCGCAGGAATAGCCGAGATTGACGTTCCAGAGGCCGCCGACCGCATCCAGCACCTTCTTGCCCTGGATATCGACGATCTCCACGCCCTCGCCGGCGCTGATGATGCGCGGCGGATGCGCTTGCATTTCGGCCGGGTGGGCCATCGGGTGCCACATGTGACGGGCATTGTTTTCGGCTATGAAATTGGTTTCACGCATCTCTATTCCCTTCGGTTCAGAGCCCCAGCATCGCAAGTGCGCGGGCATAGCTTTCGGCAGGCCGGGTGACGTCGAAATGCACATGCGGCAATCCGACGGCTTCAGCGCCTTCGATGTTCTTCTTCTGGTCGTCCACGAAAACGCAGGCTTCGCGCGGCAGGCCGAGCTCGGAAAGCACCTGTTCGTAAGCGCGCGGATCGGGTTTCAGGATCTTGGTGTAGGTGGCATCGACGATGACGTCGAAGAGTTCGATCAGCGGGAAGCGCTTGCGGAACTCGACGCCGTAGAAAAGATCGAGCTCGTTCGACAGGATCGCAAGCTTCAGCCCTGCGTCCTTGACGCGCAGGATGGCGTCGCGGGCTTCCGGACGCAGCACGAGTTCGGGCTCGGCGCCACGGGCCCGGCGCACGAAAGTCCGCATATCCGTCCAGGTTTCGCCGAGCAGGGCGCCGACTTCACTGGTGCGACTCAGCCAGTAATCGCGCTCGGTGATCTCGCGGTTCTGCATCGCCACCCACAGCGGATCGGTTGTGGTGTCGAAAGGCCCGAGCCAGCCGAGCGAGCCTTTCGCAAGCCCGAGCGTGCGTTCTGTGATGTCATGCGTCTCGAACAGGGTGCGGGTGACCACGCCGCCGAAGTCGAGGATGAGGGCGCGGTTTGCAGTCATGGCCGTCCTTTCGGGATCACGCCTTCGGCGACCCAATTGTCGAAAATGGCGAGCGCGGCGGCCGAGAAGGACGGCGCATTGATATGGGCATCGACCTCGTGAAGGGCGACGGAGGCTGGGAGGGCCCGGCGCATCTCGTCGAGGAAGGCGGTCAGCCCTTCCGGATCATGCAGCGGCTCGTCGGCTTTGTCCCATTCCTGCAGCCCTTCGGTCGGCAGCAGGAAGGCGACCTTCGCATCGGCGCGCTCGAGCTTTCGCCCGATCAGCCGGGCGACTTCCCGCCGTCCCTCGGGCGATGTCGTCACCGATCCGATCAGCCGGTTGTGAGCGTGATACGGACGGTCAGTAAAGATGTCGGGCAGGGGCTGCCAGGCCTGCAGATCGACCATATCGATGGCTCCCGGAGCGACGATCTGAGGGATGCCGGCGCGGCCGGCATTTTCAAGCCTGTCCGGTCCCGAGGTGACCACCGTGCCGTAATGATGGTTGCTGACCTCCTGGATGCAGAAATCGAAGACGGCGGCAAAGCCGCGCTGGGAGGCAATGGCTTCGAAGGCGCGCCCGCCCATGCCGGTGGAATGGAACACGGCGACGTCGTAGCCGCGCTTTTCCAACTCGGGCCTCAGATGCTTCATGTATTTCAGGCAGGAGGAGCCGAGCGAAGTCATGCCGATGAGCGGGCGTTCGCAGTCGGGCTTGCTTCCGTGCTTGGCGGCCCCGACAACGGCGCCGCAGGCCTGTGACAGGACTGAGCGGCAGATACCGTTGAGGCCGTAGAGGCCGCCGGCCCAGAGGATCATCATCAGATCGGGCGCGATGCGCTCGGGCGGGATCAGATGGGAGTAGGCGATGGTCGAAACCACGAATTTCGGCACGCCGAGCGGCAGGACGGCTGCGACGTCAAGCGCCAGATCCGTGCCCATGGAGCCGCCGAGCACGATGATGCCGTCCACCAATCCTTGATCGTAGAGCTTACGGACAAGTGCAGTCGCCCCCTTCGCCATGGCGGCCATGGCACTGTTTTCGTTACCGCTTTCGGTGATCGCCGCAATCGAGGTCGCGGCGGCTTGCGCGATGTCATGTTTGGAATAATCGGGTAGGTAGGGCGGGTCGCCGAGAACACTGACATCGACCATGACCGGTCGGCCGCCGGCTTCTTCTATGACGGACGCCATGAATTGCAGTTCGTCGCATTTGGTGTCACCGGTTCCGATGACGAGTATTCTTGGCGAAGGAGCCACAGGGCTCATCGATCCGTCCTCCTGATTTTTACACTGGTTCCCATGGGCCTTTCCGATCCGTAGTATTTTTCTGAAATCGCATCGGCGGCCGTGATGGCCTGAGCCCCGAATTCGTCGATCGCCGCCTTTGTGATGCGGGCCAGCGGGGCGGCGATGGCGACGCAGCCGACCGGATGACCGCCGGGTGCGCGGATCGGCGCAGCCGTGCTGACGACACCGGCTTCGAGACCTTGATGGCTGATGGAAAAGCCTCGCGCAGCCGTCTCCTGGAGCAGATCGCGCACCCGTGCGGGATCGACGACGGTGTGGTCTGTGAACTTTTCGAGTGGCTTTTCAAGCGCTTCGTCGATCTCCGTCGGCGGGCAGAAGGCGAGGAAGGCCAGGCCGGATGCGGTGGCGTGAAAGGGCAGGGGGATGCCGACTTCGACGATGACGCGGTGAGCCCGCGGCGAATCCTCCACGTGGATGGTCGAAAGCTGGCCACCGGAGAACTCGGAGAAATGCACCGTTTCCATCGATGTTTCGGCGAGCGCCTTGATGAAGGGAATGGCAACGCGCAGGAACGGATAGCGGGCCTCGCGAATGCGTGCGAGACGAACCGGCGCCGATCCGATCCGATAGCGGCGGGTATCGGGATCCTGCTCGACGAAACCGTGTTTTTCCAATTCCACCAGAAAGCGGCGGGTCGTCGCCTTGTCGAGCGCGCACAGGCGGGCGATGTCCGTCAGACCCGCCTCCTTATCCAGTCGCGACAGCGTATCCAGCAATGAAAGCGCCTTTCCGATCGTGCTCATCGTTCCTCCTCTTGGGTCGGGTCATGCCCAGGTTTCCCCGCGTCGGCTCGGCGCCATCGGTCAAATCAGGCCGCAGACCCTGCGCCGCGGCACGATGGCGGCGACCCAAGATACTTAACATGCGAAATAACTTGACAGACGCAGGGATTGTTTGCAAGTCTATATTTGAAGCTGCGGTTCAAATAATGAACCATAAGCGCTGACGGCGGTAAAATCAACAAAAGCATAAGCGCCCGTTTGTCAGTCCGGTTCTGGTGGAGGTCGCCTGCGCGCAATCGCAGGGATTATCGGATGTTCTTAACAAGGGGAACGAAGGCAGATGAATACGCAAAACTCGCAAGGCACGGCTGAGAACCAGCTGCGCAAGAACAGCCTCGGCGTCGGTGCCGTGACCTTCCTGGTGGTTTCGGCCGCAGCCCCTCTGACGGCGGTTGCCGGCGGCGTGCCGCTGTCGATGATGCTTGGCAATGGACCGGGCATTCCGCTCACTTTTCTGCTGGTCACGCTGATCCTGCTGCTCTTTGCCGTCGGCTACGTCGCCATGGCCCGGCACATCCGCAATGCCGGCGCATTCTATGCCTACACGGCCCAAGGTCTGGGCGGCATGATGGGAGGAGCAGCGGCGTTGATCGCCATCCTGGCCTATAATGCGATGCAGATCGGCGTCTTCGGCCTGTTCGGCGCAGCAACCTCGGGCCTCTTCGCCGGCCTCGGCCTGCAATTGCCCTGGTGGGTCTGGACCTTTATCGGTATCGCGATCGTGGCCGTCTTCGGCTATCGCCGTGTCGATCTCTCGGCCAAAGTTCTGACCGTTCTCGTCATTCTCGAATATCTGGTCGTCCTGGTCATCGATGCGGCGATCTTCTTGAAGGGCGGCGACAGCGGCCTTTCGGCCACCCCCTTCACGCCAGCTGCGTTCATGAGCGGCACGCCGGCAATCGGCATCCTTTTCTGCTTTGCCGCCTTCATCGGCTTCGAAGCCACCACTATCTACAGCGAGGAAGCCCGCGAGCCGCACAAGACCGTGCCGCGTGCGACCTATATTTCCGTGCTGATCATCGGCCTCTTCTACATGCTGACCTCCTGGCTGATGGTGGCCGGCAGCGGCGCCGACAAGCTTGTTCCCGAACTGCAGGGCCTTGCCGATCCGACGACGTTCCTGTTCGGCCTCGCCGAGCGCTATGTCGGCCACTGGATTGTCGTGGTCATGAACATCCTGTTTGTCACCAGCCTGTTTGCCGGCGTGCTTGCCTTCCACAACGGCGTTGCCCGCTACATGTATGTCGCCGGCCGCGAAGGCTTGCTGCCGAAGTCTGTCGGCGTCACCCATCCGGTATTCCAGAGCCCGCATGTCGGCTCAGTGATCCAGACAGTCATTGCGGCTGTCGTCGTCGCTCTCTTTGCCTTCACCGGGCAGGATCCGGTGCTGGCGCTGTTTTCCTGGCTCACCAATGTCGGCACGCTGGCAATCATCCTGCTGATGGCGTTTACCGCATTTGCGATCGTTGCCTTCTTCGGCCGCAATCCAGGTCTCGAAAACAATATGCTGGTGACCAAGGTGCTCCCGGTTGTGACAGGCGTAATCCTGATGGCGCTGGTGGTCTATATCACCATCTATTTCGGCAGCATTGCCGGAGCGAGCGGCGTTCTGGCCGTCTTCCTTCCGGGTCTCGTGCTGATCGCAGCGATCATCGGCTTCATGGCTGCCGCGCGGTTGAGATCGGCGGATTCAGTGAGCTTCGGACGTCTCGGCGCGGGCCAGGAAGCCTGATGAAACTGGTTAGATTGGCGGGCGGGGCGCATCGCCCGCCGATCTAACGCGCGCAAAATCGCTGCACAGTTTTGCGCGACATGCTTTAATTTTGCGAGGATTGAGATGCAGGACAAGATCAATCAACTCCGGATGCTCGACATTGCACCTCGGTCGCTGTTCATCGGCGGCGCATGGCGACCGCCTGTCAGCGGTGCTGCGATGGATGTCATCTCGCCGATCGACGGAACCCGGTTGACGACGATCGCCGATGCCGGCGCCGACGATGTCGATCTCGCCGTCAAGGCAGCGCGGCGTGCCTTCGAAAAGGGCAGTTGGTCGAAGGCAGCACCTGCTGAGCGCAAGAAAGTGCTGCTGAAGATTGCCGAATTGATCGAGAAGAGCGCGCTCGAACTCGCCGTGCTCGGCGTGCGCGACAACGGCACGGAAATCTCCATGGCGCTGAAGGCCGAGCCGGGCAGTGCCGCCGGCACCTTCCGCTACTATGCCGAGGCGATCGACAAGGTCTATGGCGAGATCGCTCCGACGGTCGACAATATTCTCGGTCTCGTTCACCGCGTGCCGGTGGGCGTCGTCGCCGCCATCGTGCCGTGGAATTTCCCGATGATGATCGGCGCCTGGAAAATTGCACCGGCACTAGTGGCCGGCAATTCCGTGGTCCTGAAGCCGGCCGAGGGCGCGTCGCTGACGCTGTTGCGGCTCGCCGAACTTTGCGCAGAGGCGGGATTGCCGGATGGCGTGCTCAACGTCGTCACCGGGCGCGGCGCCGTCAGCGGCGAAGCACTCGGGCTGCACATGGATATCGATGTGCTGGCCTTTACCGGTTCAGGCCCGGTCGGGCGCCGGCTGCTGGAATATTCGGCGCACTCCAACCTGAAGCGCGTTTATCTCGAACTCGGGGGCAAATCTCCGAACATAGTCTTTGCCGATGCGCCGGATCTCGATCAGGCGGCCACGGTGTCGGCCTACGGCATCTTCCGCAATTCCGGCCAGGTCTGCGTCGCGGGCTCCCGCCTGCTTGTGGAAAAATCGATCCACGAGGAATTTTCGGAAAAGGTCGCCGGCATTGCCGCCTCCATGAGGGTCGGAGACCCGCTGCAGCTTTCCACCGAAGCGGGCGCTATCTCAAGCGAGATCCAGTTGCAGAAAGACCTCGGCCATGTCGCCCAGGCCGTGTCGGAGGGCGCTCTGCTGCGCACCGGCGGCGCCCGCATCCTGGAGGAGACGGGCGGCTATTACATGCGGCCGGCGGTCTTCGACGTGACGCCATCGATGGCGCTTGCCCGTGAGGAGGTCTTCGGGCCGATCCTGTCGGTCATTCCGTTCGAGACGGAGGCGCAAGCCCTGCAGATCGCCAACGCCACGGAATACGGCCTGGCCTCCGCCGTCTGGACGTCGAACCTGTCGCGCGCCCACCGGATGGTGCGCGGAATCCGCGCCGGCGTCGTGCATGTCAATACCTATGGCGGGTCAGACAACAGCGTTCCGCTCGGCGGCGTCAAGCAATCGGGCAATGGTCATGACAAATCGTTGCATGCGCTGGACAAATATGTCGATCTGAAAACCGCGTGGATCCAGCTCTAAAACAGGAATTTCGGCCAGCAGTCAGCACCGAAATCACCGTGACGCCCGTGATGCAGAAGCTCATCGAAGAGCCGGACGATTCCGCCTTGTCGCTTATGCTGCATGACCGCATGCCCGAGGACCAGACTCGCACCATAGAATTCGTGCTGCCGACACTCAAAATCGTGCAGCTCGGCGGCATGCAGGAGCCTGGCCACGGAGCGGGTTCGATCATGGCAGGCCCTTTGCAGAACCCGGATCAGTTCGCGGAAGTGAAGGGCGATCTCGATGCGCTTCTTCCGCGCTCCGTCGACGAAGCCTTGCGCTGGATCACGCCGATCGCTACGCAGACGCGACAGACGACACAGGCCGTCGAAATCGGTGGCGTGACGATCCCGCCAATCAACCGGTCGCCGCCGTGCTCGCCTCGGCCTCGTATTGCGAGAGCGGTTCACGGATCCGGGACGCTTCGACATTCACCGTACGAGGGAAGTCACGCGGCCTTCGGCTTCGGCCATCACTTTTGTGCAGGGCGCTGGTTTGCCCGGCAGTAGATCACTTCGGCGTCCCCCTATCTGATCGACAAACCGCCGGAGATCGCGCTCCGTGATGACGGCCCGGTGCAGATTCGCGGCTGGGAATTCAGCGCTCCCTCGACATCGAACGTCACGCTGCGATAGGTGGTACAGCGCAGGAGTTTTTTCAGGCGCTGTACCACTTTGACGCCAGGCATCGGCCCGATGCACTAGCCACCGAAACTGCCCACCTGCGTCGGCACGTTGATATAGTTGCGGTCGAAGTAAAGCAGTGCATTGCCATCCGCCCGCGAGCGAATGCCAATGACCTGGCCGATGAAGATATGGTGCGTGCCGACCAGGCGCGCCTCGGCGAGCCGGCAGTCGAAGGAGACCATGGCGCCGGCCAGTGCCTGGGTTCCCGATGGCATATCGACCCATTCCGCCGCGGCATACCGGGCCGCCATATCCGCCTGGCGGCCGGCGAAATAGCCGGCCAGCTCCTGGTGATCATCTGCGAGTACGTTGACGCAAAAGCGGTGGTTTTCGAGAAAGACGCCGCATTGGGCTGAGCGACCGTTCATGCAAACGAGCAGTGTCGGCGGTTCGTCGGTGACGCTGCACATGGCGGTGGCGGTGAACCCGCCGCGCCCGGCGGGTCCGTTGGTGGTGATGACGTTGACCGGGGCGCAGACCCTGGCCATCGCATTGCGGAACTCGGTTTTCGAGACTTGCTCCTCCATGGTCGTCGCCTCATTCGGCCGCGTTACGCACGGGAGACGCTGCATCGAGCGGCGGCAGCCAGGTGTCGCTGGTCCAGCCATTTTCGTCGTAGTCGCTCATGCATTGGTCGACGAGCGCTTCCATCTCCTTCAGCCGTCCGCCGCGCTCGGCGCCCTTCAGCACCTGCAGCCGAACTTCCTCAGGCGCGCCGGCATAGTTAAGTTCGTAGAGCGCGTGACGCCCACCGAATTCGGTGCCGGTCGCATCCCAAAGCAGTTTCATGATCTTGATGCGCTCGATATGGCCCATGTCGTTGGAACCGCGCACATATTGGGCGAGATAGCGGTCGATCTCGGGATTGCCGAAATCCTTGGTGGAGGAGGGGAGATAGATCAGCCCCGAGGCTACGACCTTGCGCACCGTCTCGATGACGCGCGGATAGGCCTCCGACATGAAGGTGCGGTAGGAAAGCGCCGCTTCCATGTTGGGCAGCACGGCGCCGTTCGCCCATGGTTGCGGATTGTGGGCCATGGCGTTGGAAAAGGACCAGAACATGTGGCGCAGCGCAATGACCTCGCCGAGCGCCGCCTGATTGCCGCGGAAGGCATCACCGCCGGTGGCCCGCAGTGCCTTTGCAAGCAGCCCCGCCATAAAGTCAAGCTTGACGGCAAAGCGCGTGCAGCCTTGGAAGCAATAGCCGTGCATGAAGCCGGAGGCCGGATGGAAGGACAGGATCTTGGCCGCATCGCGCAGGACCAGCACGTCCTCCCAGGGGACGAAGACGTTGTCGAGCACCAGGATTGCATCGTTCTCGTCAAAGCGGGAGGACAAGGGATAGTCGAAGGGCTGGCCGATCGTGTTGGCGGTCTGCTCGTAGGAGACGCGGCAGAACATCTTGATCCCGGGCGCATTCATCGGAACGATGAACATGACCGAGAGCGAGGGGTCTTCCGTCACCGTCGCCGAGCTTTGGGCGAGAAAGTTGTAATGCGTCAGCGCCGAGGACGTGGCGACCACCTTGGCGCCGGACACGTAGATGCCGGCATCGGTTTCCTTGGTGATGTGGACGAAGACATCCTTGACGGCATCGGCCTGCTTGTGCCGGTCGATCGGCGGATTGACGATCGCGTGGTTCATGAACAGCGCTGCTTCCTGCGCGCGTTTGTGCCAGGCGAGTGCATTGTCCTTGAACGGCCCATACCAGTCGGCATTGGCACCGAGCGTGTTCATCAGCGCCGCCTTGTAATCGGCGGTGCGGCCCATCCAGCCATAGGACATGCGAGCCCAATCGGCGATGGCGCCCTGCTGGGCGACGAGCTCAGCTGAAGATTTCGCCACCCGGAAATATTTGTGGGTATAGCCGCCATTGCCGGTATCGGTCGGCGATGTCAGCCGGTCTTTGGTCTTTTCGTTATGCAGCGCATCATACATCCGCGCGATCGAACGCGCGGAATTACGCATCGACGGATGGCTGGTGACGTCGGCGATGCGCTCGCCGTTGATATAGACCTCGCGACCGTCGCGCAGGCTGGCGAGATATTCGGCGCCGGTAAACGGACGGGTCTTGTCGCCGCGGTGGTCTTCAGCTCGCATCTCAGGTTCCTCCCTTGGAATATTGTCAGAAGCTAAAACGGGAGCCGCGGATAGACCATGGACAAAGAAGGGAATTCGCTGGTACTTTTTCCGGCATGGCGACACGAAGCGACGTTCCGATTTTTTTCGTCTATGGCGAGCCGAGCCGCTCGCTCGATGTGGGATTCCTGCATGTCGAAACAGTGATGGAGCGAAAAACCCTGCATTTCGGACATGTTTCGCCGCACAAACATCCGCTGATGGGGCAGATCACTTACTGGTTTCAAGGTGGCGGAGCCTATCGGATCGAAGAGGAGACTTGGAATTTTTCCGCTCCCGCCGTGAGCTTCGTGCCGAGCAACGTGGTGCATGGTTTCGATGTCGACGAACAGTCCGACGCGATTGTCGTGTCGATCTCGGACGACATGCTGAAGGCGATCGTGCCGCAGGTCGCGCTCAATCTCGACGTGCCGACCTTCCTGGCCGGCCAGCCGTCGGACCCGGTATGGTCGAAGCTCGGCACACTCCTCGACATGATTGCCGAAGATTATCGTGATCGCGGTACGGAAGACGAGAAGGTGCTGTGTGGTCTGATCGGCGTCGTGCTGTCACTGATGGGCCGCATCGGCGGTCGCGTGGCGTTGCCGTCCACCTCGACGACGGTCTCACTCGGTCTTGCGCTACGCCGTGTCATCGACCTTCACTACAAGGAGGATTGGCCTGTCAGGGCCTACGTGAATGAGCTTGCGACCACGCCACATCTGCTCGACAAGGCGGCCCGCGAAGTCTTCGGATTGTCCGTCAAGGAGTTGCTGCTGGAGCGGCGGCTGCTGGAGGCGAAGCGTCTTCTGATGTTCACCGTCCGATCGGTGGAAGACATTGGGCGCGAAATCGGTGTCGAGGATCCGGCCTATTTCACTCGCTTCTTCCGCAAGCGTACCGGCGAGGCGCCCGCTGCCTGGCGCAGGCGCCATCTGCAGGAGACGGCCTCGTCGACGACCTGAACATGAAGCGCGAACTATTGCCGCGTTACCGGCTCAGGTCGTTCGGTTGATTTCCATCCGGAACTGAGCCGGTTCAGTTTCGGGGTGGAATTCTTTGCCCGATCGACCGTTGCCCCTGATCTTCCTTCTCATAACTTGACCAATGAGCGCCGCCACATCGTTGCGGTTCATGATATCAGGCGCACACAGCTCGAAAAGTTCCATAGGCCAGGCGATCTTCGGTGAGCGCGATGGCGGCAACCTCCGCGACGTCCCGGTAATCCACGCGGCTGAAACGGGTCTCGGCTGACCACGGCTCAGCCAGGCAACTGGTCTCGACGATCCGTTCCCATGAAGGGGCGCGTAGTTCTGAAACTACACGCATGGGAAGTATCGTGTAATCGAGATCCGAGTTGATCAGTTCGTTCTCGACCGGCGTCTTAGCCGCATGGTTGGGCAGGCTAAGGATCGGGTGGATCACCGACGAGAACACGAACTTGCGCACGCCAGCGCGCTGAGCCGCCGCGATCATGTTTAGTCCAAATTGGACTTCATTCGGCTCGAACACAGGGCCGATGTAGAAGACACCGCTCACGCCTTGCAAAGCCGCATCAAGGCTTTTTGGGTTAGAGAGATCCCTGCGGCCACCTCATGAGCGCCGCGATCTTTTGCGGTTTGAACCTGCTCCGGTTTGCGAACCAGGCCGCGAACCAGTGCACCGCGATCGACGAGCGCGGGGATCACGAGCCCCGCCAGGTCGCCGGCCGCTCCGACTGCCAGAATAGTCACACTCATCACCTCCCCGACGTGCGCGTGCTGCCTTCTATCCGAATGCGATATCGACCCGAAAGGCATGTGCACTCGGCATTGCCGCGATTGATCGCGACAATCCGCATCATGTATCAGGAGCGGCTGTTCATGCGCTCGAACATGGCTTCACCCAATTTGCGCGTCTGAACAGAAACCCCGACAAGAACCTCGTCATTGCCAGCCTCCAGTTGGGCCAGCGCTTCGGTTGCGAACGCTTCGGGAGTGACCATCATATTGTTAGCCGTCCCCTCGCTGCGCTTGTCGCCGCCAAGACCGGTATCGACGATCGGTGGGGCGACTGGTTCTGTCGCAAATTTCTCAGCACATTTGCCGCCAGGTTGGTGATGCCATAGATCTGGGTTGAAGATGAGCAGGCAGGTTGAGTTCCAGATCATGGTCGATTTCAAAGGCAGCCATTACCCGAAAGAGGTTATTCTATACGCGGTATTTTTCTACGTCCGATATGCAGTCTCCTATCGTGATCTGGAAGAGATCTTGGCCGAGCGCGGCGTTACCGTTGACCACGCGACGCTGAACAGATGGGTGGTGAAGTATTCGCCGCTTCTCGCCTGCCGGGCTCGTCGCCGGAAATCCGCAACCAGCAGCTCCTGGCGGATGGACGAGACCTATATTCAGGTCAAAGGCAAGTGGACCTATTTCTATCGGGCTGTCGATAAATTCGGCAGAACCCTTGATTTCATGCTGTCTGAGCATCGCGATGAGGCTGCGGCCAGCGCTTTCTTCGCCCGCACGATCAAGAACAATGGCTGGCCTGAAAAGGTCGTCATCGATAAGAGCGGTGCCAACCTGGCAGGATTGCAAAACATCAACTGGCTACTGCTGTTGCAGGGATGGTTCTGGCTGATCGAGATCCTGCAGGTCAAATACCTCAACAACATGATTGAGCAGGACCACCGGTTCATCAAGAAGCTGACCGGCCCGATGAAAGGCTTCAAATCCTTTCAGTCTGCGTCAGCGACACTGGATGGTATCGAAGTGGCGCACATGATCCGCAAGGGCCAATTTTCACCCAGTGGCCAATCGCCATTTCAGCAATTCGCTTCACTCGCTGCGTAGGTGTGTCCAGCGTCAGCTGGTTCTGCGACCTTGCTAAAAATTTGCGACAGAACCCAAAATCTCTAACGTGCAGATACAAGGGGGCCGATCAGGCTGGCGACGAGCACCAGCGAGGTAATGTAGAAGCGAGTCTCGCGCTCGCTCTTGTTGCCGGTTTCGCGGATGCTCTCAACCATGACGACGCTGTTCAGGGCGGGCCACCGATGATCCTTTTGAAGCCACTCGACGTCGTGGATGACGGTGATGTCCCTCGTTTCGATGCGTCCGTGATCGCAATCGACCGTGCGATGGCGGCTGACGGTCGTGTCTTGGAAAGACTTGGATTTTTGTTCTGTGGCAAAGAGTTCGACATCATCGCGCAGGGTACCCTGATTGCCTTTGAGGGCGAAAATGTAGTCGGCCTTCTGGTCCACGACCTTCTGGGCGATGGCCCGTTGGCAGCCCATGGCGTCGATGGTCACGACGGCGCCCTCAATGGCCAGCATGTCCAGCAGCTTGGGGATGGCGACGATCTCGTTGGGCCTTGTCCGCCACCTTGACCTGACCCATCACCAGACGCTGGAGGGCGGCAAAGGCCGACACCATGTGGATGGCGTCCTTGTCTACCCCCTTCGAGCGGCGAACGGTCTTGCCATCGATGGCGACGACGCCTTCCGGAACGCCAATCAGAGAGGCGACCCAAGCCACGAAACAGCGTTGAAAATGCTCGGCATCCAGGGTGGTGAGGATATCGCCCAGATGATCATGGGCCGGCGTGCCCTCGCGAAACGGGCGGAACCGGCGCAACAGTGCGAGCTTCTTGTCGCCGAAGCGGGCGATATCGGTGATGGTTTCCGCCCCGGCGATCACCGCCAACAGACACAGCAGCAACACTTCCGCGAGCGGGTATTTCACCTTCGCGATTTGCCGGCCATCATGCAGGTCATCGAAATAGCTCAGAAAAACAACCGTCTCGGCGACGGCATCGAGATCGCAAGCCACATCGTCCATCGACTTCATCCTCCCACCAATTAGAGGATGCCGACAGATTCAGCTTTTCAGCCCATTGTCACCTGTTAATTCACCCGATTGCCCTGTCTGCATGCCCCAAGGCAGTTGGCTAGAATAGGAAATTGTTTTAAAAGACTGCAACGGCGCCGCCTGCGAAAGTGGGATCGTTCGCTGACGTTCGAGGTGCGGAGCAGGGCGTATATGGTCTCATCGGATACGGCATTATTCCGCGCGGCGGCGCTATCGTTGCCGCTGATATTCCTGGGCTCTCATTCGGCCTTGAGCCAGAATGCAAAATCCTCCGATAATCAGTGGATCATAACGCTTGGCGGATCCGTGGAATACGGTCCCTCCTATGAAGGATCGAAGCATCTTTCCTTCAGCGGCATGCCGTCTTTCGATTTTCGCCGACTTGGCGAGGCGCCTGAATACAGCGCGCCGGATGATAATATCGACTACGGGCTCTTCGATATCGGCGGCGTCGAAATCGGCCCCGTCGTCGGCCTGAGAGGTGGACGATCGGCATTCGACGAATCCGAACTGCAGGGTTTGCATTCGGTCCAGTGGAATCTGGACGCCGGCGTCTTTGCGCAGTACTGGCCGATAGAGGATCGCCTGCGTGTTCGGGCGGAAACACGTCAAGCGTTGTGGGGCGGCGACGGTGCGCTTGCAGATCTTTATCTCGATTGGTTCCAGCCCGTCGGCGATCGCTGGCTGCTGTCTGCCGGTCCGCGCCTGTCTCTGGCAAACCGCACCTATATACGCAACAATTTCGCGGTTTCCGCAGAGGAAGCCGCCAACAGTGGTCGCGTCGAGGCGTTTGACGCGAATGGCGGTCTCAAATCCATCGGATTCACGGTGGCCGCCACCTATACGCTCTCATCGGCCTGGAGCGTGCAGGCCTACGACAAATATAGCCGCCTGGTAGGCGATGCGGCCGACAGCCCGATAACCTCAAGACTTGGCTCAGCCGATCAGAACGTCATCGGTATCACGCTCAATCGCTCCTTCCAGATAGGCTTTTGAGCTTTGCGCTGCCGCTTTCTCATGCTGGCCGATATAGTCCCGCGTCACGGGAATGACGTCGTTGCGCTTGCTTAACTGGATCTGAAAAACCACCAGATCCTCGTAGCGGAATGCGGCTTCGGCGCATGCAAGGTAGAATTCCCACATGCGGCAGAAGCGTTCGTCGTAAAGTGCGGCAGCCTCTTGCCAGCGCGCCAGGAAGCGCTTTCGCCAATGTGCCAGCGTCCAGGCATAGTGCAGGCGCAGGACCTCGATATCGGTAACCTGAAGACCGGCTTTTTCAATTTCGGGAAGGATCTCCGACAGCGCGGGAATGTAGCCGCCGGGGAATATATATCTGTCGAGCCAAGGCGTGGTGAACCCGGGTGTCGCAGAGCAGCCGATCGTGTGCAAAACCATAATGCCGTCATCTTCCAGCAGATCCGCACATGTGTCGAAAAAGGCGCGATAGGATGCCAGGCCGACATGCTCGAACATGCCGACCGACACGATCCGGTCGAACCGTCCGCTCAAGCTGCGATAGTCCTGAAGGGCAAACCGGATATCCGCCTCCATCCGCTCGTGTTCGGCAAGCCGCTTCTGGGCGTAGTCATGCTGCTCTTCCGACAGGGTGATGCCGAGCACATGCCCGCGCGGCACATGCCTTGCCATATGCAGGGCCAGCCCACCCCAGCCGCAACCAATATCGAGCACGCTCTTGCCGGGCTCAAGCCGCAATTTCGCGGCGAGATGCCGCTTCTTGGCGCGCTGCGCCGCATCGAGCGACTGGTCGGGGCTGTCGAAATAGGCGCAGGAATATTGCCGGTCCCGATCGAGGAAGAGTTCGTAGAGCCGGCCATCCAGATCGTAGTGGTGGGCGACATTGGCCTTGGAGCGGGCCGGCAGATTGCGATGGCGGAAGATGCGTAGCCAGGTGCGCGCATGATCGATCAGCCGGGCGATGAGCGGATGCTTGGCGTTCTGGGCCTCACGCAGCATCATCGCCAGGAAGTCGAAAAGTGAACCATGTTCGACGAGAAAGCGGCGGTCCATGTAGAGTTCGCCGAGCCGCATATCGGCATCGATCAGGAAGGCCCATTGCGCAGCGAGATCGGCAAAGCGCACATGCACCCGCTCACCGGATGCGTCACCAAAGGAGAGCAGGCGGCCATTGGACATGGTAACGTCGAGGGAGCCGTGCGTGACGATGAGCGAAAGCGCCCGCGCCATGATCCAGTTGGTGAAAGCCGCGGCCGCAGCACCGATCCTATGGAGGATGAAGCCTTGTGCTTGCGCCATCACCGATCCTCGCCAGGATGCGCGCGGCGCAGGGCGTGCACGCTGCCAGGCTCATCGACCGCGTGCGTCGCCTCCGATGCGCCGGCGATCAGCCAGACGCCGGCAAGGATCAGGCCGCTGCCGACGATCTGGAGTGCGACGATCGGCTCGCCGAATATCAACCAGCCGCTTGCAATGATTAGGACATAGCTGATACCCGAGAGCGGGAAGGCCCGGCTGAGGTCGAGTTCGGCGAGCACCGTCATCCAGACGAAGAAGCAGACGACCTCGACGACGAGGGCTGCCAGGATCCAGTGCGAGGCAAGCGCGTCGTGCAGCAAGGTCCCCCCCTCGGCACGGTTCAACTGCATCGCGCCGAGCTTCATGAAAATCTGAAACAGCGTGTTGAGGACAGGCACGGCGAGCCATGTCAGGCGCATCGACGTCATCACTTGGCCTGCTCCGCGGAAAAAAGCGGAGAGACCAGCCGCAGCAATGTCTGCAGCACAGGATTTCGGTGGCGGAAAAACATGGTGTTGGCCGCCAGCTGGCTGCCAAGCCGCACCTTGTTTTCATAATATGCCTGGCCGCTCTGGTAACGGCTGAGACCACTATCGAGGCAGTAACGCAGATTGGTGAACCAGCTCAGGAAATAGAGATTGTACGGCCGTCCCTGTTCGCCATCCATGCAGAAGAACTTGTCGATCGCGACGCGATCATCATGAACGATGAGATTGGCAGCCAGCAGCTCGTCCTCGACAAGATAGAGGACGCAGAACGAACGGCCGCGCATATGGGTCAGTATCCCCTCGAAATAAGCGGGCGTCAGCTCTTCGAACTGCCATTCGCTGCGATTGCGCGTATCGTGGTAGAGCGCCATGATCCGCGGCAGCACGTCACCCACATCCGTTCTGAATTCGACCCTGACGGCGTCGAAGGACTTGATCTTGCGCCGCATGTCCTTGCGCGTGCCCGCAGACAGCCGGGCCATGTATTCGTCGATCGTCCGAAAATCGATATCGAGCCAGGCGGATGGCAGGCCGCAGATTGGGGCATAGCGCCGCTCCGAAAGCACGGCGCCGAATTCCAGGGCGACCGGCGCGGGAACATCCTTGATCCCCATCAGCGCGCAGCCTTCCCGAGCCGCAAGCCTTTCGAAGGCGTCGAGCAGTTCGCCGAACAGCGCCTCACGACGGTCCTCCGGCACCTCGGCATGAAAGCCTATGACGCCGTTTTCGGTGCACGGCGAGCCAAGGCAGGCAAGCCGCAGCACCAGGAAGCCTGAAACGTGTTGTCGCACGCGGCGGATCAGCCGGCGCGCTAAACCCTCTTCTAGTGTCGTGTCCAGCGGATAGGGGCACAGAAACACCGGCATGGCGGCGCTGATCCTTCCGTTCTCGGCGATCGTAATGTAGCGCCAATCGAATTCGCCGATGCCGGCGTCTTCGATCGCAAGCAGGCAATCATAATCTTCGACCTGGCCGCGGTAACAGGCATTCCACGCTTCGCGGCCGATGGCGCGGATCGTGTCGTAGACCTGTGCGACCGGCTCGCCGTCTTCTGCGGGAAATTGTCTATAAGCGAGTTTCAGCATGGCCTGCCTCAAAAAAATTGGCCGTGAATTCCGCGACCTGTCGATGCTGGTCGAGATGGATCATGTGGTAGCTGTCCTTGATCCACTTGAGTTCATGCGGCCCGCCGATGTGATCGGATATATAAAGCGCATGCCGGGGGTTGCTGAGATCGTCCTCTTCGGCGTGGAGGATCAGCGTTGGCGTCTGAATCTCAGGCAGGGTTCCGCGAAGCGCCTTGCCCAATCGATACATCTCGACGATGCCGCGGCCGGGAAATTTGTCGAGCATGCCTTCGCCCGCCATGTCCTCGACCAGGCGGCGCCTGCGATCATCCTTGATGCCGAGCGACTGATTTTCTCTGAAATTGAGCCGGTCGAGAAAGGGCACCCGCGACAGCCAGCCGATATGCGGCGACAGCATCGTATAATGTCGCGGAACATCCCAGCCGTCGTAGTGGAAGCAGGGCGAGTAGATAGCGACAGCCTTGATCAGGTCCGGCCGGTGCTTGGCGGCCAGCAATGACAGCTTGCCGCCGACGCAGATGCCGGCGGCAAAAACCGCTTGCGTGCGCTCTGCCAGGAATTCGGATCCGCGCACAACGCTTGCCAACCAGTCTTCCCACCGCGTGCGGCGCAGCGTCCTGATGTCTTCGCCATGACCGGCCAGCAACGGCGCGTAAACGCTGTAGCCGCGCCGGTTGAGTCGGCGCGCCACGAGCTTCATTTCGGCCGGGGCGCCAGTCAAGCCGTGGATCAGCAGCACACCTTTGCCGTTCGTTCCCGGCAGGAAGAAGCTCAACTGCTCAGACCTCATGCCGAAGCTCCATCTCGCGGTTTTCCGGAGCCATGAAGCCCAGGGCATGGCAGGTGCTGATCACATGCGTGCCTGCCTTTTCCTGGTCTTCCCTGATCTGTTCGTGCAGTGCCGCAAGCCTCGTCCAGTGGGTGCGCGGCCGGTAATGATGTTCGGCATGATAGCCATTGCCGAACCAAAGCCAGTTGTAGAACGACTTGTGGCTGCTCACGCCCCACGCAATCGGTTCGTCCGGATCGCCATGCAGGTGCTCGTAATAGCCGTTGAGCGACGACAGGCAGTTGCCGGCGTAGTAAAACGGCACGAAGAACAGCACGGCTTTCCAATCGTAGATCAGCGCTATCGCCGCAAGGCCGAGGAAGGCAAGCAGTTCGAAACGGCCCCACGCGGCGTCGAAAGGACGGTTCTTGGCGATGGCCTTGTGAATATCGCCGAGACTGTCACGGAAGAAGCTTTTCAGCGTGTAGGACCAGACATTCTCCGGCTCGCCGTTGCGGCCATAGCGATAGATCGACAGGAGATCGATCGTACCGCCGTTCTCATCTGGCCGGTCGCTGTTGCCGGAATGATGGCGCATGTGCACCCAGTGGTAATAGGTCTGAGAAAAACCGATCGCCACCGATTCCAGCAGGCTGAAGCCGTAATTCATCCAGCGTGGCTTGAAATAGGGCGTGTGGATGAAATTGTGCGAGATGCTGTTGATGTTCCAGGATATCGATACGGCATAAAGGCAACCCAGGATCGCGGAGACCCAGAGCGGCCGGCTTTCAAAGCCGACGATCAGGTAGACGTCAAAGACAAGATGCGCAAAGGCCGCAAGCACGGGGGCGACATCCCATCTGGTATGAGCAAAGATTTTCATAGTCCGGTTGCTCCCACGCAGGCCACGCCGGCGGTAATGAGAAACACGCCCGCCGCGTGGCGAAGGTTGATATTTTCCTTGAAGACGGCGGCACCGGCGACGACGGTTCCGACATAGCTGAGCGCCATCAGAGGAAAGGCGATGGTCAGCGGCACGCGGGTGAGCACGGCCGTCCAGGCAAGCAATTCGATCGCCCAGAAGGCGATGCCGAGCCAGGTCAGAGGCTTGGCCAGGGTTGCCAGAATGGCGCTGTCGCTGGCCGCCTGCTTGAAGCAGACCTCGCGGGCGGTTTCGGCGACCACGCAGAACAGGATCAGGCCGAACATCGGCAAGGTGAGGCCGCCGGTCATTCCATCGATTCCGCCAGGACTTCCAGCAACGCGTGATTTGCGGCGCTGTTGATGTTGCGCACGGCATCCGCCGCCTGCCGCAGCCGCGGCTGATCGATGAAGATTTCCGCCTGCTTCAGCAGCCGGGTCTTGAGGCCGCCCGCGTAACTCGGCACCGAATAATCGCCGATGACGTCGGCGCCGACGACGCGATGGCGGCTGCCGATCTCGCTGATCAGTGCCATCAGATAGGGCAGGCGCATGCGACCCTGATCCCAGTTGGTCACGGCGTCATCGGCGGCAAGCACGTCCTTGTCGATCGTGAAATAGACCGCCTCGGTGCCGATGCGGCTGAGGATCAGGTCGATGAAATTCTCTTCGCCGATCTCGGAGATGGAATTCCAGTACAGGGCGCGCCCGTCCTGCCGGTAGCTGGCGCCGCTGCCATATTCGGCAGAGACGCGGCTTGGCGGATGCTCGTAAGGGAAAAGCTCCAGCTTGCCTTCCCTCAGCCACCGCAGATTGGCTCCCTTGCGTTCGGGGTTGCGCAGATCGCTGCTGCAGACGCCGACGGTGACGACCTTGTCTATCCTCGGGTTCGACAGGGCGCTGTTGATCCACGAGCCGCAATGCATGCCGCCCTCGAAATTCACCCAGTCCGGGTGATTGTCGAAATGAACGAGAGTGGTCGAAACCGGCCGCCGTTCGAGGGCCATATCGAGAAGCAGAGCGGTCACATGATGGAAATCGCCCGAGCCCATGAAGGCAAGCTGCGGTCCCCGGCCTCGAGAGGGCAGCGCCCGGGAGATATCCCGGCCGAGTTCGGACAGCATCTTCTGCCTGCCCCATAATCTGATTGCGCTGCCGCCCCGCTTGTCGGCATGGTGGCACGCGCCTGCAAGCGTGCAGGCGCGCACGAAGTCCGGCTGCAACTCCAAAGCATCGTCGAGATGAAGGAGGAGAAGCTGCACCGTGCTACCTCCGGGCCGCGCGGGTGAAGACGTGGTCGAGCAGCGTCAGCGCCAGATCGATCTCTTCGCGTGAGATCAGCAGGTTCGGCGCCAGGGTGATGACGTTTTTGTGGTAGCCGCCGACATCGAGAACGAGGCCATAGACCTTGTCGCCGACCTGGAGGTCGCCCTTCATGCCTTCGTCGCAAAGCCAGTCCATCGTCGCCTTGTCGGGCGTGAAACCGTCTTCCTTGCAGATCTCGCATCTCAGAGCCAATCCGAGGCCGTCGACGTCGCCGACGATCGCATGACGCTTTTGAAGCTGCTTCAGGCCATCGAGGAAATAGGCGCCCTTGGCCATGATCGCGGCGCCAAAATCCTCCTCCTCCAGCATCTTCATGGTTTCGAGCGCAACGGCCGTGCCCATCGGGTTGCTGGCGAAGGTGGAATGGGTGGAGCCGGGCGGGAAGACCGTCGGATTGATCATTTCCTCCCTGGCCCAGACGCCCGACAGCGGGTTGAGCCCATTGGTGATCGCCTTGCCGAAGACGAGAACGTCGGGCTGAACGCCGAAATGTTCGATCGACCAGAGCTTGCCGGTCCGGTAGACGCCCATCTGGATCTCGTCGACGACAAGCAAGATGCCGTGCTGATCCAGGACCTTCTTGAGTTCGGTGAAGAAGTTCATCGGCGGGATGACGTAGCCGCCGGTGCCCTGGATCGGTTCGATATAGAAGGCCGCATATTCGGCGCTGCCGACCTTGGGATCCCAGACGCCGTTATACTCGCTTTCAAAGAGGCGCGCGAACTTGCGCACGCAATGCTCTCCGTATTCTTCCTTCGACATGCCCTTCGGGCCGCGGAAGTGATAGGGAAACTCGATGAATTGCGCTCGTTCACCGAAATGGCCGAAGCGGCGGCGATACCGGTAGCTGGAGGTGATGGCCGAGGCGCCGAGGGTGCGGCCGTGATAGCCGCCTTCGAAGGCGAACATCAGGCTTTTGCCGCCTGTATAATTGCGCACCAGCTTCAGCGAATCTTCGACCGCCTGCGAGCCTCCGACATTGAAATGAACGCGCCCCTTGCGGCCGAACTTGCGCTCGGCATCTTGCGCGATCATCGTCGCAAGCTCGACCTTCTCGCGATGCAGATATTGCGAGGCGACCTGTGGCAGCCGGTCGAGCTGCCGATGGACGGCGGCATTCAGCCTCTCGTTGCGATAGCCGAAATTGACGGCCGAATACCACATCTGCAGATCGAGGAATGGCGTCCCCTTTGCGTCATAAAGGTAGGAGCCTTCGCATTCCTCGAAGAATTTCGGCTCCGCCGCGTAATGGACCGTATCGCCATGCGAGCAATAGGCTTCTTCCATCAGCCGCAGCTCGGCCTCCGACCGTCCGGACAGCGGGGACTTTTCGGTGAAGGTTTCGACATTCACAATGTTCATCATATGCCTCTTCGTCTGGTTCATGCGATTTGGGATTGGGGGACCGCGCGGCCTTGGCGCGCGATGCCCGGAAGGACTGCTTTCAGCTTGGAACGCAGATCGGTGAAGTCGGCAAAGCCGATAAAGGGGATGCCACGGTCGGTGCAGTAATCGGCAAGCCTGTCCTTGGCGAAGACGAGATCGGCCATGCCGGCAACGCAGAAATCGCTTCGTCCGTCGCCGATATAGATGTGTGGTTCGATGCCCCAGATGACATGGCATTTGCAGACACCCGAACCCGACGAACAACCGGCCGCCGTGAGCGCGGGCGACAGGGCGTAGGCCTCGCGGCCGTCGACGAGGCGCCAGGTAAGGCGGTTGGCAATGATGGCAAGATCGGCAATGCCGTTACGCAGCAGGACGTGACGGATGAAATGGTCGACGCCGTCGGAAACGACGCTCACCGGCAGGCCGGCCAGGCGGCAATCGTCGAGGAAAGACTTGAAGCCGGGGTCGATCGCGACCGTATCGAGCAGTGCGCCGAGGTCGCCGCGGCTTGCGCGGATGAGGGCAATCTGCCGGCGCATGCAATCGGCCGATCCGATCAGGCCGTCCTTCCATTGCTTTTCGATCTCTTCCCATTCGGGATCGGCAAAGTTCGACAGTACGATGTCCGTCACGTCCTGAATGGAAATCGTGCCGTCAAAATCGGAGAAGACCTGCATCAAATGCCCTTTCGAACTCTCTGCGGCGGTGTTTACCGGGCGTCGATGAGGCAGGACTGAAGGGAAAATGATGCGAAAATGAAATATGCGGGACGCCGCGTCCTGAAATGCCTGCGATTCTCGCCGCGCTTTGAGAGCGTGGTCAGTTTCTACAGGGCTTCGATCGGGAACGGGAGATATCGGTCCGGGTTCAGGTCTTCGGCAGTCGCAGCTCCACCCGTAAGCCCTGTCCCCAGACAGGTGTCGAAAGTTTCACCGATGCCGCAAGACGATCCGCGGTATCGGCGACTATGGCAAGCCCGAGGCCGGCGCCCTCGGCGCTGAGGGTGTCCAGACGATAGAAGCGCTTGAAGACGGCCTCACGTTCATCGGGCGGAATTCCCTGTCCGCTGTCACTGATTGAAATCAGCCAGAAGTCAGCCTCCGGGGCGAGAACCACCTCGATCCGACCGCTGGGTGGGGTGTACTTTATCGCGTTGTCCAGGAGGTTGCCGACCATCATCTGCAGCAGCGATGCGTCCGTCCTCACCTCAGCCGATTCAGGACCGACCAAAGAGACATCGAGCTTGCGGCTGGTGATAAAGTTGCCGACTTCCGCGAGCGTCGATGCCATCAGATGGTAGAGACGAACAGGCATCGGATTTAAGGGATGATGGCTTACCCTCGCAAGGCGCAGCAATTGCTCAATCAGATGGGTTGCCCGGTTGTTGCTGGTGACCAGATCGGCAATGATCGCCTTGCGCTCGTGTTCGTCGTCGGTGCCATCTAACATCTGCAAGAGTAGTTTGATGCTTGCTTGCGGCGTACGCAGTTGATGGGCGGCGAGATCCGAAAAGCGCCTTTCCAGCGTCAGCGAGCGCCCGAGCTTGCCGAGAAGCTGATTGATTGAACGGCCGAGCGGCAAGAGATCTCTAGGCAGATCGCCGACCGGTATTTCTGAAAGGTCGTCGGGGGAACGGGTTCGAATCTGGTGGACCAGTCCATGGATGGTGCGCAGGCCGCTATTGATGCCGAGCCAGATCAAGAAGCCGATCACCGGTACCAAGACGAGCAATGGAAAGAAGAGGTTCAACAAGATGTTGGATACCAGTGTCTGGCGTAGCGAGATCTTCTCGCCGACTTCCATGACGATTCCGGAATCTGGGATCGGCAGCGAATAGACGCGCCAGTCCTCGTTGCGATAGCTCAGGTTCGTGAAACCCGCCTGCTGGTGTGGCACGTCGGACTGAAAGGCAGTGCTGCTGAAGAACATGATCTTGCCGTCTACCCAGGCGCGGAACATGTGCGCGTCGGCGTAGTCGTCAGCATCCTCATTTAAGGCGAGCTGATTGTCCATGCTGAAATCGATATCGTCGACCTGTTGCGGCGTGCGGTCGAGCGAATGTTGCAGCCGGTTATGCAACAATCGCCACAAGACGTTTGCATCGTTGATGAGCTGCGCATCATAGATGTTGTTGATCTCGCGTGTGCCACTGTTGAAGGCGAAAGCGCCGATCACCATAATCGTCACCACCACGACAGGTGCGATCCTGAAGAAAATCTTGCGTGTGAGGGTTGACTGGCTCATCGCTCGATCATGTAACCGATGCCACGGATCGATTTGATGAAATCGGTTCCGAGCTTCTTGCGCAGATTGTAGATCGTCACCTCGATGGCATTGCTTTCGACGGTGCTGTTGGCATCGTAGAGAGCGTATTCGATATCGTTCTTGGTCACATAGCGACCACTTCGCTCCATCAAGAGCTTGAGCAGGTGAAATTCCTTGGCCGTGGTGTGAACCTGCAGACTGCCCTTGCGCGCCACCATCGCCGCCGGATCCACCTCGATATCACCGCACCGCAAGATGCTTTCGGCCCGGCCTTCGCGGCGACGGATGAGGGCGCGCAGGCGTGCAAGCAATTCGTCAAGGTCAAAGGGTTTGATCAGATAGTCGTCGGCGCCCTCGTCGAGCCCTTCCACCTTCTGCCTGACGGCATCGAGAGCTGTCAGGAGCAGGACCGGGACCGTGTTACCCTTCCGCCTTATGCCTTTGAGGACGCCGATGCCGCCTAGTACCGGAAGGTTGATGTCGAGGATGACGGCTGCAAAATGCGAGTGCTCTGCCGCTTCAAGACCTGACTGGCCGTCGCGCATCCAGTCGACTCCATAGGCATGTTTCTCCAGCGCCCTCTTCAGCGATGAGCCGAGAATGCTGTCGTCTTCAACAAGCAGAATACGCACGTTCCCTCCGCTTCTCGTGTCGGCAAATGCTGCCGATGTGAATGGCGATTTAAAGCATTGTTGTGGCAGGTGGTGACGGAAACGATCGCGCCTAGATCACAATCTCAAGCCAGCAGCAGACTCGACCTTATGCTCAGACGATGCATAGAAAGGCCCCAAGGTGCGGCGCCAAGGCGTATTGCCTATAAGTTTCGTATCAAGAACAATCTATAAATACGCATATGGAACGCGACGTTCTCCATAACAGGCGGCGCCGCAGAAGTTTGTGGACTCTCACCGGCGACGAAGCGCGATATAAATGGCAGCGTCGCCAATGTTGTTGCATCCGGAGGAATGTGGCGTGTTATCTATTTGAATTAATTGGCAGAGTCTTGTGGCCAGCTGCAAAACGACTTTATCGGCCGGCAGGAAGATGGCTGTCCGCCATTGACCCGCGAGGTCATCGACAGCGCATTTGCCGGACGCTGCTGGCGCCTGCAGGTTCCTCGTGCCACATCGATTTCCGAACTCTCCCGGACTAAACATGGACACTGATCATGACAACAATAACAAGTATCATCTCCACGGTGACAGCAGCCTTTCTAGGCTCCTTCGTCGAGGTCGTCGAAGCGTTCACCATTATCCTTGCGGTCGGCGTGACCCAGAGTTGGCGGCCGGCCTTCATCGGCATGGGCCTGGCGCTTGTCGTTCTCGCCGTTTTGGTGCTGGTCTTCGGGCCACTGCTCGGCCTCATCCCGATCGACATTATGCAATTCGTCATCGGCACGCTGCTGATTCTGTTCGGCCTGCGCTGGCTGAGAAAAGCCATTTTGCGAGCTTCTGGTTTCATCGCCCTGCATGACGAGGAAATGGCATTTGCCGAGGAGACGGACAGCCTTCGTCGGCAGGCGGACAACCGCAGGGCAGACTTTCTGGCCGGCGTTGTATCATTCAAGGCCGTCCTGCTCGAAGGGGTGGAGGTGGTGTTCATTGTGATCGCCACCGGCGCACGTCCCGGCATGCTCGGCTATGCGAGCCTGGGGGCGTTGGCGGCCTGCCTTCTCGTTCTCCTTATCGGCCTTTTCGTCCACAAGCCGCTCTCGACCGTTCCGGAAAACAAGCTCAAACTAGTGGTTGGCCTAATGCTCAGCGCGTTTGGTATTTTCTGGGTGGGTGAAGGCATCGGCACGGATTGGCCAGGCGCCGATCTCTCGCTGCTGCCGATCTTCGGCGTATTGGCGCTTTTCTCGTTGGTGGCCGTCAAAGTGCTTCGCCGGTACCACAACGCGCATATGGAACCTGCCCAATGAACATTCTCAAAATCGCAATCAACGAACTCGTCGGCATGTTCATAGACGACGGCGCACTGGCCCTTTTGGCGCTAGTCCTGATCATCGCCGTCGGCTTTTCGGTGAAATGGGGGTTGCTCGGCGGCTCAATCGGTGCCGGCATACTGATCATCGGATGCCTGCTGATCCTGGCCGAGAGCGTCGCGCGGGCTGCGAGGCGGAAATTCATGCAGAAGTGATGGCCCTATGGAATTTGGAAGGACTCTACCAACTCAGTTCTCCGACAAGTCTCATCGACTGTGCCGTCTTTTCTATGCTAGGAGCAGACATCACTAACGTCGCGACATTCCCGGATGATTTGTAGTAGTGTCCTCCTATGAAAATCCTGCTCGTCGAAGACAATCATGAGTTGGCGGCGTGGCTTGGCAAGGCCCTCAAGCAGGCGAACTATGCGGTCGATATCGCACATGATGGCGAAGACGCGGGGCATCTCCTGAAGGTAGCGGAGTATGCCGTCGTCATTCTCGATCTGTCGCTTCCGAAAATTGACGGAATGACGCTGCTCAAGGGGCTCCGACAAGCCGGCAACAAGGTCCCCGTTATCATCCTCACCGCCAATGCCAGCCTCGACGGCAGGGTCGCCGGACTGGATGGCGGCGCGGACGATTATCTTGCCAAGCCTTTTGAAATAGCGGAGCTGGAGGCCCGCATCCGCGCGCTTGTCCGGCGCGGCCATGACCGGGCAGCGCCCCAGATAGCCATCGGAGACCTAATTTTCGACGGCGGCACGCGCCAGTTCACTCTGGCGGGCGAGACGCTGGTTCTAACGCCGCGAGAACATGCGGTACTCGAACTCCTTGTCCTGAAGGTCGGCACGACGGTCGCAAAGGCAACATTGTTGGAAAGCGTCTTCGGCTTCGACGACACGGCGGACGCAAGCGCGATCGAAATCTACGTCCATCGCGTGCGAAAGAAACTCGAGGGCAGCTCCGCCCAGATTGCAACGCTCCGTGGCCTTGGTTACATGTTGCGCCATGCTGGGTGAAAACGTCAAAAGTCTCGGAAAAGGCGCTTGGCAAACCACCCGGCTGCTCGGCGCAAGTCTGCGCATCCAGCTGTTGACATGGGTGTTTCTGACCCTCATCGGCGCGATCTGCATTAATCTCTACCTCAGCTTCCTCACAGCCAATGCGACGGCTAGCCTTATCTTCGACCAGACATTGATGGCCTCGGCGCGCGTCATTGCCGAAGATGTCACCGTCGACGAAATCGGAGCAGCACAGATCGATATACCGCCGGCGGCGCTTGAAATGTTCGATACCGGTTATCAGGACCGCGTTTTCTACCGGGTGAACACGGCCTGGGGCAATCTCGTCGCCGGATTTCCAGACCTCCCGGAATCGACTGGGCCGGGGATCGGCGAAGAAGCAGTCTTTCACGACAGCCCGGTGCGCCTGCTGACGCTTTACCACCCTCTGGTCGGGTTGAAGCAAGATGGCGATATCTCGGTAACCGTCGCGGCGACCCGCAACGGGTGGACGGCGATGAGGGACCGGCTCTGGTTCTCTGACTTTAGCAAACAGCTGGTCCTCGTACTGCTTGCTGGAACTGTCACGATTGTCGGTCTGCAGCGCGGCCTGGCGCCGGTTCTGCGCCTGCGCGACGCCGTTCGCGACCGGGGGCGCGAGCGGCTTGATCCGCTGTCGCCTGACATTGTGCAGACGGAACTGCGCCCCCTTGTCGCGACGCTCAACGACCATATGGAGCGCGTGCAAAACCAGATCGCGGCACAGAGGCGGTTTGTCGCAAACGCAGCACACCAATTGCGCACGCCCCTCGCGCTCATTGCGACGCAGGCAAGCGTGGCGGCGCGCGAGATCGACCCGGCGCGGCGCGACGAGGCTTTGCAGTCCCTGCGAACCAGCACGCGCCAGATGACACGACTGGCAAGCCAGCTGCTGACGCTCTCGCGTGCCGAGCCAGGAAGCCGTCGGCCTCGTAGCGACAGGATCGATTTTGCAGCACCCGTCCGCCAGGTCCTGGAATATCATGCAGAGGAAGCATTGGGGCGTGGTCTGGACCTCGGCCTCGAGGCCGACGAGCAGCCGATCGTCGTGGAGGGCGATGGCACGATGCTGCGCGAGATGGTCGTCAACCTCGTGGATAACGCTCTGCGCTATACCCCGCCTGGCGGGACCGTGACAGTGAGGACCACGCGAGAGGGTGACCAGGCCGTTCTGCAGATCGAGGACAGCGGCCCCGGCATTCCCGAGCCGGAAAGGGACCATGTGTTCGAGCGGTTTTATAGGGTTATCGGAACACAGGCTGAAGGAAGCGGGCTGGGATTGGCGATCGTGCGCGAAGTGGTGAACGGCGCCGGCGGAAATGTCTCGCTCAGCGACGCAACGACCGGAGGGCTGCTGCTGACGGTCCGGATTCCGGCTGTCAGATCCTGATCGAACAGATCCTGCCAATATAAAAACACCGGCGCCGGGGGGCGTCGGTGTTCCCTTGTGCTGTCCTTGGGGCGATTATTGAATATCGAGGCTCTGCTGCGGGCGCCACTTCGCCAAGCGGTTTTCGATCTGCGTCATGATGAATTCAGCGATCAGCGTTACGATCATCACAAGGACGATGGCGGCATACATGCCTGCTGCGTCGAAGGTACCTTTGGCGATTGAAATCAGCTGGCCGATGCCGAAGCGAGCGCCGACGAATTCGCCGACGATAGCGCCGATGATGGCAAAGCCGAAGGAGACGTGAAGGCTCGCAAAAATCCAGCTCATGGCCGAAGGAACGATCACGGCCCGCGTGACGTGCCAATCAGAAGCACCAAGGATCCTCGCATTGGCGATCATGTTGCGGTCGGCTTCACGAACTCCCTGGAACGCATTGGCGAACACGACGAAGAATACCATGATGAAGGCAAGCGCCACTTTGGATGGCAGGCCAAGGCCGAGGATCATGATGAAGATCGGTGCCAGAACCACTCGCGGGATGGAATTGATCGCCTTGATATAGACCGACAGAACATCCGACAGAAAACGGTTGCGACCGAGGCTTACACCGACGATGACACCGGTAATGGAGCCGCAGAAGAATCCGATCAGAGCCTCTTCCATCGTCACCCAAAGGTTATACCAGAGTGAACCTTCACTGGTGCCGTTGACCGCCCAATCATAGAGACGGAAGATAATGTCGCTCGGGCTGGAGTAGAAAAACGGATCGATCCAAAGCAGGTTGGATGACAGCTGCCAGAGTGCCACAACCGCGACGAAGATCCCGATCTGCAGCGACAGAACCTGCTGCTTACGTCTCTTGATCGCGCCAAGCGCGGCGGCTTCGATTTCGGAATCCGATGTGCCGGGGCGAAAGACGACGGCCGGCACGTTGTCTGCGGTAATGTTTGCCATGCTTGTCTCCTTATGCAGCTTCGCTGGAACGGCGATAGCTGGCCTCGACCTCCTGGCGGAGATCCTCCCAGATCGCCTTGCAATAGTCGATGAAGCGGGGCTCGTAGCGAATTTCCGACACGACACGCGGGCGCGGAAGATCGATCGTGTAGACGGACTTGACCGTGGCTGGGCCGGCTGTCAGCACATAAACCTTGTCGGCAAGCGCGACGGCTTCCTCCAGATCATGGGTCACGAAAACGACCGAAGCCTTTCGTTCCGCCCACAGTCTCAGCAATTCCTCGTGCATCACGGTGCGGGTCTGCACGTCGAGCGCCGAGAAGGGTTCATCCATCAACAGGATTTCCGGCTCGTTGATGAAGGTTTGCGCCAGCGCGACACGCTTACGCATTCCACCCGAGAGCTGATGCGGATAGTGATGCACAAACTTTGAAAGGCCGACGCGCTGAAGCCAGCGCTTGGCGCTATCTTCTGCTTCCTTCCTGCTCTTGCCGCGAAATAGGGGGCCGGCCATAACGTTGTCGATGACATTCCTCCAGGGAAAGAGCGCGTCCGTCTGGAAGACGAAGCCAACGCGCGGATCGATACCATCGACCGGTCCGCCCATCAGCCTGACCTCGCCGGAACTGGGCCGCGCAAGCCCCGTTACCAGGTTAAGCGTGGTAGATTTGCCGCAGCCAGTCGGGCCAACGACAGCGACGAATTCGCCTTCTTCCACGGACATGGTGAAATCGCGCAACGCTGTCAGCGACTTGCCTGTCGGAGAGACAAAGCGCCTGCTGACATTGAGAAGCTCGATTGCCGGCTTCCGAATGTGGATGTCTGACATTGGTTTTTCCTGACGCGCGCCGGTAAGGCTCGCCTGCGAAGCCGAGGACATGCCCGCCCCCGGCGAATGTGCCGGAGGCGGTTCTGAAAGCCGCCTACATGACCTTCTTGACGAATTCCGTGGTGTAGGTCTTCGAAAGATCGATCTGCTTTCCCTGCATATTCTTCGAGAAGGAAGAAAGAACAGAGAGAACGGTCTTCGGACCATCTTCCGGCATCACGCCATCGGCGGTAAACATCGCCTTACCTTCGTCGAGCGCTTTGACGTAACCTTCCTTGTCGCCGACATAATAGTCCTTCGGCATCTTGTCGGCGATCTCGGCGCCGGAATGCGTATTGATGAAGCGCAGTGTCTTCACGAAGGCATTGGCAAGCTTCTGGGTATCGTCCTTGTGGGCATCGACCCAGGAAGTTTCCATGTAGAGCGAGGCTGCGGGGTAGGTACCGCCAAGCGCCTGGCGTGCACCATCCATCGTGCGCATGTCGACGAGGACGGTTGCTTCCTTGGTCTTCAGAAGACGGGAGATCGTCGGCTCGGTCGTCATGCCCACCTGGATTGCATCCTGCTGCATGGCGGCGATAAAGGTCGCGCCAGCACCGACCGGAACGGAGGTGACGTCGCCGGACTTCAGGCCGGCCTTGTTGGCCATGTACTGGGTCAAAAAATTAGTCGAGGAACCAAGACCGGTGACCCCGGCGCTATGACCCTTGAAGTCCGCGACGGACTTGATTTCCGGATGCTTGGCCGAGACGAGTTCGACTTCGCCCGGAGCCTGGCTGAACTGGACGACCGATTCGACGAACTTGCCCTTCGCCTGCAGGTCGACGCAATGGTCATAGAAGCCGACAACGCCCTGGACCGCGCCGGCCAGAAGCTGGTTCTCCGCATCAACGCCGGCCGGTTCGTTCAGAAGCTCGACATCGAGGCCTTCATCCTTGAAGTAACCGAGGCCTTCAGCCAGTTTTGCGGGTAGATAGATCTGCTTTTCGTAGCCGCCGACCATCAGCGTGATCTTGCCGGCTGCATGCGCAGAATTTGCTGCAAGCATCGACGCGAGCATGACGACAGACAGTGCAGCTGAACTGAATAACGTGCGTGTAGAACGCATGGGGTCTCCTCCTGAGTTTTCGTATCGCACCTACGTCGCCACGATGGCTACGCGCTCCTCTGCGATAAGGGCGAAGATAGCTGGCCCAAGCTTTCAACCAGCTTTCAGGCGGATCAAGGATGAGAAAAAGGTTCCGACCGAGGCGCAGCGCGTATCCGCTGCTGCTCAATTGGGACGCTCGCGCCATCCGGTGTCGACGACCCTCAACGAAACCTAGATCCGTTGCATTTTCTCACTCAATCATCGTAATCAATCCGTTCGCATTCTACCGCATCATACTTGTCAGGCGGGAACTAACGCGACGCCTTCATTGGGACCAGCCGTACAACGAGGCACGCGATGAGGCCGGGCCGGTCCTGGCGCATGGAGAGCGCGACCCGCGCCCCTTGTCTTTCGGCTGCCGCCTTGGCGATCGCCAGCCCCAAGCCGCTCCCCTCGCTATCGTGAGGGTTGGCACGGAAGAACCGCTCGAAGACGCGTGTCATGTCGTCCTCGGCGATGCCGGGTCCTGTGTCGCGGATCTCGATCCGTGCTTCTTCTCCGGTGACCTCCACCGCGACATCGACGGTTCCACCCGACGGTGTGTACCGCACGGCGTTCTCGACCAAATTGTCGAGGATGATTTCGAAATCCGCAAGCGCGCCGATCGTGACGGCCTCATCCCGGCGGGTAATGCCAAGATCGATCGACCGGCTGCCAGCGAGCGGGGTCAGGCGTGCGATCGTGTCGACAGCAAGCTGGGCGAGGTCGACCGGCCGCGGGCTCGGCGCAGGTTCGCGGGCATCGTAATGGGCGAGGCGCAAGAGCTTGTTTACAAGGCTTGTGGACCTGCCGATGCCGGCCTCCAGCTCGGACAACCCCTGGGCAAATCGGCCATCGCGGTCGTCGTGCCGAAGGTTGTCGAGCTGAATCTGGAGCGCCGAGAGAGGCGTGCGCAATTCATGGGCCGCATCCGAAACGAACCGGCGCTGTCGCTCGGCTTGGGGGCGAGCAGCCGCCTAAGACCCTCCTAATTCTACGAGCGTCATATGCCCTTGCTGGTTTGCAAAGGAGTCTCAGTCATGACCGTTCGTTGTTGGATCGCCGCCGCATTCGCCACGCTGCTGATGGTGGCATCTGGCGCACTTCTTCCAGCCGCGGCGCAGGAAAAACTCGTTGCGCCTGAAACGAACCCGCCGGGCGACATTCCCGACAACCAAGTCTTTGTGGTTTACACCGCGCCGGATGGGTTCAGCTTGAAAGTGCCAGAGGGATGGTCGCGGAAACTGAGCGGCGCCAGCGTTCGGTTCTTCGACAAATACGATGAAATCGACGCTGCGCTGGGGACGGCGAATGCGGCTCCGACGGTTGCCTCGGTCCGGGCTGGCGAAGTCCCAGAGCTCGAGAAAACCGGGCACGCCGTCAAGGTCACCGCGGTCAAGGCCGTGAAGCTCGTGGCCGGACCGGCTGTTCGCATCAGCTACCAGTCGAATTCCGCGGCAAACCCGGTCACGAACAAGCAGATCCGCCTGGAGCACGAGCGTTTCATTCTGTTCAAAGGCGGCAAGACGATCACCCTCGATCTGGCTGCGCCGGCCGGCGCGGATAACGTCGACCAGTGGCAGCTGATCTCCAATTCGCTGCAATGGAAGTGAACGCATGACCGTGCTGGAGACAACCGAGCTCTACCGTTTCTTTCACACCGGTGACGACGAGGTCGTGGCGCTGCGCGGGGTCACCATGACACTTGAGCGTGGGGAATTCACGGTATTGCGAGGCCCGTCGGGTAGCGGCAAGTCGACACTGCTTGCCTGTCTTTCCGGCATCGACGAGCCGGATGGCGGCACAGTGTCGATCCTCGGCGAGCGCATGACCCGGCGCCCGGAACCCGATCGGGCTCGCCTGAGAGCCCGCCATTTCGGCATGCTCATGCAGTCCGCCAATCTGTTCGAGCATTTGACGGTGCGGGCCAACGTTCGTCTCCAGATGCAGATATCCGGCTCCGACCGGCCTGGCGAAATCGATGGCCTGCTCGGCAATCTCGGCCTCGACGGTCTCGCCGACATGTTGCCCGCCCATCTTTCGGGCGGCGAAGCGGCGCGAGCCGGACTTGCCGTCGCTCTCGCGGCAAAGCCGTCGATCCTGCTCTGCGACGAGCCGACCGCCGAGGTGGATGCAGCAACGGAACAGCGTGTCATCGATCGCCTCATCGACATTTGCCGCGCTGGTACAGCCGTTCTCGTCGTCACCCATAGCAGCGCGCTCGCCGCCCGCGCCGATCGCATTATCAATATCCGGGACGGACGCATCGCACATGATTAAGCCATTGGTCATTGCTGCCGATTTGTGGCGCAGCTTTCAGCGCGAGCGGGGGGTTGTCTCGGCCGTCCAGGGCTGCTCCTTCAGAATTGACGCAGGTGAGACTGTCGCAATCATCGGGCCTTCTGGCTGTGGCAAGACGACACTCTTGAACCTGATCGCCGGGCTGGATCGCCCAAGCTCCGGCCGAATCGAGTGGCCCGGGCTCGGTCCGCCCGACACGTTGCGCCCGGAGCGGATCGGCGTCGTCTTCCAGTCGGCAAACCTGATGCCCGCGCTGACTGCTTCCGAGAACGTCGAGTTACCGATCCTTCTTAGCAACGGCGCCGAAGCTGAGGCGCGGGCCCTGGCTGCGCTTACCGCTTTTGGGGTCGAAGCCCTGTCGGCAAAGCTGCCGGAACAGCTCTCCGGCGGCCAAGCCGAGCGGATCGCCGTAGCCCGGGCCGTAGCGACCAGTCCGCAACTGATCGTCGCCGACGAGCCGACGGGACAACTCGATCAGGCGGGCGGCGCCATGCTGGTCGACAGGCTCCTCGCCTGGGGTCGGCAGTCGGGGAGCGCGATCGTCATTGCTACGCATGACGAGCGTGTGGCTGCAAAGATGAACCGCATCTGGCGGATGCGACACGGCAAATTCGAGAGCATGGGCGCGAGGTCCGAATGTACCAGCACTGGTTGATCGGACTTATCCGAACCCGTTCAGGTCGCCTTGTCGGCACTGTCGGTGGCGTGGCGCTGACCGTTACCTTCGTCACGTGTCTGGGCGCCTTCTTGCAGTCCAGCGCGGCCGAGATGACCGCGCGATCGATCGCCCAGGTTCCCGTCGACTGGCAGGTCCAGCTACAGCCTGGGGCAGATGGTGGCGCGGTCGAGGCCAGAATCCGCTCTGCCGCGCCGGTTGCCGCTTTGCAGCTGGTCGGCTATGCCGACGTGCCCGGCTTCGAGGCGAACACTGGGGGCACCGTCCAGACCACCGGCGGCGGCACTGTACTCGGCATGGAAGCGAGCTATGTTGGCCAGTTTCCGGCCCAGATCCGGCGCTTGCTCGGATCGGTCGACGGTGTCCTGGTGGCGCAGCAAACTGCGGCCAACCTGCATATCTCGTTGGGCGATGAAGTCATCATCCACCGCCACCAAGCGCCTGATATCAGCGTGACGATCGCCGGCATCGTCGATTTGCCGAACGCCGATGCGATGTTTCAGGCGATCGGTGTCCCGCCTGGCGCCGCACCACAAGCCCCGCCCGACAACGTTTTGCTGTTGCCGATGTCTCAATGGGAGCAAGTGTTCCAGCAGCAAGGCGCCGGCCGGCAGGATACCGTTCGGAGCGAGTTCCACATCAGGCTCGATCATCACGACCTTCCATCCGATCCGCTTGCCGCGAGCACATCGGCGACCGAGCGCGGCCACAATTTCGAGGCCCGCGTCGCCGGTGCGGCGCTGCTTGCAAACAACTTGGCGGCTCGCTTGGAAGCAGTGCGCGAGGATGCCCTCTATGCCCGGCTGGTCTTCCTGTTCCTTGGCGCCCCAGGGGTCATCCTCGCTGTCCTACTCACACTTGCCGTGGCAAGCGCCGGACGGGACAGGCGCCGCCGCGACCAGGCGCTGCTACGGCTGCGCGGAGCGACGGATGACACTGTTCTTCGCCTTGCCGCGGTGGAGGCGGCCGTCGCGGGCATCGGCGGCGCGGTACTTGGTATTTTCCTCGGAGCTCTCGCCGGATACCTCATCCTCGGGGTGGCGCTCTTGCGCAGCGAAGCCGTTGTCCTGCTCGGCACGGTGGCCGGGGCCGGAGTGGCGCTTTCTCTCGCGGCGATCCTGATTCCCACTCGGCGCGAGGCGCGCGGCTCGACCGTTGCCGCCGCCCGCCGGTCAATCGGCAAGCACCCGACGCCGCTCTGGAGCCGCGGCTATGTCGACTTAGTATTGCTCGTGCTGGCCACCGCGTTCTACTGGCGGTCGGCGGCGAACGGATACCAAGTCGTCCTTGCGCCGGAGGGCGTGGCAGCGACAGCGGTCGACTACACGGCTTTCCTGCCTCCCGTCCTCCTATGGAGCGGCCTGGCGCTGCTTGCCGTGCGGTTGGTCGGGGCCGGGCTGCAGCACGGCCGGGCGGTCATCGCAAGAGGCCTGCGACCTGTCGCCGGTTCTCTCGCGGACGTCATCGCCGCAACCTTCGGACGGCAAGGCCCGCGGCTGACCGCTGGCGTGGGCCTTGCAGCGCTTGCCTTCGCCTTCGCGGCATCGACCGCGATCTTCAACGCGACCTACGAGGCTCAGGCCCGGGTCGACGCCGAGCTCACCAACGGCGCCGACGTCACCGTCACGGGCAAGCTGGCCGAGCCCGCCTCCCAGGCGCTCGACCGTCTTTCCAAGCTGCCGGGGGTGCTGGCCGCCCAGCCGATGCAACACCGATACGCTTACGTTGGAACGGACCTCCAGGATCTCTACGGGATCGATCCGGCGCGCATCGGCTCGGCTACGGCGATGTCAGACGCCTATTTCGCCACTGGCGACGCCCGGGCGACGCTCGCCGATCTCGCACGAACGTCCGATGGCGTGCTTGTATCGCAGGAGACCGTGAACGATTATCAGCTCAGTCGCGGCGACAGCATTAATCTTCGTCTGCAAAACGCGGCTGATCACCAATACCACATCGTGCCTTTTCACATCGTGGGTGTGGTGCGCGAATTCCCCACCGCGCCCAGGGATTCGTTTCTGGTCGCCAACGCAGCTTACATTGCGCAACAGACCGGTTCCGCGGGAAGCGAGATTGTCCTGATTCGATCGAACGGCGATCCGGCCCGAGTTGCCAGAACTGTCCGAAGCTCAATCGCGGATCTGCCAGCGCTCAAGGTGAGCCAGATTGGTGATGCCGTCGCATTGATCGGATCGAGTCTCACAGCTATCGACCTCGCCGGTTTGACGCGGCTTGAGCTGATCTTCGCGCTGGTCATGCTTGCCGCCTCGGGCGGATTGGTCCTTGGGTTAGGGTTGGCCGACCGGGAACGCTCCTTCGCCATCCTCGTCGCGCTTGGTGCCAAGCCGCGGCAGCTTGGCGCCTTTGTTTGGAGCGAGGCTGCATTGGTGGTCGGCGGCGGCATGCTTCTCGGCCTCCTGGCCGGTGTCCTCATCGCCTATGTGCTCGTCAAGTTGCTGACCGGGGTATTCGACCCGCCACCCGAGACGCTTTCGTTGCCTTGGGGTTATCTCGCTGTCCTCGTCATCACCGCGACCAGTGCCGCTCTGCTGGCCACGACGAGCGAGGCGATGCGCAGCCGGGCACACGTCACCGAGAAGTTGAGAGGCGAATAAGCATCGGCCGCGCCGGCGCTGCCTTGCGACAAATTCTACAGATTGGGGGCTGAAACCATGAAAGGAGAGAAATGAAACCACAAATGCTTATGGCCGCAATACTGGCGCTGGCACCGACGGGCATGGCACTCGCCGCCCAGACGTCCGGCACGATCACCGCGATCAGCAAGAAGGCCGATACGATCACGTTGTCGGACGGCAAGAAATATACCCTGCCCGAAGGGATCGAGGATACCAACCTCCGTATTGGTGAGAAGGTTCAGCTGACCTATGCGATCAGGGGCGGCAAGTCGGTCGTCTCTCGCCTGACCCCGGAGAAGTGAGGCTTGCGGCGGCCGGCGACAAGCCGGCCGCCGCTTTCGCGCGATTGCGACCGATTGACTAGGTGTCAGGACCCACACCGGCATCGGCTCTAATTCTCCGCTAATAGTCTCTGCGTAGTCATTGCCGGACAATGCAAACGCCAATGGTTAGACGGCGAGCGCGCCGGTGGCAGCGAGGCGCAGGCCGATCAACCCGAAGGCGATGCAGGCGTGACGCGTTCCAGAATTCAGGGGATTTTTGAATGAGACAGATTTTTCTCGCCATCGCGCTCATTATTGCTCCGGTGGCGGCTTTCACGGGTTTTGAACTCTATGCCAACAATGCGCCCGCCAAAACGACAGACCTCGGTGATCTCTCAACGTTCAAGACCATCGTTGCCGACGTTCAGGCCCTCGCGGCAAAGGGTGATCTCACATCGGCTGCAAAGCGGATCACGGACTACGAGACCGCATGGGATCAGGCCGAGAGCGCACTCCGTCCGCTGAATCCGAACGACTGGAATAGCATCGACGCTGCCTCCGATGCTGCGCTCAAGGCGCTACGCCAATCGGCCCCGTCGGCTGACAACGTCAACAAGACGCTCGCCATCCTTATGGCGGTCCTCAATCATCCGGCCCAGCCATCTCAGTAGGCCGACGCGGACCGTGTCATTCCGTCCCCTTCGGGCCGGGCTGCCTCGCTCAACCTCATCCGCGAGACGTTCACCGCCCATTCAAGGATACTCGCCATGCCCGCTACGACAGAAACCGCCAAAGCTGTTGTCTACAATCGCGTTCCTCGTGTGACGGCCGACTTCTGGCTCATCAAACTGATGGCCGTCACCATGGGCGAAACGGCGGCCGATTATCTCAACATGCAAATGGGCTTGGGACTGACGGCGACATCGCTGCTCATGTCGGCAATTCTCGCCGGCGCACTGGTTTGGCAATTTGCCCAGAAGAAGTATGTTCCTGCCGCCTATTGGCTTTCGGTGGTGCTGATCAGCATCGTTGGCACGTTGATTACCGACAACCTGGTCGACAACTTCAATGTACCGCTGCTGGATACGACCATCGCATTCTCGATCGCCTTGGCGCTGACTTTCCTACTCTGGTTCCAGACAGAGCGTACGCTTTCGATCCACTCCATATTCACCAATCGACGCGAGGCCTTCTATTGGCTCGCTATCCTGTTCACCTTTGCGCTCGGCACTGCGGCGGGCGATCTGGTCGCCGAGAAGTTCGCGCTTGGATATTTGGCGACCGGCATCCTGTTCGGGATGATCATCTTGTCGCTCAGCATCGGCTATTTCTTCCTGGGTCTCAACCCGATACTCGGCTTCTGGCTGGTCTACATCCTGACCAGGCCCCTGGGAGCTTCGTTCGGCGATCTGATGTCTCAGCCCGCGCAATATGGCGGCCTCGGCCTCGGCACGATCATAACGAGTGCAATCTTTCTCGCCGCGATCGTCACGATCGTCGCCTTCATGAGCCTGCGGCACGGAGGTGACGAATTGGTCGTCGTCGGTCAAGATGGGGAGCTGCTGGCGGTGGGTGAGGGCAAAAAGCTGATTGCCGCCAACGACGGACTCTGAAGCGGTCGACAGCGCACTTTGGGACATCACCGGCCCGCGGCGACATTCCTTGCTGGCGCCGCTTTCGTGGCTGTCACAATCCGAGCGCAGGTGGAGATCCAACCAATATCCAAGCGTCAGTTGACTAGCCGAGATTGATGTCTTCGGGGCTGCAAGGGTTGAACTGGAGTGTGACAATGTATGGACTCGACGTAGCTGTAACTCGTGCCATTAATGGATTGGCGGGACATAGCGCTGCGATCGACTACTTGATGGTCTGGATCTCCGGTATCGGCGTCCCGGTCATGGTGATGGCGGTAGCCCTGCAATGGTGGCGCGGGTCTGACAGGCCGCATATACGGCATGTCATCGTGGCGGCAGGCTTCTCGTTCTTGCTGGGACTCGGCCTCAACCAACTCATTCTTCTCTTTATCCACCGGGCTCGTCCCTATGACAGCGGAGTAACAAACCTGCTGATCGAACGGAGCGCCGACTTTTCGTTTCCCTCCGATCATGCAACGGCGACCTTTGCGATTGCGGCCGCTTTTCTCCTTCACGGCGCCCGACGCTCCGGATTTGCCTTCCTTGCGGCGGCGTGCTTTGTCACCTTCTCCCGCATTTACATCGGGACCCACTACGCCAGCGACGTCTTCGGCGGAGCACTGACCGGTGTCATCGCAGCACTCATGGTCCTTGCAATATATCGCGAAGGCACCAAAGCTGACCGCCTGATCACTCGAATCTTTTAGGTTACCGGCAATGCTCGCGGGGTTTCTCTCATCGGTGATCCATTGGCTGAGCGCGCATTCCCATATTGCCTACATTGCAGTGTTCCTGCTTGCACTCTCCGAGTCGATCCCAATCATGGGCGTCGTTGTCCCCGGCACGGCGGTCATAATTGCCTTAAGTGCGCTAGTGCCGAATGGCGTTCTCCTCCTCTGGCCCTTGATGGCCGCAGCGACTTTTGGCGCGATCGTCGGAGACGGCTTATCATTCTGGCTCGGCCACCGATACCATCGCGAGATTCTCTGCCTCTGGCCGCTAAAGCGATACCCGGAGCTGATCGAGCGTAGCGAAGCCTTCTTCAAGCGGCACGGTGACAAGAGCGTGTTTATCGCCCGTTTTGCGCCTGGTGTTCGAGCATTCATCCCGCTTCTCGCGGGCATGCTCGGGATGCCCGTCAGGCGGTTCTATGCGGTCAACATCACTTCGGCCCTGGTGTGGGCACCGTCACACATTCTACCGGGCGTTCTCGTCGGTGTAACGTTCGGTGCTCTGGGCTCGGCAGCAAGGCCGTTGGCAATCCTTTTAGTCATTCTGCTCGCAACGGGTTGGGTGACGTGGCGTCTTGGGCGGTGGGTATTAAGGCGAGGTTTTCCCCTTCTGGAGGTTCTCGTCACAGAGGCACGAAGGTGGTCTGAGACCCGCAACACGTGGCTCAGCCGCCGTGTCGGCGACATGCTCGATCCGGCGCGCCCGGAAGCGTGGGTTCTCGCCATCATGCTTGGCTTACTCGGCGGGGCCGCCTGGTTGTTCCTCGGCATTCTCGAAGATGTGGTCAATGGTGATCCGCTGGTTCTCGCAGACCACGCCATTTATAACGCATTGCAGGAGGTTCGCACGCCGCTAGGCGATGCGATCATGGTTGCCATCACGGAGATTGGTGACACCAAAGTTGTGGTGGTCGTCACCACAGTCATATTCCTATGGCTTGCTTGGAAGCGGGCTTGGCGCACGGCTGCCTTCTGGCTGGCTGCTGTCGGTGGCGCGTCGGCTCTCAATACGGTCATCAAGGTGGCACTTCACAGGGCAAGACCGGATGAGCTGTTGTATTCCGGTTGGAGCGCGTTTTCTTTTCCGAGCGGCCATAGCACGACGAACATGGCGCTCTATGGCTTTCTTGCATTTCTGATCGCCGGCGAGCTTCGCCCAGCACTGCGCGTCTTGATCGGCACGGGAGCCGCAGTTCTTATCTTTATGATCGCGTGCTCGCGTCTATACCTCGGTGCACATTGGTTCTCCGATGTGGCCGGCGGAGCGGCGGTTGGATCCGCATGGTTTATTCTGCTCGCCATCTTTTATCTGCGGCGTCCGGTCGAACGAATAGGATCTTCAGCGCTGCTCGTGACCGCGTCCGCAGCCATTATCCTTGCAGGCGCCGGCAACATCTATCACAGCCACTCCACTGATATTGCGCGGTACGCGGCCAAAAACGCGATACATGCGCTCGCCGTTGCTGATTGGTGGACGACTGGTTGGCAGACCCTTCCGGACCGTCGGGTCGATCTCACCGGCGAAGTGGAAGAGCCGCTCACATTCCAGTGGGCGGGGAGCCTGCAGGGTTTGCAGGATCTTTTGCAGCAGGACGGTTGGAGGCCATCCCTCGGTTGGACGCCAGTCACTGTACTTAAATGGCTCACCGCGTCTACAGATACCACCGTTGTTCCGGTGGTGCCTCATTTTGCCAGCGGCCGTCTACCGGATATAGCCTTCGTTCGGTCCTCAACCGCGCTGGCCCCGTCGACCGGCGGCTCGTTCTCCGTCTTTGGGAAACCGATATGAAGCTCGAGGATAGAGAGCAGACCCCGCTTTGGGTGGGGTCGATAACGGAGGAGCGGATCTACCGACTACTATCGCTAGTTACAATGGTCTCGACACAGCCTGATTTCACCGGACCACGGGAAGCGCTGGCGCGATCACTTCGGGAAGGACATCTCGTGTCGCGCGATGAAGTGGAGGCCAAGGGAGGATGGGACGGGCGTGTTCTGCTGGCTCGCCAGAAGGCATCTCATCCGCCCCCGCTCCTCCCTAGCAACCCGGCCCAGCCGGTCGGATCGGGGGCTGATCCGAGGAACAAGTGTCGCGTTTCTAATTGGCTGGAACCGTCGCGGCTCTAACCAGCTTTGACAACACTGGGATAGCGGGTCAACGGGTCTGGCACGGCGATAGCTTTCGAGGCCAGCGTCCGGCTTGTTGCAATGGCGTTCACGGTTTAGGCCAGGAACATCGCATAATGGATCGACCGGAACACACAAGCCGAAGTGGGGAGGGGCGGAGAGCAGTCTTTAGGAGCGGCTTCATTCACCTTGCGTGGCTGCCGGAATCTGCTGCGGATAGATGCCGTGCATCACAGAGGAGTTCGGACGCTTCAAGAGGCCGCGACGAGTTATTTTTTGTCCCCGATGTAGATTTGACCGACTCTCATTCGTCATGAAGGCGTAACCGCAACCGATCGGTCACGGAGATGCAAATGACCAAGGTCGCTTTCAATATCAGCATGTCGCTCGACGGCTTCATTACCGCAGGAAACCAGACCAGGGAGGAACCACTCGGCAAGAACGGCGAATTTCTTCACGAATGGTTCTTCAACAGCGGTGCAGAGGGCGATGCATATGTGCAGCGCCTCACCAGCAATGTTGGCAGCGTGATCTGCGGGCGCAAATGCTATGACGACTCGATCCCATACTGGGATGAGAACGGGCCGACGGGGCCGTTAAAGCTGCCGCTTTTCGTCGTCACTCACCGGCCGTTACTCGCCTCGCACAGCACTGGAATCTATCACGCGGTTGGGACAATTCCCGACGCGGTGAAGCGGGCGAAGTCGGCGGCCAGAGGCAAGGATGTGAGCCTCATGGGCGGAGCCGACGTCTTTCGCCAAGCACTGGCCGGCGGGCTTGTCGACGAGATCGAGTTGCATATCGTGCCGGTGCTCTTTGGTGCTGGGAGTCGCCTGTTCGACACGCTGCCCAACCAGATCAAGCTTGAGCCCACCAGCATGCTCGACACGCCACTCGCTCGGCATATCGCCTATCGCATTGTGAAGTAAGCGAACGCAACCAGCCCTGTCTGACCAGGGTCCAGTCCCACAAATACCGTTTATGCCCCGCGCCGCCTCAAAAGACGTGGTCGACGGTTCGATTCCCTTCAAGGCGACCGGTGGGTAAACGGACAGCAAGCGGAATAATTTGCGCCGCGAATGGGACGCTGACAGTTCGAATCCCACAACACAGAGTTTCGCTAAGTCATTTCCCTCGAGATCCCATGCGGCTTACCGCTAAAACTCCGCATCAGGTGTCGAAAGACGACGCGAAGTTCCGCCGGTACATGCCGCTTCGTCGGGTAGTCGGCCTGTAAGATGAGGTCGCGCGTTCTAACCTCTCGGCCACAGAGCTATTTTTGGCTGCAACGCGCTCGGTGGCTCAAGGCTTATAGAGCAAGATGGACGAACGCGTTCACAGCGTGCTTTTCAACTGGTATCCGGCCCGGTCTGACGAGTCGCGATCAGAACGATGCAGGTTAATAATTCGCGATGCGTCCTTGGAGCTTATCCCGTGTTTCTTCGCGAAGTAATCGACATCGTAAGGATCGGAGATTTTCCTGCGTGTCTCCCGTTCGGTCAGAGGATCTCGCCGCATTTTGGTCTCCTTGGGGCAATTTGGAATTTGCCATCCGACGATGGCTGCGCCGGACCAGTTTGGCGATAGTGAAGATCGTTTCTAACCCCTTTGGCGAGCTTTCTGCTCGGAGTGTTGCAGGGAAGACTCAAGCTGTTCAGGTCTAAGCCAAAGCAGCGCCTGCGAACGTCCCTTTGAGGCATCAATTGTGCGACCCTACCCATGGCGCGGACGCTGGAGCAGGCCTGCATGTAGCTGAGCCTCTGCGATCAAGCGCCTCGCGGCCTTCGATCGGTTCAGGGCTCGATCTGCATAGCGTTCAAGCAGAACCCCTCAAACTTTGCGCCAGACGCATGGGTGGCGTGAGTTATCGTCACTGTTTTAAACCGATTGAAAGGACTATATTCCAATCATCGAAACGACGCCGGGACCAAGGGTTGCTGACGTCAAAAGCTCTCCGGAAAGGGGATTATTATGAACGTAGCACGCTCTTTCAACAACTGGCGCAAGTTCCGTCAGACCGTTACTGAACTTGGCCGCATGTCCAGTCGCGAACTGCAAGACCTTGGCATTGACCGCGCGGATATTCGCAGCGTTGCCCGCGCATCGGTTGCTCGCTAACAGGGGTACTTGCCCACTTTTGATTGCTTCTACGCCCGCTGATGATGCGGGCGTTTTCGTTTCAAGATAGTGAGAGCTTATCTCATTCAACTTCACGCTTTTGCGAGATATGGAGCTATGGCTCCCGCGCATACCTGCACTGCAGCATTGAGACTGTTAAATCCGCGACGATAGCATATCTTAATCCTCATCGAAGCAATGCACCTCCTCCCGCAGAGCTTCGTGTTTCAGACGGCCCACTCCTCCTCCCAAGGGACGTCTATTGGAACAGCGGCACTCCTCCTCCCAGTCGTTGTTCGGTTCTTTTTGAAAGCCTGCCGCACCTCCTCCCGCGGCAGGCTTTTTCGTTTTGGGACGGGCGTTCGTCGGTGTCGCTTGGCAGTTTGAGGGGTAATTGGGGACGAGAGCACCGAACCCCACTTGAAAACCCCTCAGCGGCTCGTATTAGGCTGACTGTGCAGCAGCTCCGGCCCCTGGTGCGGTGATCCGTGTCAGGGAACCTTGCCAAACATCGCGAACGTTTCGTGCTGCCACGGACCATTCAGATGCCGCCACGGATCAAGGCCGACAATCTCGATAGGATGCGGTCGAAATTCTCTCACGAGCGACACGTGCAAAGTATCCGCTACCAACCTCGTGACCTTGTTCTGGATCGTGATGTGGGGCTGCCACTTCTGCATGTCCTGGCCACCCAACCAGGGGATGAACTCACCCCGCAGCTTGGCGTGGATGCCCTGAAGGTCCGGGCTCGCAATCGTGAAGGCAACGCCAGTGCCGAGATGACGAAGGCACTGACGTCGGCTGTGATTGGGCTATATTTGGCTGAAGCCTATTCGCCAGGCAGGTGTTCGATACGGTCCATGCCCTGAGCAAAGAAGGTTTGTCATGCTCCGAGATAGCACGTCGCACCGGATATGGCCGACGCAGCATCGCGAAATGGCTGACTTTCGAATCCCCACCCGATCGACGCAGGGCTGCACTGCAGCCCACATTCCCTTTATACTTCGAAGCGTTTCTTACCCAGTGTTGGAAAGATGGCAATCGCTGCGGTCGGTATCTGTTTCACGATATCAGGCATACATACGCGCCGATGCATGAGAGCATATACATCTCACGTCGATTTCGACCCTTCTTGCAGACTTGGCCCTAGCGATCTAGGTGCGCTACCGCGTACGGTCTTCGACCGCGCTGCAACTCAATGGGCTCGACAAATACCGGCATGACACGAATCCTCGCTGGCACTCTCAACGCAAGACTGCTAAGGTGAGGTATCGGGATTGGCCATTCGGCCGCGACCCCGTTGAGGAACCCCAAAATGATTAATACCATTTTCCGGCCGCTGCACGACCGCGTCGTCGTGCGCCGTATCGAGGCTGAAGCCAAGACCAAGGGCGGGATCATCATTCCCGACACCGCCAAAGAGAAGCCGCAGGAAGGCGAAATCGTCGCCGTCGGCACCGGCGCACGCGACGAGAGCGGCAAGATCGTTCCCCTCGATGTCAAGGCGGGCGATCGCATCCTGTTCGGCAAGTGGTCCGGCACCGAGATTAAGTTCAACGGCGAAGACCTGCTGATCATGAAGGAAGCAGACGTCATGGGCGTCATCGCCTGATCTTCGGCCGCTTCCTTATTTCCTTTTGACGAAGACCATGGGGCAAATGGCCCGGGAGTTATTCCATGTCTGCGAAACAGATCAAATTCGGCCGTGATGCACGCGAGAAGCTGCTGCGGGGCGTCGATATTCTTGCCGATGCAGTGAAGGTCACGCTCGGTCCGAAGGGCCGCAACGTCGTGATCGACAAGTCCTTCGGCGCACCGCGCATTACCAAGGACGGCGTCGCTGTCGCCAAGGAAATCGAACTGGACGACAAGTTCGAAAACATGGGCGCCCAGATGGTCCGCGAAGTCGCTTCGAAGACCAATGACGTCGCTGGCGACGGTACCACCACAGCTACCGTTCTCGCCCAGGCGATCGTTCGCGAAGGCGGCAAGGCCGTTGCAGCCGGCATGAACCCGATGGACCTGAAGCGCGGCATCGATCTCGCCGTTACCGCGGTCGTGAAGGACCTGCTGGCCAAGGCCAAGAAGATCAACACATCGGAAGAGATTGCCCAGGTCGGCACCATCTCGGCCAATGGCGAGAAGGAAATAGGCCAGTATATCGCCGACGCGATGCAGAAGGTTGGCAATGAGGGTGTGATTACCGTCGAAGAAGCCAAGACCGCCGAAACCGAGCTCGAAGTCGTCGAAGGCATGCAGTTCGATCGTGGTTATCTTAGCCCCTATTTTGTCACCAATGCCGAAAAGATGGTGGCTGAACTGGAAGATGCCTATGTGCTGCTGCACGAAAAGAAGCTCTCCAATCTGCAGGCCATGCTTCCTATCCTGGAAGCAGTCGTCCAGAGTGGCAAGCCGCTGCTCATCATTTCCGAGGACGTCGAAGGCGAAGCTCTCGCGACGCTCGTCGTCAACAAGCTGCGCGGCGGCCTCAAGATCGCTGCCGTCAAGGCTCCTGGCTTCGGCGACCGCCGCAAGGCCATGCTGGAGGATCTGGCGATCCTGACCGGCGGCACTGTCATCTCCGAAGACCTCGGCATCAAGCTCGAAAACGTCACGCTCGAGATGCTCGGCCGTGCCAAAAAGGTCTCTATCACCAAGGAGAATACTACCATCGTTGATGGTGCGGGCACCAAGGCGGATATTGACGGTCGCATCGGCCAGATCAAGGCTCAGATCGAGGAAACCACCTCCGACTACGACCGCGAGAAGCTGCAGGAACGCCTTGCCAAGCTCGCTGGCGGCGTTGCCGTCATCCGCGTTGGCGGCTCGACGGAAGTCGAAGTCAAGGAAAAGAAGGATCGCATCGACGACGCGCTCAACGCCACACGCGCGGCTGTTGAAGAAGGCATCGTTCCAGGCGGTGGCACAGCTCTGCTGCGCGCTTCCATCGTCCTCGATATCAAGGGCGAGAATGACGACCAGAACGCCGGTATAGCGATCATCCGCAAGGCACTTCAGTCGCTGGTTCGCCAGATTGCCGAAAACGCCGGTGACGAAGGTTCGATCGTGGTCGGCAAGATCCTGGAAAGCAATACCGACAACTTCGGTTACAACGCTCAGACGTCTGAATATGGCGACATGATCGCCATGGGCATTGTCGATCCGGTAAAGGTTGTGCGCACCGCCCTGCAGAACGCGGCTTCGGTTGCCGGCCTGCTGGTGACCACAGAAGCCATGATTGCCGATCTACCGAAGAAGGATGCTACCGGCGGCGGCATGCCTGACATGGGCGGCATGGGCGGCATGGGCGGCATGATGTAACGGGTCCGCTCCGGAGCTCCCGGAATTACTCCGCAGCTTGGGCTTTTATCAAAGCCCAAGCTGCGCCAATAAAAAGCAAGACGTTATAATATCCATGGACCGCGTCCGCGGCCGAGCGGCAGATGGCAATTGCCACAGGATGCTGAGTTACCAGTCGCGGGTCCAGGTCACCGTTTGTGATCCTGTGGTAAGACCCGCGAAGCGGCTCACAGTGCCGGCGCCCGATACCTATCGCGCCAATGGTAGTAACCGGCTGCGCGCCCCGCGGTCCAAAATCGTCCTGCTCAACGCGGCTGACAGTGTTCGCGGTAACTTTTGCTAGATCGCCTGGTCGGTCGCCGGCAAGACGGCGCGAAAGATTGCGATCGGTACCGTCTATCCCGCCACGATCGGCATGCTGCCGTCCTTCCTCTCAGGCATTGCCCGCAAATATCCCGATATCCGCCAGCATATCGAAAGCGGTACCACCGATGACAGCATCCGCCATATCGAGGCAGGCCGCAGCAATCTCGGCTTCATCCGGCAGGTGGAGCGGCTCCTTACGCTTCTTTCTCGTTATCTCCAGGCCATTGTCCGCCAAGAGCGAGACCGCCATCGAGGATGGAGAAGATCATCTCCTTCTCCCGCCAAAACCCCTCCTACAGCGAGCGTTATTTTGCGGAAAAATTCAAGGAGCACGATCTGAGCGGCAATGTCGCCTACCCCTGCGGCGACACCTTCTCGCTGTATCGCTTCTCTCCGCCGGGCTTGGCATCGGTTTCGTCCCGGAATGGACGCAGGATCTGCCAAACCGCGGGTTCGAGCTGAAGAGGGTGAGGGGTGTGGTTCAAGATCGGGGCTCGGTGTCGCCTGGAACAGAAAAGACCCAACCGCCTCGCGTGTCGACCCCATCGATATTGCACGCTCGCTCGTGCGGCCGGGCCGTTTATGGAGGTCGAGCCGCTGCTCGCCAGCGCTCTTTTTGTTCAGCAAAAGCCGTTCAATTTGAGGATCTTATAGGCGTCGATTGCAGCCCGAAGCTCGTCCTCCGAATTCCGATCTCCGCTGTTAGCGTCAGGATGGTGCATCTTTAGCTTCTGCTTGTAGCGGCTTCTGATTTGCTCGGGGCTTGCCTCCGGCAGAAGGCCGAGTGTTTCGAACGCTTTGGCTTCCAGCACTTTCAGCTTGCGCCGTTGAAGATCCGCTCTTGCCCCCTGACGTTCTGCAGCGTTTCTGCGGGCATTCATCGCCTTTGCAGAACCAGATCGGACCGTGAAGGGGAGCGCTGCCTCCGCAGGCTGACGGATCCTGCTTCCCCAGGTCGGACGGGCGCCGCTTGCCGCTTCTCTCTGATAGCGAGCGACGACAGGATCGGACAGATTGCTCGCAAAATTGTAGCCTCTGCCGTAGTCCTTCATATGCTCGGCACAGAAGAGCAGATACAATCCCTCTCCATCCCGTCCGACGGGAGCGCGGTGAATGCCGCCCTTTTGGCACCCGTCCCATTGGCATTTCGGACCATCCGGCTTCCGGTTCGAATCTGTCTTTTTGCGGAGGGGTCGCAAGCCAACGAATATTTTGGAATCTGAATTCATCGCGCCTTATATGACTGCTTCCGTGACGCTAACAAGGCAAGGCGAGTGCAGGACACAGCTTCAGTAGTTCGCCTCTACAGGTCAGGTAGGGCGAGGGTTCGAGCAAACGCACTGCCGGGGGACGGCGAATCTCACTTCCATACGTCACGTGTAATCAGCGATCATCGGTCAACCGACCTGCTCCACCGATAGCGTTCCCGCTAAAAGCGGCCGGATCAATGACTTTGCAGAAACAGTTGGATCGAGCCAGTCGGCCCACGCGTTGCGCTCGAGGATGACAATCTGCCGGTCGTGGTACGGCGCGATGTCCGGCCCCGGCTCCATCGTCAGCATAGTGACGGCCTGGCCGATCTCCGGCGTTTCGCGCCAGATGCCGGCGATGCAGAAAATCGGCTCGTCCTTCTTGGTAAACAGCCACTTGTCCTTGCGCTTCTTTTTGGCATCCTTTGGATCCGTGAACTCGTAAAAGCCGTCGGCAACGATCAGGCAGCGATTGGAGGTGAACTCCCGTCCCTCCGAACGGAAATTATAGACCGGCCGCTTGTTCGGCCCCGGCCAGCTCCAGCGCCGCTGCACGAGCTCGGCCTCGTCGCGGACACCATCGATCGTCCTGACGATGGGGCCGGCATCGGTTATCTTGATGTCTTCGCACGCTTCGAGGTTCGGCGCGCCTTCACCGAAACGGATCTTGATCTTGAGGTGGGCGAAATCCTCGACAACCGAGGCGACATCCACCATCAGCCGATAATCATTGCACATTGCTCTTCCCTTCGAATGTGGGTGCCATCACCTCACGACCGAGGCGCTGCAGGTGCAATATGTGCTCGGATTGTATGCGCTCCAGCAGAACGAGGAGGTCTTCAGCTTGTCTTGTCGGCAGGGGGAGACCAGCCAGTCTTTTGATCAGCGCAGTTTGGCGCGCGACGATGGCGGCGCCATCGCGAACATGCCGCATGACCATCTGAAGTTCGGTCTCATTTGGGCGCATCCATTGAGAGTAGCAGCTTTCGGCTATCCGCACACGATTATCCATCGACCTTGTCTAATGTACGCGTTCCTGATATGTTCCAATCACTATGAACGCGACCGTTTTCCAGTCCGACGCCCCACTCGACAAGCGCCGCGTCATCATAAGACGCCATGACGGCGATGTGGAGATGGTGGAACTGCCGTGGGGACTGCGCCCGCGCGACGGCGGCCCCCGCGCCGTCAACGTCGTCCGATCGGAAGGACGGACGTTCCCGACCCACCGCTGCCTGGTGCCGGCCTCGGAGTTTCGCCATAAGAGCTTCAGCTTCTCGCTCACCAATGGCGACTGGTTCTATTTCGCGGGGATCTGGCGGCCGGCAACCGAGGACTGGCCGGAGGCCTACGCCATCCTGACGATTGAAGCGAACCCTGATATCGCGCCGTTCCACGACCGGCAGATGGCGGTGCTGACACGGCACCAACGCATGGCCTGGCTCGACGAACTTGTGCCCGAAGAGGAAATCCTACGGCCGCTAGCGGCGGGGACGTTCCGGCTCAAGCGCCACGCGGGCGCTTCTGCCCAGCCGATGCTGGCTGTCTAAAGCGCCAACCGCAACTGCGGCTGCCTTCCGGAATTCCGCCGCTCCAGCGACGACAGTGAGACGCCGAGCAGGCGAATGCCCTTTCGGGGCGGAAAGATCGGCACCAGCAAAAGGCTGACGATGTCCTCCAACTCGGTGATCGCCGCCAGAGGTGCGGGAACCGTCTTGCTGCGGGTGATCTGGTTGAAGTCGGCATACTTGACCTTGAGCGTCACCGTCTTGGCGCCGATCGCATTGGCCTCGCAATAAGCCCACACCTTTTCGATCAGCGGCTGAAGCCCTTCACGGGCCGGCTCAACGGTATGGAGGTCTTCTGAGAAGGTGTCCTCGGCGCCGACGGATTTGCGCACCCGGTTCGGCTTGACCTGGCGCTCGTCGATGCCGCGGGCAATGCCGTAAAAATATGGCCCCGACGTCCCGAAATGCTCGACCAGGAATTCGAGGGTCTGCTGCTTGAGATCGGCGCCGGTGTCGATCCCGAGCCGGTGCATCTTCTTAGTCGTCGCGGGGCCGACGCCATGGAATTTCTTGACGGGCAGGGCCACGACGAAGGCCGGCCCGTTCTTCGGCGTAATCACAGCCTGGCCATTGGGCTTGTTCAGATCGCTCGCCATCTTGGCGAGGAACTTATTGTAGGAAATCCCGGCCGAGGCATTGAGGCCGGTGACATGCTTGATCTTGGCGCGGACCTCCAGCGCGATCTCGGTGGCAATCTCCATGCCCTTGAGATTGTCGGTAACATCGAGGTAGGCCTCGTCGAGCGAAAGCGGCTCGATCAGAGGCGTGTATTCGGTGAAGATTTCGCGGATCTGCTGCGACACCGCCCTGTAGACATCGAAGCGCGGCGGCACGAAGATCAGATCCGGGCATTTTCTCTTGGCGGTCACCGATGGCATCGCGGAGTGGACACCATAGACACGCGCCTCGTAGCTCGCCGCCGCCACCACGCCGCGAGCGGCCGAGCCGCCGACGGCAATCGGTTTGCCCCGCAATGCCGGGTTATCACGCTGCTCGACCGACGCATAAAACGCGTCCATGTCGACATGGACGATTTTTCGGACGGGAGTCGAACTCATGTCGTTCATGGCGGCTTCAGCGATGGCGATGGGATCGGCATATGACTTGCGCCGAAACAAATCGAGAACATAGCAGGCTTGAGCGCGATATCAACCGTTTCAATGGGCGCCTCGGCCCCTGCCGCCGAAGCCTGTCCATCACGCCGTTCTCCGTCACTGCGTCTTAACCATCCTGCTTTCACAGCGCGCAGGAATCGTGCGATGTTTGCCGCATCTGTCAGGCAGACAGGAGGCGCCGTGGATACCGATGCTCATAACCGCTTTGTCCTGGACTTCATGGCTATGCGCGCCATGAACGTGACCGACAGCGTCCCGGTCGACACTATCGTGGACTATGGGATCGATAAGGGGCTCAGCTTGGGCGAGGTGGAGGCCGCGCTGATTCACGCGAGCGTCCAGGAGCACCTGTCACAAGCTGGGTACGCGCAGATCGGGCCTGCGAATGACAACTCGCCTTCCAGCTGATTTCAGCCCTGCATTCCTTGCGGCAAGCAACTCCCGCGAAACACGAGGCAAGCCTGGGCAGGGTTGACAAGGGCGAGCGCAAGCACTGACCTCAAGACTGCCATTGGCCCGACGCGCCGCTTGGAAATACGGCGGTCATAAGGTGCCGGAGAAAGGTCCGACCAAGAGCTTCTAGCAATCGCTATTTGTGATCAAGGACGTTGGTAGAAAAGAAATGCGATAACGGAATCCGCCTGCAAAGCGGGTTCCAAACCCAACAATGAAGAGTATCGGAGAAATCATCATAGCGGCGCCGTGAGGCGGATTTCAGGAATTCTCAGCGGCCGTCAGGCGGGATGAAGAGATCGGATGGGGTACTCCCGAAGTCACCATTCAAGTAAACGTCAACGGCCAGCGCTTCACAAGGCGGCTTGATATCGCAGATATAGAAGACCAGCGAGGTATCGAACTAAAGACCGGATATCAAACCGCCACCCAAGCCAACTTGTGGGAGGTAGCGCGTGATAAAGCACTTGTGGACACAGGCTGAACCGCGCCGGGTTTGCCGGAGGCTGTTTGGTTTAAGTTATGCGGCCATGGCTGGTTCGTCCAGCATGGCGTAATACTGCTCCTCGGCTTCGGCTGGCGGAATGTTGCCGATGGGCTCCAGAAGTCGTCGATGGTTGAACCAGTCGACCCATTCCAGGGTCGCGAATTCCACCGCTTCGAACCTGCGCCACGGTCCGCGCCGATGGATGACCTCGGCCTTGTAGAGGCCATTGATCGTTTCGGCGAGGGCGTTGTCGTAAGAGTCGCCGACGCTTCCGACGGAAGGCTCGATGCCTGCCTCGGCCAGTCGCTCCGAATACTTGATCGACACGTATTGGGCAGATTCAATCGGTCGCCGCAACACCCTTGACCATATCTGATTTGAGCAACCCGTCGAGAGCCTCTGCAGGTGTGCGCCAGCCCAGCGTTTTGCGGGGCCTGCTATTGAGAGCATGCGCTACAGCGTTGATCTCATCGGCGCTATGCTGGCTGAGATCCGTGCCCTTTGGAAAGTATTGTCGCAGCAGGCCGTTGGTATTTTCGTTGCTCCCGCGCTGCCACGGGCTTTGAGGGTCACAGAAATAGATATCGAGGCCAGTGTCGATCCGAAGCTGTGCGTGTTGAGCCATCTCGGCACCCTGGTCCCAAGTCAGGGATTGGCGTAGGTGCGCCGGTAGCTCCATGATGGTTTCGGCGATAGCATCACGGACGGCTTCGGCGCCATGCCCAGCAAGAGCAGGACCGTTCTTGATGGATTTGTCGATCCCATGACGTTCCATGCGTGGCAGGTGTAGGAGCATTGTAAACCGCGTCGTGCGCTCTACGAGCGTTCCGATCGCGGAGCTGCTGAGACCGAGAATGAGATCGCCCTCCCAGTGGCCAGGGACCGCCCTATCGCCAATCTCTGCGGGGCGATCGCTGATCATCAATGCATCACCAAGGAAGGATTTGCCACGGTTACGAGCACGTTCGCGGGGTAAGCGCAGCGCCCGTCCAGAGCGCAAGCAGGCCGAAAGTTCTCGTTTCAGTGCGCCGCGGCCCTGGATGTAAAGCGCCTGATAGATGGCTTCATGACTGATACGCATGGTTGGGTCCTCGGGAAAGTCCAGTCTCAGACGCCGCGCGATCTGTTCCGGGCTCCAGGCTTTGGACCAACGTCGACTTTGCCGATGAACGCCCCTGTCCGAGTGGTGAAGCAGGCCGCCGCCATGAACGGGACGCCGCTCATGAAGGGCCTGTTCCAAAGCATCGAGGACGAACCCTGCATGGGCCGTCCGACTCACCCGCCAGCCGACAATCCGGCGCGCGAAGGCGTCGATGACGAAGGCCACGTAGACGAAGCCTTGCCAGGTGGCGACGTAGGTGAAATCCGAAACCCAGAGCCTGTTCGGCGCAGGAGCCTTGAATTGGCGCTTCACCCGATCAAGGGGGCTCGGAGCCGTCTTGTCCGGGATCGTCGTGCGGATCGGCTTGCCCCGGATAATACCCTGAAGTCCCATCGATCGCATGAGCCGGGCGACGGTGCCGCGGGCTATATCGAAGCCCTCCCGCTTCAATTGCCGCCAGACCTTGCGCACGCCGTAGACGCGGAAGTTTGCCTCGAACACACGGCGTATCTCGATCTTCAATGCAATGTCGCTGCGGGCGCGGACCGACAGCCGGTCCACGTCCAGGCGTTTGGCAACGTTCTCGTAGTAGGTTGATGGGACAATCGGCAGCAGTCTGCAGATCGGCTCGACCCCGAATACCGAGCGGTGTTCGTCGATGAAGGAGATCATCGCTTCAATGGGCGGTCGAGCTCCGCCATCGCGAAATAAGCGGACGCTTTGCGCAGTATCTCGTTGGCCTGCCGAAGCTCGCGGTTCTCCCGCTCCAGCGCCTTCATCTTCTCGGCGACTTCGCTTGGAAGTCCGGGCCGGGAACCATCGTCCACTTCCGCCTTCTTCACCCATTCATTGAGCGTCTGCGCCGTGCAGCCGATCTTGGCGGCGATCGAGGAAACCGCTGCCCATCGCGAGGAATATTCGACTTGGTGATCCAAAACCATCCGCACTGCTCGGGCGCGGACTTCAGGTGAAAACTTGTTTGTTGTCTTGCTCATATCGGCTCCACTTTCTCAGAAGTTGGAGCCTCCGGCAAACCCGGCGCGGTTCAGCGTGTGGGGACACCGCTGCGGTTTTTTTGAGTGTTCGCATCATCTCGCTGGACCGTCCGCTGATCTCCGACGAAGGGTCGCCCTAATGTCGGGTTACCTCCTCGACGATCCGACCCCAGTAGCGACCGGCTTCCCGGTCGCAAACGGCGAAGTCGAAGGCCTCGTCCGCTCCGCCGCTCTTAGCCTCGACCCGCGGCATCCGGATCAACGCCGTAAGCCCGAGAATGGCCGAGGAGTTCGGACGCTTGAAGAGGCCGCGACCTATGTACGACCAATCCAAACCATCCGAGTTGATCCGGTTTGCACGCATTGATGCGGGTGCCACCGTCATCGACATTTATCCAGGCGGCGGCGACTGGACACGCCTGTTCTCCGACATCGTTGGACCCGAAGGTCGAGTCATCAGCTTCGTGCCGGCCGAAGTCGCGCACTTCAAGAACGATCCAGTCGGCCTCATCCAAACGCTCGCGCAAGAGCCAGGGCGGGAAAACGTCGAAGCCGTGTCAGCGGACCAAGGACACGGCGAGAAGACTTCAGTCTGTGTATTCTACGCCTCTGATCTGCGGATGCAGCTGTCGGGAAGGGCACTGATAGGAGCGGAGCTCGGTACGATGCTCGCCGTTACCGATATCGACGGTTCTCGTCCGTCTCGCAGCGCCACAGGCTTGGCAGCCCGCCAGAACTTCACCCTAGTCTTTTGGCTTCTGACATGAGGAAAGAATTTTGAACTCGATCGACTGCCCAATGAAACGACCGGATCACTCCCGTCCAATCTCTTACACACGGCAAAAGTGTTTCTTTCCGCAGGCACATATAAGCTTGGCGCAGAAAGCACTTCACCGGCGCTTGTAATCAGGTGCTGCGCAAGAGCCAATCGAGTGTCCGTATTTTTAATGCGCCAACATAGGTTTGCTCGTGCCACTCGCTGCAAGATGGCAAGGTGCCACTCTTGTTTTCCACTTTCGGAAACCTTCAGGCGTGGTCCTTTCAGATCATGATTTCGCCACCCGTTACCGCGATTACCGCGCCCGTCATGTAACTGCCCGGCGTTGTCACGTTGTTTCTCCACTGCCAAGAATGAGGTGTGTATCTGCGTAATCAGGCACCGGCGGCTGTCGCAGCTTTCCACTGCGCCATAGCGTCGATACGATGGATGTGGGTGGCCAGAGCGGAGCGTTTTTGGTGCGGCGCGACGAAGAGATTTCGGACTGCAGAAAAGATCGCGACGAAGCGTTGCAAACCGCCGACCGATCGAAATCCCTGCATCATCCGTTCTCGCTTTCGCAATGGCAGATGAGAACTCTCCGCCCGATTGTTCAGGCCCTTGTGTGATCGATGTTCGATACTGGGCATGACATTCCGTTTTGCGGCGCCGTAGGAGCGCAGTTTGTCGGTGATGATGCGCTTCGGCGTCAGACCTTGCTTCTTCAGCAGTCTGAGCAGCAGTCGCCTGGCAGCCTTGATATCGCGGCGGGTCTGGACGATTTCGTCGAGAACGTAACCGTCCTGGTTGACGGCACGCCACAGCCAATGCTTTCGACCGCCGATGGAAATCACCACCTCGTCCAGATGCCAGATATCTTTCTGCGACGGTTTCTTTCTGCGCAGTTGCTTTGCGTAGGCCGGGCCAAATTTGCGGCCCCATCGCCGGATCGTTTCATAAGAAACGACGATGCCGCGCTCCAGGAGCATTTCCTCGACCAGCTGCAGGCTCAAAGGGAACCGGAAATACAGCCACACCGCACGGCCGATGATCTGCGGTGGAAAGCGGTGGTTCTTGTAGCTGATCGTCGACGTGCTCATCTAGCCGGCTCTATCTGCCAACCGTTAAGCCAACGACAACGTGACAACGCCGGCGCGTGGGCTGATTGGCACGCTGATGCTCGTAAACAGCAAGGTTCGACGGTTTGGCCGGCTGGCGAAGGCGTCACCTTCGCATGGCACGCTGCCGTGACTGCAGAACTCAATCTTTGACAAACGGAATTCAAAGGCAACTGATATCGAAGCCCCCGAGCGTCAGCTTTGGATTTGCTGTCAATGACCGCCCTGCGCCTCTGAGGAGGGTCATCTTACTGAATGAGGTGTTCAAGACCTTGCTATCAAGAAAGTCGACAAGCGAGCGACCGAAGTAGCTAAGACGGGGCACTTCGGGACGCTACTGCCGCCCCTTGCTCCGCTAGGCAATCCATGCCTCTATTTAACCTTAGAGGGGTGAGCTTCAACGTCATGGCATCACGCACGAAGATAGCCGCTTCGCGGCAGCGCGGAGCTGGGGTCGACCTCCATCCCCAAGGGACAACGGAAGACTTGAGGATGAGTGTTTTGCGCAAGAATTCAACTCGGGTTGGCCCCGGCTATCCACAGGTCGTTGTGCTCGTCGGCGCAACGGGCGATCTCTCACGGCGCAAGCTACTGACCGGGCTGTTCCACCTCACCAATGCGGGCTTCATCCCAGGGTGCCGCATTATCGGCGTCTCGCTCGACGACATCGACGCCGATGCCTTCCGCACCATTGCCCGTGACTCGCTGGACAAGTTCTTGACTCGCAAGTTCTCGCAGTCCGAATGGGAAGCGTTTGCCGCATCACTCGACTACGTCCCGCTCGCTGCCGGCGCCAATGCTCTCAAGGAAGCGGTCGATAGGGCCGAGGAAGCACTGGGCGCCGAGACGCGGCGCGTGCATTATTTATCCGTGCCACCAAGTGCTGCCCTTCTGGCCGTGCAACTCCTCGCCCAAGCTGAGCTGACTGAACGCTCCCGTATCATTATGGAAAAGCCCTTCGGCACGGATCTTGCCAGTGCCGTTGCACTAAACAAGAAGCTGCACGAGGTGTTCGACGAGAAGCAGATCTTCCGCATCGACCATTTCCTCGGCAAGGAGCCGGCGCAAAACATCCTGGCCTTCCGATTTGCCAATGGCCTGTTCGAACCAATCTGGAACCGCAACTTCATCGACCATGTGCAGATCGACGTCCCGGAGACGCTCGGCCTTTCGACTCGCGCCGCCTTTTACGAGACCACCGGCGCCTATCGTGACATGGTGGTGACCCACCTCTTCCAGATCCTCGCCTTCATGGCGATGGAGCCGCCCACCGCCCTTGAGCCTGCGCCAATCTCGGAAGAAAAGAACAAGGTGTTCCGCTCCATGTTGCCGATTGAGCCGCGCGACGTGGTGCACGGTCAATACATTGGCTACCGCAATGAGCCTGGCGTCGATCCCGAAAGCGACACTGACACCTTCATCGCCCTAAAATGCGCCATCGACAACTGGCGCTGGGCCGGCGTTCCCTTCTACCTGCGTACAGGCAAGCGCATGGCCGAGGGGCAGCGCATTATTTCGATCGCATTCCGCGAGCCCCCGAAATCGATGTTCCCTGCGGGATCTGGCGTGGGGGCACAGGGCCCTGACCACCTCACCTTCGACCTCGCTGATGCCTCCAAGGTCTCGCTTTCCTTCTATGGCAAGCGCCCTGGCCCGGGCTTCCGGCTCGACAAGCTCTCGCTGCAATTCGCCATGAGCGAAACCGGCCTGATTGGCGAAGTTCTGGAGGCCTACGAGCGTCTGATCCTCGACGCCATGCGCGGTGACCACACGCTGTTCACTACGGCCGAGGGTATTGAGCGGCTCTGGGAGGTTTCCCAACCTCTCCTCGATAACCCGCCGCCCGTACGCCTCTACGACCAGGGCGGCTGGGGGCCGAAGTCGATCCACCAACTCATTGCCCCGCACGCCTGGCGCCTGCCGTTCGAGCGCGCCTGGAGGGATGCGGCAAAAGGGTGATTGACGGTCAATAGTTGGATCGATGCCGGCGACCGGAATGGCGCCGACCAATTTTGCGAAAAATCCCAATAAAAAAGGGTCTTCCTCAATTTGTGTGGCGGTTCACCGGCTGTTAGCGGCGATGCCGGTACGGGCTAGCCATGCGAACGAAATCAAAATGGTCGCCCGGTCCGGGTATCAAAGTGCAAGATGTTTTACCCAGCGAGGATGGCAATTGGATTTTGTCGGCCTGCGGGGTGCCGTCCGGGATTTGCCCTGATTGCGGATGCCAAAGCAGAAATAGACACGGATGGTCACACCGCAGTCTTCAAGACCTCCCAATCCAGGGCAAAGTCGTGGCGGTGAAGCTCCAGTTGAGCCGGTGGCGTTGCACATATCGGCTCTGCAAACGGCGGACTTTCACTGACCGCATCCCAGCGATTGCCGCCCCCTATGCCCGTCGGACAACCAGGGTCGCGGAGATAGTGGGCATGCTTGGCCATAATGCTGGCGGCCGCCCCGGCGAGCGATTGATGCAACGGCTCGGGATGCCCATCAGCGACGATACCATCCTTCGACATTTGAAGCGGTGTGCCGCGCATGCCAAAGACGACACCCCGGGTCGCGTGGTCGGCATAGATGACTGGGGCTGGCGGAAGTCGTGGCGCTACGGCACGATAATCGTCGATCTTGAACGGCGCACGGTTTTGGACGTTCTCGCCGACCGAAGCGTAACGAGCGTTGCAGGATGGTTGACGCAGCATCCCTCTATCGAGGTTGATAGCAGAGATCGATGCGGACTTTACGCGCAGGCTGCTCGAGAAGGGGCGCCGCAAGCGCATCAAGTGGCTGATCGCTTCCACCTGATGCAGAACCTGCGCCTGGCTATCGAGGAACAGATGAGTTTTTCCGGCCGTGCCCCCGGCAGAGCTTTGCTGCCCGATGAGGGCATCGGGGTTTCTCAAGGCGTTGTCACGTTGTCGTTGGCTTAACGGTTGGCAGATAGAGCCGGCTAGATGAGCACGTCGACGATCAGCTACAAGAACCACCGCTTTCCACCGCAGATCATCGGCCGCGCGGTGTGGCTGTATTTCCGGTTCCCTTTGAGCCTGCGGCTGGTCGAGGAAATGCTCCTGGAGCGCGGCATCGTCGTTTCTTATGAAACGATCCGGCGATGGGGCCGCAAATTTGGCCCGGCCTACGCAAAGCAACTGCGCAGAAAGAAACCGTCGCAGAAAGATATCTGGCATCTGGACGAGGTGGTGATTTCCATCGGCGGTCGAAAGCATTGGCTGTGGCGTGCCGTCGACCAGGACGGTTACGTTCTCGACGAAATCGTCCAGACCCGCCGCGATAACTGAACGCGTTGTAAGCTAGGTCGCCGACTTTATCGAAGGCGTGCCCGTTCGCTTTGAGGAAGGCCGGTCCTCCGCGGTCATGTCGCCTTGGGCGGATCCTGGAAATGAAGAGTATCGGAGAAATAAGCATAGCGCCGGCCAGCGGCCGGGATTCCGGGAATTCTCGACGCGCAATGAGCGGAAACCAGGGCAGCCGCAGGAGCTTCATCATAGTGGCCCGAAGGGGAAGCTGGACCGACTGCCCCGCTCCTTGCGCTCCGCTTTCGTGGGGCAGGTGGGAGTTTCGAGGGGTGAGGCGTCGCTCGTCCTTGAATAGGCCCGCATAGATCGTAGAGCATCGCGCCTCCCGCTGACCAAAATGACGCCGAGAGGCGAAGTCTCAGCGCGATGCTCGACGCCGTCCATTGGCGATGGGCGCCTTCCTCGATCTTCCCCACAAGAACACGAACACGCCGAAAAAAATGAGCATGACAATGAAGTAGCTCGACCCATCGCCTTTCTTGTCCGCTGTCGGGCTCGGCGCGGAGGCAGCGGGCGTCACCTGTGCCTCGCGTATCGGCAGTTTCGTTGGTTCGGACGACGATCTTTCCGACGTGGACGTCTGCACGGCAGGTGCGGGGACGGCATCCTGCGTATTGGCTGCAGGAGGCGGTGTGGAGGTGGCGATAGACGGAAAGAGCGTCCATAACGAATCTTGGGTGATGACGCCAGTCGGGATGAGATCATGAGCGCGTTGAAATCCCTTCAACGCGGAAATGGATTTTGTTCCCCAGATGCCGTCTGGCACCCCCGCGTCGAACCCTTGTCCCGCCAACGCCTTCTGAACGTCGCGAACCGGTCGGATATCCGCGAACGATTCCGCCGCCGACACTGCTAAGAGCATATATGCAAACAGCAGCGTCGCGTATCCTGCCTTCATCCCCATGCTGCCGTCGCCCTCGCCGAGATGCAAATATACACCACCAGGTTTACTATCCAAGATGCGAAACCTGCATCCGGGTCGAATTCCCGGCGCTTTCATATCTCGTTGAAGCAAAGCCCAAAAAAGTCTGGATCAACTCTCGCGATAAGATTCTGGAATCGTCGCAACCCGGCTATATTCGCATCTCCTGGTTGCTCGTTCGGAATGACATTCGTGACTATAGACATTGCGCCGATCTTTCGGCCCTATCTCGATGAAGCGATCGCACGCTTCTCTTATCTACATCCTGACGTGGACGTCGCGACCACCGAGCGGGGCGTCGCGCTGAGCACTTCCGATCCGGCTATAGTTGCTGAATTCCGGCATACGCTCTACCGCCAGAAGATTCATCGCGAGACCGACACGCTTCGCCGGGCGGTGATCGAAAGACTGCTGCGACGAATGTGATGCCGCTGAAGTTCCGCCCGACTGGCGGGCACGAGTTGATCTTCTGCGATGATGCCGGCGGCTTCTTCCGGTCGAGCGACGCTTTCCTCGAGCGCTTTACGCCTGCCGACTGTCAGTCGCGCAGCTTGCGATCGCTGCCCCGCGAGCCGCTGCATCTTGCAATTCCGATTTATGCGGATTAAATGTGGTTACGTAACCACGAAATGCTGGAGGCTGGCCATGACCATCACCACGCTGTCAGGCCGAGAACTCAATCAGGATCTTGGCCGCGCAAAGCGCGCCACCAAGTCTGGGCCTGTCATCATCACCGACAGGGGACGGCCTGCGCATGTTCTCCTGTCATTCGAGGAGTACAAGCTGCTTACAGGCAAAATGCGGACGCTCGGTGACATGCTGGCGGCGCCAGGTGCAGAAGACGTTGACTTGCCGCTCCCGCAGCGCACGGAACATGCCCAGCCGGTCGACCTATCCTGATGATGTTGCTCGATACCAATGTCGTGTCCGAACTGCGCAAGGTCGCGAGCGGCAAGGCTGATCCCAATGTCGTGGTCTGGAACGAAACCGTCGATCCGGCCCAGACCTTCATTTCATCTGTCGTCCTGCACGAACTGGAGATTGGCGTTCGGCTGGTGGAGCGTAATGATGCCGCCGCCGGGAAGGCGCTTCGGAACTGGCTGGAAAATACCGTTCTCACTGCGTTTTCCGGCCGAATCCTGCCTCTGGACGAGGCGGTGGCAGTTCAGGCGGCCCGATGGCATGTGCCCAACCCCAAACCGATCAATGACGCTTATATTGCAGCGACAGCCTTCACCCGCCGTATGACGCTGGTCACGCGCAACATCAAAGATTTCGAAGGCACGGGAGTTGCACTCGTGAATCCGTGGAATCTTCCGACATAGCATCCACAGCGATCGTTCGTGTGGCGCAATTAATTGTAGCCTGGTGGGAAACGACCGCCTGACAGCCGCCTGATGTCAGAGGTTCGCGCGTGGTTTCATGCATGAGCGAGCTTTCTAGAATGTCGTCGACACGGGCGGTCCAGCCGACGATAGCGCCCTGCGCGCGGATCATGGCGATGGCTGCAGCTTTGAATTCGGGGAAATAGCTTTCCGTCGCCTCCTCGGCGAGCAGGCATTCATAGCCGCGGTCGTTTGCTTCGCGCATCGTCGTCTGCACGCAGACTTCGGTGGTGACGCCGGCAAAGACGAACTGACTAAGTAGAGCAGGCGAACGTCATCTGCCGCTATTCTCGTGTCTCGACCACCTTGACCGACACGTCCAAATCCAGGAAATCGTCCGGCATTCCCGTATATCCGCCGGTAACAGGCATGATCTGTCCATTGTTGCGGGCAAACGCTACGGGAATAAGACATGCTTCTCCCACTCGTCGATGGGTGGGATCAAACGCAATCCAACCGGCTCCCGGAAGATAGACTTCCGCCCAGGCATGTGTCGATCCGCCGTCGTCGACAGATGCCCGCGGGTCGTAGATGTAACCGGAGACAGCACGCGCACCGAACCCTAAGCAACGAACAGCTTCAATGAAAAGCGCTGCGACGTCCCTGCATGAGCCACTGGCCTGCTCCAGTGTTTGTTGCGGCGACTGTGTGCCTTCCTCGTCTCGGATGCGATAGCTGACATCTGTCAGAATGCCGGCATTGATGTCTTTCAGGAGCGAAAGCGTGTCGGTCGGGCGGCTGCCCGCGAACGCTCGGGCCCAATCCGCCACACGACTACCAGGAGAGGTCGCGGCAGCAAACGCCCCGAGGTCGGTCTCGTCTTCGGTCGAGTAGGTGAAGGGATAGGCATGCGCCGAGATGTCTATATTGAAGACCGGCCACGGGTCGGCGGTCTGCTCGACAACGGCAGCACTGGAGATCGTCAGTTCGCAGGTCCGTTCAGAAAACGTCACCGTCGCGACCGTGTTGCCGAAAACGTCCTTCGACCAGTCGATCGACCCGTTCGCAGAACAGTCAATGCTGAAAGACAAGGTCCGAAGCTGTTGGTCGGTCCTGGGCGACAGGATCAGGCGGTGCGCAAGCAGCCCGACGGGCCGCAAGTAACGATAGGTCGTTCGATGCTTGATCTGAAGTTTCATGATGATTTCCCGGCCGTCAGACTATCTCAGACATAGGCCAGGGAAACGGCGCTCGTAAAGTGTACGCGCTTTGCGGACTCCGTTGTGGCGACGAGACTTCTTCTCGATGTTCGGATTCAATAAGGAGCTTGAAGCATGTCATTAGGGGCTTGGTAGCGTACGGCTTCCTGACAAATCTAAAGCGGTGCGGTAGCAACGACTGTCGCAGATTTACGACCCCGGACGTCATAACAATCGCTAGCTTTGGCCATCTTGCATGAACGCGCACCGCGAGTTGGACACCATCTATTGGGCCTTTCATATTAACGGATGTGAACACGAGACTGATGTCGTCCCGCATTTCCAAGATCTCCAGCGCATCTGCGCCATTGGATGCCTCGGCTGTCTCATAGCCGGACCCTTTACACGCAACTACCGCTTCCGCGCGGATGCCCCGGTTCTCTTCTACAATTAGGATCACGTGTTTTTGAGCATGGCCGTTCAACAACTTGATTTACCCAGCAAAGAGTTTAGCGACAGAACTATCAAATCACCAATGCTGCGGCGCAGCAACAAGATATTGGCAGCGCTATCTGCCGAGCCATGCGCTGGATTGTCAAATTGGAATACAGCGGCTGAACGGCGGGGTCGCGGGTTCATGTCCATTCAAGGCGCCTTGGGCGAACCACCGATAAAGTTCTGCGACGCTTGCGATAAGCCCGTAACGGTTCACGTGTCTTCGGCCGAACTCTGGTTAGGTACTACGCTTCCCAGGCCAAGCCGTGAGTGCGACATCAATCAGCCGCTTCAGCAGCGCATTGCAGGCGCCATCGCAGGCCTGTGCGGCCATGCCCTGGATAATTGCACCGTAGAAGCGCGCGAGCGTATCGGTATCGGTTTGCGCCGGCAATTCGCTTTCCTCAACGGCGCGGTCAAAGCGGGCTTTCACGGTTTTGATCGACGCCTCGCGCAATGCTGCCGTCATCCGCGCGACGGATGCATTTTCTTCCGCATGCTGCAGCACGGCTGTCGATACCATGCAACCTCGCGGCTTGTCCGGTTGGGTGTCACCGTCAGCGATATCGTAAAGGTAACGGCTCAGGGCTTCATAAACTGGAAGATTAGATTGGAGGATTTCCGACCGTCGGCTGGTTTCACGGGCAATGCTGAAGTCGAGCGCCTGACGGTACAATTCCTCCTTTGATCCGAACATCGAATAAAGAGTCGGCGGATTGATCCCCATGGCCTTCGTGAGATCTGCGGTCGAGGTTCCTTCGTAGCCGCGTTCCCAGAACAGCCGTGCCGCGATGTCGAGCCCAACGTCGCGATCGAGCGCGGGCGGTCTGCCTCGTTTGCGGACGGGCTTTTCCATTAAAATAGTGGTCCCTATTAAATGCGTTGACAGAGGGTTTTCTGCTATTATTATAGGGGTCACTATTTAATTTAGCAACGGAGTGGTCCATGTCCCAAAGACTAGCAAACAAGATAGCCCTCATTACCGGAAGCTCGCGCGGTATCGGCCGGGCGGCCGCCCTTGCGTTTGCGAGGGAGGGTGCCGCGTTGATTGGTGTGCACTACACCGCCAACGCGGATGCCGCTAATGCCACGGTACGCGACATTGGGGCGCTTGGCGTCAAGGCTGTCGCTGTGAAAGCCGATCTCAGACACGGCAAGGACGCGGCCGATAACCTCTGGGCCCAGTTCAGCGAAGCCGCGCGTATAGAGACGGGCTCATCCGCTCTGGACATTCTGGTGAACAATGCGGGTATCGCGCCGGCGTTACCGTTGGAGCAGACGAGCGAAGCAGCTTTCGACGAGGTGATGACGATTAACTATAAGGCGCCGTTCTTCCTGATCCAGGCAGTGGCGGACCACATCCGCGACAACGGCCGCATCATTAATATCTCCACTGGGTTTACGCGGATCGCTGCGCCGACACATCCTGCCTATGCGGCCTCCAAGGGGGCGCTGGAGACATTGACACTGGCACTGGCACCTGAATTTGCAACTCGGGGGATTACGGTCAATGCGGTGCTTCCGGGTGTGACGGAGACGGATATGAATGCCGAGTGGCTGGCATCGCCGGACGCGCGCGCCGGCGCCGAAGCGCTCTCGGTCTTCTCACGTGTCGGCCGGGCGGAGGACGTCGCTGACGTTATCGCTTTCCTCGCATCGAACCATGCGCGCTGGACGACGGGCCAGATGATCGATGCGACGGGGGGTGCGCGGATCTGATCGATCCTAAGACTTTTCTGTGTTTGCAGCCATCCAAACCGCGGCACAGGATGCATCCTCGACGAGGTACCGGTTTAGGTCCGCTTCCCCGTTAGTCCATAAGGCAGAATCGCGCTCGCCAGGCGCGATCATGTTTTCATCCAATCGGCGGGGCGCCTGCCTAAGCTGGCAGGATCGTTCCTCGCATCCCGAACAGCCTCAACGCGCCGACATTAACTCGCCCACCAAGAACCTCTTTCGTTGGAGGTTGAATGTTCCGGTAAACGGCGGCGTAAACGGACCTGGCCGCGACAAGCCAACTCATCCTCAATGAGCAGCTGCCAACGTGTCCTCCCCCTGTCGGCGGTGATCGTGGACTGGACACATATCTTCAGTGTGTCGTTTCGATTAAAAGTCGCGTAATCAATTTGTTGAAAAAAAGATGTGCCGAGGATCGCTGTGTTTCGCGATTACCTCCGGCGCGCAGGCGAGCGTATATGGAACGCGCTTGCTTTGAATCTCGGGTGCGACTCAAGTTCCTCAGTAACATTTCGTACGAAGCATTCCTTCGAAATTCGGTGTGCTGCTGCAAGCTTTTACATCTCGAGCAAGATTCGCCTTCGCTATTGTTGCCTGCTCTCGACGAGGAGCATCTTTGTTGGCCGCGGGAAAGCTTGTGCAACTGGGCAGAAACGTTCCCGCACCGGCGAGGTAAACGGCTATGATCGTTCGACGCACGATGACTACCTCCATATTGCTTAAACGAGGCAAAAAGCAGTGTTGCCCGATCCACCTTGCGTTACGCCCCATTCAAAAAGTATATGTTTGAATTCAACTGATATGTCAGCAGTTCATTTCCCATCAAGGCGTTTGATCTGAACAGAAAAAGCTCGATCGCGCCGATCTAGCTGCGATCGGCATTGTCCTGACCGTCACGCCTATGACAGCAGCCAATGGTTCACGCGAGGGCGAATGCAATCCCACGGCGCGGGATCCGGGGAAAGCTAGACGAGAAACGCATCGAATGCCCTTACGTTCGGATTGTCGCGCCGACTTTTCGGCCACAGCGCCGTTATTTCCCGTCACCAGACTGCGCAACGCATTCAGTGAAAGCGTGTCGGCATGCTCGGGGGAGGGGAGCCGTTTCTTTGCCATCCCCGGACCGAATCATGATTTGCCCGGTCTTAGGAATCCCTGCGCCGACCAACAGGGTTCTACGCGCCGGGTTATGCACACTTTCTATGGGCGGTCGCCGAAATGCTGCCACCGATTTTGCCCCACGTACCCGGATGGAGCCGGCCTTCCGCGCCGGCATCGCATTGGCGCGTCTCGATGCGCGCATTGCCCGCTCGCCGGTTGGCGCCGGCTTCCTCAAACGATCCCAGTTTGCCGATGCCTGTGCCTCGTTGTGGATCGACGGCGAGCTTGTGCATCTCGAGGACCTCGTCCCCGACGACGCCACTCGCGATATCCGCACACCCACCCAAGCTGACCATCACCCGCTCGCGCCGGCGCATCGCCGGCCAAGCCAGTGGAAGTAGGTGATGTCATGGAGGGCGAGACCGTCTGCGAAGTCATTCAATCGCGCAGCCATTCTTTCAAGGCCGGCGAAGTCGTCCGGGCGATGACCGGATGGTGCACTCATGCAGTCGTCGATGCCACGAAGGTCAAGCATGTCGAGACGCATGGTGCGCCTGTGTCGACCGCGCTCGGCGTTCTCGGCATGCCTGGCTTCACTGCGTATGGGGGCATGAAGGTCATAGGCCAGCCGAAACCGAAGGAGACTGTCGTGGTCGCCGCTGCATCCGGCCCCGTCGGATCGCTTGTGGGTCAGATCGCGAAACTCGCAGGAGCCCGCGCCGTGGGCGTGGCCGGCGGCAAGGAGAAGTGCGACTACGTCAGGGACGAGCTGGGGTTCGACGCGGTAGTGGACCATCGTTCCCAAGCGTTCGCTTCGGAGCTTTCGAGCGCTTGCCCGGACGGGGTGGATGTCTATTTCGAGAATGTCGGCGGACATGTCTGGGAAGCCGTGTCCCCGTTGCTGAACTTATATGCGCGTGTCCCGGTATGTGGGCTCATCGCTCAATACAACGGCCCCGGCGTCGTCATCTCAACAATAAGGGAAATGCTGGCCGCGTAGGGATAAGCGAACGCGGCAATCGCCCTAGCTCGTCCAAACAAGGCTATGCCCCACTCGATCGAGCGCCTGGATCTGGTCTTCTCATCGACAGACAGCACGATGGCGTGGGCCGGTGGGTCGATATAGAGGCCGACGACGTCTCGCAGCTTTTCGACGAATTGCCGATCGTTGGAGAGCTTGAACTGGCGCCAGCGGTTTGCCGACGTTCCATCGCTCCAGATAGGCGCCACGCTCGCTCGACCGGACCGGCTCGGATTTCTCAGCGCACGAAGGCGGCAACCGCACGTGAAGTCCGAGGTGCATCTCGCCCTGCGCCGGCACCATAGGCCGGCCGGAAGGATCGGACCGCAGAGCCGCGAGGACAGAACCGGCGTCTTTCTCGGCTGTATCGCCACGCCGCTGCTGGTTGAGGAACACCTGCTCGAAGGCCACCCCGTCCGTTGGCTAGCCAAAGACGCTGGTTGCCAAAATTGATTAGAATATTGTTCCTCCAATATCGAACTCACGAGCCGCCGTCATCTGCTCAAGGGTTTGGTACCGCCAGGCGGCCAGGGTGCTATCCGAGCTTCCGGGTTCGCCTGGTGCCTTCGCGGCCACTGCATGCGCGGTTGAAGGAACCGCTGCAAGGACCGCGATTCCCATCGAGAAGACGGAACACTGTCTTGCAAGTGGCGAGGCTTTATTTTAGCCGCTGCCGGGTTTGTCTTTGCTCATGTCAAGAGTAGGCCCGCAACGCCGGCAACCATCGCGCCAACGGTTGCGACTGCCAGTCGACCGGCAAAACCGATACTGCCAGTGCTTGCCGCTAGAGCGAACTTGGCGAAAAGATTTGCGGAGGCCGCGGCCGCTATGGCCTGAGCGGCAGCATCTGCGGGCACACGGAGCGAGGAAAGTTTCGCCACGGAGAGCGTTATCGCGTCGAGATCCCCTAGGCCCGTGATGAACGCTACCGCGAACAGTGAGTGTGTTCCGAAAACCGTCAGTGCTACCCGCGTCACCACTGTCACAACGGCGAGAAGGAGCGCAAAGCGGAGCACCACGACCAATTCAAGCGGATTACTGGGCGAAAAATCTGGGGTGTCGTCAGAACGTCGATAGAAACCGGCGCGATTGTCGGTCTCATGTACTCCGGCGGCCAGTACTTGGAAGCCTACGCGCATCGTTGCGCCGACGAAGGAATGTCGGCGCTGCTGGCACAAGTCCCACGCACGGCGCTCCGACTGGGCGACCGCGGCGTCGACGAAATCCCGATCGAGACGATCGTCATCGGGGACGCCCTGCTGATACGAAAGGGAGACGTTGTCCCAGCCGATGGAGTCCTGCTCGGCGAGATCGCGACGATCGACCAGGCGGTGTTGACCGGAGAGCCATTTCCGGTCTGCGTTGCCAGGGGTGCCCATATATCGAGCGGCGCGACCAACGTTGGCGACGCAATCGAGATCCGCGTTCTAAGCCGCGCAGAAGATAGCGCCTACGCCGGAATAGTCAGGTTGGTGGAAGCGTCGAAGCGATCCAAGGCGAAGCTGATGCGACTTGCCGACCGGTTCTCGGTATGGTTCCTGTTTATCACGATCTTCGTCGCCGGCGTGTCGGCAGCGCTTTCCGGGGATCTGTCGCGGATCGTGGCCGTCCTTGTCGTCGCGACGCCTTGTCCGTTGATATTGGCCGTTCCCGTTGCCCTTGCCGCAGGGACTTCGAAAGCCGCCAGGGAGGGTGTTCTGGTGAAAGGAGCGGGCCCCCTTGAGGCTCTTGCCCAGGCATCCGTGGCCGTTTTCGACAAGACAGGAACTCTAACCGCAGGACAGCCCGAGGTCGGCTTGATAGAAGGCCACGAACATCCCGAAAGAATTTTGCGGCTGGCCGCCTCTCTGGACCAAGCTTCGGGCCATGTGGTCGGACGCGCGCTTGTCGACGAAGCACATAGACGCGGCTTGACTCTGAGCCGCCCTTCGGAGGTGACCGAGATTGCCGGATCGGGAATCACGGGGATTGTGGACGGGGTGCGCGTCAGCGTTGGAGGCGACACGTATCTCGAAGAGTCCCAACCGTCGGTCCCGTACCGTTCGAACAACGCGATGCGTGTAAAAGTCGTCTTCAATGGGCAACCGGCCGGGACAATCGCGCTCGAAGACCGGCTTCGCGCCGACGCTGTTGAACTCGTCAAACAACTCCGCGCATCGGGGATTTCCCGGCTTGTTCTCGCTTCCGGAGACGAGCTGTCGATAGCGACCGCCATAGCTCACTCCCTGGGACTGGACGATGTCAAGGCGAGGCTCGCGCCGTCGGACAAGGTCGCCGTTATCGAAAAGGAGCGCGTTAATGGGCGGGTGCTGATGGTAGGCGACGGTGTGAATGACGCGCCCGCGCTGGCAGCCGCCGACGTCGGGATCGCTGTGGGCGTCACGAACCTTGCGGCGGCCGCGGAGGCGGCGGACATCGTCCTCGTCAGGGACGACCTCACCAAGATCGTTGCGGCGATCGGCATCGCACGCCGGTCCCGCACGATCGCGCTCCAGAGCGTCTATGCCGGTATCGGTCTCTCGGTCGTCGCGATGGGTTTCGCGGGCGGGGGCTTCCTGCCACCGGTCGCCGGTGCGCTACTCCAAGAGGCAATCGACGTGGCGGTGATCCTGAACGCGCTTAGAGCCCTATCCTAATGAGCGAGAAGGACAGGTAGCTCGGACTTGCCCAGCAATTCCCGAGTGACGCCGCCGAGGATGAATTCTCGAAGCCGGGAATGGCCAAATCCTCCCGCGACCAGTATATCCGCCTTGCGTTCGAGCGCAGCCGTTTGAATGGCTGCAGCCGCACTCTCTCCCCCAGCTTGAACCGGCACATCCTCGACCTCGAACCCCGAGTGCCTCAGCGAGGCGATCAAAAGCGAGCGGTTCGCCTCGTCGATCTGCTTGTCGTCAGTAATCGAGATGACCTGCAATTTCATCGCGCGCTCCATGAAGAGATGAGCACAGGAGATAGCACGTGCCGCGGCCGCGCTGCCGTCCCAGGCGATGGCAACCGTGTCCACGCGAGCGCAGACGCTGGATGTTGGAAACAACAGGAGCGGGCGGCCGCTTCCGAAAAGAAGTGTCGCGGAAAGTTGGCGGGTCAGCTCGCAGGCCTCCACGATCGACAGGTCATGAACCATCGATATCTCGGCGAAAGAATTATAGACGTACGGCTCCCTGGTCTCGAAGCCGCGTATCCTGACCTCGATCCCGGTTTTGGAAACCGCATCGGCTATATAGCTTTGGATCGACGATCCGCTGTCCCGGCTGTAGGTCTCCGCCTGCGCCCTCCAACTGTCGACGTCGATTGTCGTCGGGAACGGCTGATGGATCGGCGGGACCCGTACCTGCGGGATGCTCGCTAAGAGATCCGCGCCGTGCTGACGGGCGAGATCGATCGCGTTGTCGACGATGGTGAACGAGCTGGCGTCGGGGCAGGTCGACAATGGAAGATGGAGGAGCTGCGGCTTCATGCGGGCCTCCTGAGGTTAAGGCTCGAGAGGACGTTTGCATTGCGCTTGATCAAGGCGGCTTCCGACGAAACTCCTATCATCTTGCCTTAAACATAAGGGGAGAGCATGGCCATGACGATGAAGCTCAGGGAGATCAATCCGGTCGAATGCTACGGCATCCTTGAAAATGCGCGCTTTGGTCATCTCGCGTGCTGCAAGGACGGCCAGCCCTATGTCGCGGCGATCTACTTCGCCTTTTCGGGCGGTGTCGCCTACAGTTTCACGATGCCGGGCAGGAAGCTCGATTGGATGCGGGCGAACGACAAGGTCTGCCTTCATGTCGAACAGCGTCCGGCGGGCGACGGGTGGACGAGCGTCATCATCGAAGGCCGGTTCGAAGAGTTCCCGGACAGCGGAGTGTGGCAAAGCGAAAGGATGCGGGCCTGGTCGCTTCTGCAGAAGCACATGGACTGGTGGGAGATCGGCTCCATGAAGCCCCAGGAGCTCCCCGTGCTCGAAGTGTCGCCGCATGTCTTTTACGGCATCGCCGTCACGAGCGTATCAGGAAGGAGAGCGTCCGACACCAACTGACGTCCTGGCGCGACTCGAGCGGTCGTCCGCAGAACGAAAAATGGAGCAGGGCGCGCGCTAAACGGCATGGTCTACGACCGAGCCGAACACGTCCCAATCGGCGGCAATTGCGACGAGATTGGCGCCGACTTCTTTGCCGATCAAAACGATGACCTGGAACCGATTGCTCGCACACGCGTGAACCGAAGCGGGAGTGTCGACGGGCCGGCCCCATCGTCTTGCCGGCACAGGTCATAGGATTAATCATCCATCCGGCCATCGCGATTACGACACCGGTCGGACCTAAGACCCGAAAAACTCACCTGTCGCCCACCGCTCGACGCGACGAACACAGACCTTCTGACCGAAATACGGATGCCAAGGGTAATGAACTTCCACTTCATCGCCGACTTGGGCGGAATGAACGGGGGACGGCTCTCAAACGGAAGGACGCTCTTTTTGTCGGGCATGGCGCAGGGGCTGAGAACTGGGCGATCATCGCCTCGCTTATCAAGATCTGCAAGCTCGCCGTCGATCTGCTGGCCTACCTGACCGCGACGCTTACCGCCAATAGCCACAAGCAGAGCAAGATCGACGAGTTAATGCCATAGATCACCCCATAATCTGGCAGAAACGCGCGGTATTGAGTGCAAATCGTGCAAAGCGCACCGCTTTATCGGAAGTCCAATTCGACGATATGTCCAGAATTCGATCGTGATGTCGAGAACGACGCTTGATGTATTTCTACTATGCGTCCGACAATCTTCAGCCCGATCCCAAGGCTGTCAGGGGGGCTGGACGCGCTTTTATGAAGCGGCGAGAGTTTGGGGGAGCGATCCTCGACTGCGATGGTGCCGTTGCCCACACAAACTATCACCACGGTGTGATCAGGGGTGTGCCTGACGGCGTTCTCGATCAAATTGCGAACCGCGTCTCTTAGAAGAGAAGGCGCACCCCTGAATATGGTGCTTTCGACCTGACTGAAGAACTCCAGCGAATGTTTGTTTTCGTAAACCCAGGGGGCTAGTTGCGCCACGACGGATGATGTTAGCTCCACGAGGTCGACCTCCTCGAACATGCCGTGATCAACGCTGTCGAGCCGAGCAAGGGCGGTAAGCTGAGCAACGAAGTTCACCAGGTCATCAAGGTCGGCTTCTGCCCTCCTGGCACGGGGATCATCGATATGACCGAGTTCCAACTTCAGCGCCGCAAGCGGTGTTCGGATTTCGTGGGCGATCCCGGATGTCAGGACCTTCTGCGACATCATCAACTCGCCAACGCGCTCGAAGGCGCGGTTGACTGCGGCTGCAAGATGCGCAACTTCCCGCGGCATTTGGTCGAAGTCCAAATGCGAACGTGAATCCATAGGGTCAATCCGGTCGGCTGCATCTGCGGCAGCTCGGACCGGCCGCAATGCTTGGCGGACAGACAACAAGGTTCCACCAAGTACGAGCACGAGGAGAATGCTCATCGGCACAATCAGGTGTTCAATCACCTCGTTCCAGAGGACGTCAGACATAATGTCAGAGGGATCACCGATTGTCGCGATGTCGACGAGGAAGCGCTGATTAGCAATTACGAACGCCCGCCCGCCGACCAGCGACAGAGGCTTTCCAGGTACCAAAGATCGCAGCCAGAAGTCCGGAGGGTTCACATCGGTTGGGAGGAAGCGATCCTCACAGGCGGCGTCGCACGATTGGAACACCAGCGCACCGTTTGCTGCACGAATTCGGGCAACATAACCGCTGTCTCCTTTATGGTAACGTTGCTGCACACTATCTGGAAGACGGTAGCGAATGCTGGATTCTTCCACTGTGATCCCGGCCGCAAGCCGCTCTGTTTCCTGCTCAACGAACAATCGAGATAGCTCACCAACATTCCAGTAGTAGTCCGAGAAGACGATGGCAAGTTGCAGAAGCATGGCGAAGAGCGCGAAGAACGCGATCCGGCGAGCGAGAATGCCCCCTAGCGTCGCGCGCGACTGGCTCAATCACGCACCTCACGCATCAGATAGCTCACGCCCCTGATCGTCTCGATTGATAAGTGGGTATTGTGCCTCTCTAGCCTCTTTCTGAGACGGGATACGGCCAGTTCGACAGCGTTACTGCTTCTCTCATCGCCAAATTCCGAGAATGTATGCTCAATCCTGGCTTTGGCGACAACTTTTCCACCATTGCGCATCAGCAATTCGAGCAATCCTGGCATGGATGTGACGGGCGACCGGCGGATAAGTGCGCGTATCCGCGCAGTGAGTTCGCCGTTGTGGAACGGCTTAGCCAGATAGTCGTCAGCGCCGGCATCAAGTCCGGCGATCCGTTCGTCGATCGCACCTCTTGCAGTTAAGGCAAGCACTGGCGTCTGGGTGCCCGCATCCCTGAGCGACTTCAGAACGTCGATCCCATCTTCATCAGGGAGACCGAGATCGAGCAGCAGCAGGTCGTACTCCCCTTCTCGAAGGGCCACGCGTCCCTCCTGTGCGGTCTCGAACGCGTCGATCTTCCAACCCTCATCGCGGATTGCCTCGGAAAGAAGCCCACGAAGCCGGGCGCTGTCCTCGATGAGCAGAATCCTCATGCCTTCTTTCGACCCGTAACCATCGACCAGACGAGATTTTCTCGATGCCTCCAGCTTTCCACGATAGCAGCGCCAGCGTGGACGAAGACGAGAACCATAATGCTGTTGGCGATGGTGCCGTGCAATTGTTCAAGCCATTTTTCGCCCCAGAAGGCGTCCCACGTCGTCATCCAGCCTGTCAGGGCAGTTGCCCCAAGAAGAGCGATAAGCAAGAGCATCATCACCGATGCCAGCGGATTGTGGCCGAGGTATCGCTTCTCTTTGCGCTGAATGATCCCGCTGATTTGATCCTTGACCTTGCGCGGTGTCGGAAAGAACTCGGTGAATCGCGCATGCTTCGTGCCAACAAGGCCCCAGACGAGACGAACGATGATCGCTCCCGCCACCACGTAACCAGTGATGCGATGCCAGTATTTCCCTTCCTCCAGGATGAAAAGGTTGAGTGTGCAAGCTGTGACAATGGTCCAATGGAAAATACGGACGATCGGGTCCCAGACCTTGACGCTCTTTTGTGCGGTGTCGGAGGGCGATACGCCCCCCTTCGTCGACGAGATCACCGTCATCGCTCAATCGCCCTTCTGCACGATGTCACCGGATACCGGATTGAAGTAGACCTCGGCTCGCTTGCCCTCCTTATCCTTGCCGTAGATTTCATAGCAGTTTCCCGTGACTTCGAAGGTCTTGACCTTGTAGCCGAGCGTATCGATCTTCGCCTTCATGGCGTTCTCCGACATCCACTTGGACTTCGGCTCTTTTGTACAACTCGGGCTGGCCAACGCCAGTGCCGGTACTGAAGCGACGATTGCGACTGCGGTCATCAGTTTCAACATAATCATGCGGTCCTTTGCTTACACCCAACCGGGCGACGAACCGAGCAATAGAATTCTCCAGCTGTCCGTTTGCTGTCAGACGGTACGAAAGGTGCTCTCGGCGACTCATTCAGGCGTCAATGTGCGAGCGCCACGGCGGTTACGGTCGACCGCGGCGCCTCCGTCAGTCTGTTCTCGGCGTTGGCTGCAACGCCGGCCGCAGCAGTCCCGCCCGGCCATCGAAGACGTCGGTCCCTCCGCGGCAAGAACGGGGTGACGGCTCCCGTCGGGAGCGACCTACATGCGGGTGGTTTCGATGAACCGGAGCATGCGTCACGATCCTCGGCCGATGGCGCAGACGGTGGCGTACATGTCAGTAGACGTCCTTCCCAGACAGGCCGATAAACTCGGTCGTCAGACCTTCGATGTGGGCTTCCTTGAGGAGACGGTCGGCGCTCATGATGTCGAGGCACATGGCTCCGTTGAACGACTGCCTCAACGGGCAGCAAAAGTGATCTCTCACCCACGACAAGCCTCGCGGCGTTGCCACCGTCACCTCCCAGCGATCCTCGTCCCGGCGCTCGAGAACCAGGTCGGTGGCGTTCCGCTCGACCGGGGCCAGCCCGGCGGTCGGCGTCGCGGCTGTTGTCTCCTTTTTATGGATGATGCCATCATCGCGCATGTCCGTGTCCTTCGGATGAAGCCATGGTTTAAGGTCCTATCCAAGCAGGCTATCGGAGGCGGCGCGCGCGGTCTTTGACGCGCATCAATCCTTGCGTTTGACGGACGCCGCCGTTTGGGAGGGCGATAGCGTTCCGAAGGCGATATTGCCAATGGAGAATAGCTTCAAGGCCATGGTACTCGAACAGGTAGGTCGTCCGCTTCGCCTTGTAGAGCGACCGGATCCTTCGCCGCCGCCCCTCGCTCATGCGAACCAAGTGCTAGACGATCTGCGGGCCGGCCGCATTGAACCGCGCCGGGTTTGCCGGAGACCGTTTGGTTTAAGTTATGCGGCCATGGCTGGTTCGTCCAGCATGGCGTAGTAGCGTTCCTCGGCCTCGACTGGGCGCATGTTTCCGATGGGCTCCAGAAGGCGGCGGTGGTTGAACCAGTCGACCCATTCGAGCGTGGCGAACTCCACCGCTTCGAAGTTGCGCCATGGTCCCCGGCGATGGATCACCTCGGCCTTGTAAAGGCCGTTGATCGTTTCGGCGAGAGCGTTGTCATAGGAATCGCCAACGCTGCCGACCGACGGCTCGATGCCTGCCTCCGCCAGCCGCTCGGAATACTTGATTGACACGTATTGCACGCCCCTGTCGGAGTGGTGGATGAGCCCGCCGCGATGGATGGGCCGCCGATCATGAAGTGCTTGGTCCAGAGCGTCGAGGACGAAACCTGCATGGGCAGTCCGGCTTGCCTGCCAACCGACGATGCGGCGGGCGAAGGCATCAATGACGAAGGCCACGTAAACGAAGCCCTGCCAGGTCGCGACATAGGTGAAATCGGAAAGCCAGAGCATGTTGGGTGCTGGAGCCTTGAAGTGGCGATTGACGCGGTCGAGCGGACATGGGGCAGACCTGTCCGACACGGTGGTTTTGACTGGCTTGCCGCGAATGATGCCTTGAAGACCCATCATTCTCATGAGCCTTGCGACGGTGCAGCGAGCGATATCGAAGCCTTCTCGCTGCAACTGTCGCCAGACTTTCCGCACGCCATAGACCTGGAAGTTCTCGTTGAACACCCGGCGTATCTCGACTTTCATGGCAATATCATTCCGTTCGCGGGCCGATAGGCGGTCCACGTCCGTGCGCTTGGCGATAACCTCATAATAGGTGGACGGGGCAATCGGCAGCAGTCTGCAGATCGGCTCGACCCCGAGCACCGAGCGGTGTTCGTCGATGAAGGAAATCATCGCTTCAGTGGGCGGTCGAGCTCCGCCTGGGCAAAATACGCCGAGGCTTTGCGTAAAATCTCATTCGCCTGACGAAGCTCGCGGTTCTCCCGCTCCAGAGCCTTCATCTTCTCCGCCACGTCACTCGGCAAACCTGCACGCTTGCCGCTGTCGACCTCGGCCTTCTTCACCCATTCATGGAGGGTATGCGCCGAGCAGCCGATCTTGGCCGCTATCGATGATACCGCCGCCCAGCGCGATGAGTGCTCGGCTTCATGTTCCGTCACCATCCGAACGGCGCGGGCGCGGACTTCAGGAGAGAATTTGTTCGTCGTCTTGCTTGTCATAGACCCTACTTCTCACGAGTTGGGGTCTCCGGCAAACCCGGCGCGGTTCACTGCAATGGAACGCGCAATGACGGCACCTTTAGGGAGAAGTCACCAAAGGCATCCCCCACCTAAGTCGAATTGAGCCTAAAATAATCCCCACCACGTGATGCATTATGCATGTTGGCGTGTTCTCGTCCAGATTGACGAGATGAGCTGTTTACCTTCAGGATCTAGGGGTGAATTCCTCCGATCGCCAGCACCTTTCCCGCGTCGCCGCCCTCGGCTGCACCGTGGTGCTTCCCGATACCGGCGAGCGGTGCTGCCCCCGGCTGAAATCCACCACCCACGTGACGGACAGGGGATGGGGCAACGGGCCCACCATTCTCAAGCGATTCCGCTGTGTTTCAATCACCATTCCGCCCAATCGCCGCTTCCGTATGGTCACGCCGTCCATAAGGGCACCAAGACGTTCGAGGCGATATATGGGACGGAGTTAGAGCTGTTGGCGCGGACGCGGGAACCACGGGCGCCACCCGGACATAGCCATTTCTGTTGCCGGTACACACCGCCGTACGGCTTATGACTGAGTCTATCTCCTGGTCAACGCCCCAGGCTTCAGCGCCATGTCCACGACCCGCGCACGGCATGCCCGTTTCGCGGTCGTCGCCAAATTTAACGGTTCAAGACGTACGGGCAATCATCCCTCTCGGTGCTTTGGCAGCCAGCAGAGTTCGTTCGCCTCCTTTTTGAACGGGTGGAAGCGACTTATCGAACATTGGGAAAGGAAGCTGGGATAAATGGAAATGAGATTGGGACATCGACAAGAATGGCGTCGAATGAATTTCCTTCGGGCTTGACGGGAAATCAAAGTTACTTAATCTAACGGGCTCGGAACTCTTGGAGGAGCGGGACCGAGCTTTCGCGGTCTCTGTCGCACCATCTTCATCGCCCTAAGCCATGATTCCGGATCGTTCGCCGTCGATTTTCAACAGGATAAGCCATGTCTCTGACTATCACCCAACGCCTCAATGGCCTCAAAGTCCGCATTGCCGAGCTGGCGCATTGGCGGGATCGACAAAGTGCGGCGATCGAGGGTTGGACATTTGAGGGCGAGTCGATCGGCCATCAGCAGGATTGGCCGCATCGTCGGGGCGTCGTACATTTTGCCGCGAGCGCTGAAGCCCCGGCGGGCTGGCCTCTCCAAGATATCCGCCTGCAGCTCGATCTCGGCGGCGAGAGCCTGATCACGCTGAGCTATCCCGATGGCCAGAGCGAGACATTCGGCCTCGATCCCTACCATCAGGAATTTCCGGTCAAGGGGCGCCGCTTCCAGATTGCGACGGAAAGCGTCGCCCGCTTTCCGTTCGGGGAGCCGAACCGGGCGCCGAGGCTGAACAAGGCCCGGTTCATCTGGCTCGACGGTCCGGCGCATCGTCTGCATCTTCTGTTGAAGCAGGTTACCGAAGCGATCGACGTGTTGGGCGAGCATGACGTCGTGCCGCATCTGATGGAGGCGGCCGAGCATGCGCTTCGCAACCTCGACTGGCCCTCGGATACGGCGGCTTATGTCTCCCGCACGTCGGACGCCGTGATGCAGCAGAAGATCTGGGAACTGCCGGAGCTTGAGGCAAATCCCGCAGGACTGACCGACGAGCAGAGCGCTTCGGCGGCCTCTGCCTTCGAGGCTTTGACGGCAAGATTGAAGGCGCTGCAGAAGCGGTTTCCCCCGAATGGCGAATTGCTGCTGACCGGCCATGCGCATATCGATCTCGCCTGGCTTTGGCCCTATCGCGAGACGCGGCGCAAAATGCGGCGCACCTTCAATACGGCGCTGTCGCTGATGGAGCGTTCCGACGATTTCCGTTTCAACCAATCGACCGCCCATTATTACGCGCAGATGGAAGAGGAAGACCCGGAGCTTCTGGAACGCATCAAGCAGAAGGTCGCGGAAGGAAAGTGGGAAACCGTCGGCGGCATGTGGGTGGAGCCCGACACCAACATGCCGACCGGCGAAAGCCTCGTCCGCCAGGTTCTCTACGGCCAGCGCTATTTCGAAAAGACCTTCGGCACGCGCCACACGGTCTGCTGGCTGCCGGATTGTTTCGGTTTCTCCGGCGCTCTGCCGCAGATACTGAGGCAAGGCGGCATCGACAGCTTCTTCACTATCAAGGTCAATTGGAGCGAGACCAATCATATTCCCTCCGATCTCTTCTGGTGGAAGGGCCTCGACGGCAGCCGGGTGCTGACCCACACCTTCGACAATCCGATGCAAGGTTATAACGGCTTCGTGCAGGCCGATTGCTACGTACCGACATGGAAGAATTTCCGCGGCAAGACGCAGCATGAGACCTCGCTTCTGGCTGTAGGTTACGGCGACGGCGGCGGCGGGGTGACGCCTGAAATGGTCGAGCGCGAAGTGCAGTTGCGTGATTTCCCGGCCATCCCGCAGGCGCGCTGGGGCACGGTCAAAAGCTTCTATGAGCAGGCGCACCGCACCGCGGGGGAAAAGAGCCTTCCGGTGTGGGACGGCGAAATATATCTCGAATTGCACCGCGCCACGCTGACGAGCCAAAGCGGCGTCAAGCGCAAGCATCGCCAGGCGGAGCGGGCGCTGATCACCGCTGAAACTCTGGCGTCGCTGGCGCATTTGCTGGGCGCCGACAGGCCCAAAAGCTTCGAAGCGGATTGGCGCGTGGTGCTGAAGAACGAGTTCCACGACATTCTGCCGGGCTCGAGCATCCATGAAGTCTATCAGGATGCGGAGCAGGAGCTCGATGGCGTCATCGACAATGCGAGGAACGAGCAGGCAAATGCATTGCAAGTGCTGTCGGCCAATCTGCCGAAGGGCGGGATTGCTGATGCGCTCGTCGTTGTCAATCCGTCGCTTGCGCCGCGGGCGCTCAGCGCCACGTTTGCCGACGGCACTGTCGTCTCTGCCGAGGATATCGTCGCCCCCTTATCCGTCGCGGTCTTCGACAAGCGCGCACTCCGGCCGGCGGGTGGGCTGAAGGCCGGTCCCGACCGCCTCGAAAACGACCATCTCGCCGTCATCATCGGCAAGGATGGCGCGGTTGCGAGCCTCATCCACAAGGCGACGGGCCGTCAAGCGGTCGACGGCTCGGCCAACCAGCTCTGGGTCTATCCGGCCGACAAGCCGCGCAATTGGGACGCCTGGGATATCGATGCGGATTATGCCGAAAAGGCCGTCCGCCTTGAGGCGCCGGAGAGCATCGCCCTCGTCGAAAGCGGCCCGCACCGCGCGGCGATCCGCGTCATCCACCGATACCGCAATTCAAGCGTCACCCAGACCTATGTGCTGACAGCCAACGCCAAACGGCTTGATATCGAAACGACGATCGACTGGCATGACCGCCGCACCCTGCTACGAACATTGAACCCGGTCGACGTCCGGGCTCGCAAGGCCACGTTCGAATGCGCCTTCGGCTTCGTCGAGCGGGCAACGCACACGAACACCTCGTGGGAGCAGGCAATGTTCGAGGCCGTCGCCCATCGTTTCGTCGATATCAGCGAACCCGGCTTCGGCGTCGCAGTGCTCAACAATGCCAAATACGGCCACAGCGCCCGTGGCAACGTGATCGGCATGAGCCTGGTGCGCGGGCCGATCTATCCTGATCCGCTGGCAGACGAAGGCGAACAGAGCTTTACCTATGCGCTGATGCCGCATGAAGGCGCTTGGCATGAAGGCGGCGTCCTCGACGAGGCGATCGATCTCAACCAGCCGCTCGTCGCGACCGAAGCCAAGGATCTCTCCGCCGGCAATTTCGCGCCACTCACCATCGCCGGCACCCCTGTCGCCTTCTCGGGCCTGAAGCCGGCCGAGGAGGGCGATGGCCTGATCCTGCGCCTCTACGAACCCGCCGGCCGGCGCGGCCGCCTCTCCCTTGCCCTGCCTTCCGGATGGTCGGCCTCGCAGCCGCTGAACATTCTCGAAGAGCCGATGGAGCGGAAAGGACCCGCCGACATCATGCCGTTCGAAATCAGGACCTGGAGACTGCAAAGGGCCTGACGTTGCTTTCTTGGGAGAGCCCGCACCGCCGCTCCGATGCGGCGGTGAGGACGAGGCCGGGCGACAGCGCGGCACATTGGCGGCACGTATAGATATTCAGGGTGCGAGATATACGGGTTTGCTGGTCGGGCAGAGGTATCGCGAAGCCGTAAGCGGCATCGTGAACTGGTTGGCCCGGCTTGATGGAAGATAAATCCAATCAGTCTTCCAAACCGAGGCTTGCCAACAGCCGGCCGACATAGGCTTCCAGGCCGCCGACCATGTCGAAGCGGGTGGGATCGCGCAGCCAGAGCATCTGAAGGCCGTCCATCACGGCGATCAGTTCGGCGGCCATCGCCTCGCCATCGATCTTGGCGTCGATCGTGCCATCTGAGATGGCTCGTTCGAAGGTCGAGGCGACATCGTTCTGCATCTGGGTGGCGCGAGCGAGAAACCATGGCTTGGCGGGGTGATCCTTCATCAGGCTCTCAGCATTCAGGATGGCGAAGGCCCTGACCACCTCGACCATTTCGGCGTTGCGGCGGAAGACTGCAATCATGCCCTTGAGCAGGCCGCTGAGATCGGAGCGGTAGTGCCCGATGAAATCCGCGCTTTCGAGATCGCGCCTGGCGAGGATGGCGAGCAGGAGATCGACCTTGGTCGGGAAGTGGTGCAGAAGACCGGGCAGCGACAGGCCGACATCCCGGGCGATGTCGGCGATGGCGGCATTCTGGTAGCCGTCTTCGGCAAAGCGCCGCATCGCCGCCGTCAGGATTTCCGCGCGGCGGGCTTCGCCCTTGGTGGATCGACGCTGCCGCTTTTCGTCCTGTCCGGTCTTCTGTTCTGATAATTCCGCCATCGTCTCTTGCCTGCCTCTTGGAGCGGCGATCGGCGCGCGCCTCAACTGATTTCTCCGGTGCTCTTCATCCATACATCAGGCTTGCCCGATTGACATCTTAAAAATACCGAGTAATCGGTAGGTTTAAGGATTTTCTTGGGAGGTTTGCATGATCGATTCCATTCTCGACCAGATGACGCTCGAGGAGCAGGTCTCTCTGCTATCCGGCGCCGATTTCTGGACGACCGTTCCTGTCGAGCGTCTCGGTGTACCGAAGATCAAGGTGACAGACGGGCCGAATGGCGCCCGCGGCGCCGGCTCACTGGTCGCCGGCGTCAAGGCGACCTGTTTTCCCGTCGGCGTCGCCCTCGGCGCCACCTGGAATCCTGATCTCGTCCGGCAGATGGGTGTGGCGCTGGCGCGTCAGGCAAAGAGCAAGGGTGCGGCGGTACTGCTGGCGCCCACGGTGAATATCCATCGCTCCAGCCTCAACGGACGCAATTTCGAATGTTATTCCGAAGATCCGATGCTGACCGCCGAACTCGCCGTCGCCTATATCGACGGCGTCCAGGGCGAGGGGATCGCGGCGACGATCAAGCACTTCGCCGGCAATGAATCCGAGATCGAGCGGCAGACCATGTCCTCCGATATCGACGAGCGGACGTTGCGCGAAATCTATCTGCCGCCCTTCGAACAGGCCGTCCGCCGCGCCGGCGTGATGGCCGTCATGTCTTCCTATAACCGCCTCAACGGCACCTATACGAGCGAGCATCACTGGCTGCTGACCAAGGTGCTGCGTGAGGAATGGGGATTTGACGGGATCGTCATGTCCGACTGGTTCGGATCGCATTCGACTGAAGAGACGATCAACGCCGGTCTCGATCTTGAAATGCCGGGTCCGGCGCGCGATCGCGGCGAGAAGCTGGTTGCCGCCGTGCGCGAGGGCAAGGTTGAGGCCGCCACTGTGCGGGCGGCGGCGCGGCGCATGTTGCGTCTGCTCGAGCGGGTCGGCGCCTTCGAGAAGAAGCCCGATCTCACCGAGCAGGCGATCGATTTGCCTGAAGACCGGGCACTGATCCGGCGCCTCGGCGCGGAAGGCGCGGTCCTCCTCAAGAACGACGGCATCCTGCCGCTTGCCAAGACCTCGCTCGACCGGATTGCCGTTATTGGCCCCAATGCCGCAAGCGCGCGTGTCATGGGCGGCGGCAGTGCGCAGATGGCGGCGCATTATACGGTTAGCCCGCTCGAAGGCATTCGGGCCGCGCTTTCCAATGCCAACAGCATCAGCCATGCGGTCGGCTGCCGCCACAACCGTCTGATCGACGTGTTCAAGGGAAAGATCACCGTCGAATATTTCAAGGGGCGTGGCTGTCAGGGCAATCCGCTGCATGTCGAGACCGTCGACAAGGGCGAGTTCTTCTGGTTCGAGCTGCCGTCGGGCGAACTCGACCCCGCAGATTTCTCGGCCCGGATGACGATGCAATTCGTGCCCGAGGAGAGCGGTGATCATGTCTTCGGCATGACCAATGCCGGCCTGGCGCGGCTCTTCGTCGATGCTGTGCTGACGGTCGACGGCCATGATGGCTGGACGCGCGGCGAGAACTATTTCGGCACAGCCAATGACGAGCAGCGCGGCACCCTGACGCTCGAAGCCGGCCGGGACTATGCGGTTACCGTCGAGTATGAGCCGTCTACCGCGAGCGGGGAGGGCATCAACCTCATCGCCGTCCGTTTCGGTCTGGAAAAGCCGCTCGGCGAGGCCGATATCGGGGCAGCCGTCGAGACGGCCCGCAATGCCGATGTTGCGCTTCTCTTCGTCGGCCGCGATGGCGAATGGGATACCGAGGGTCTGGACCTGCCCGACATGCGGCTTCCCGGCCGGCAGGAGGAACTGATCGAGCGGGTTGCGGCTGTCAACGCCAACACCGTGGTCGTGTTGCAGACCGGCGGCCCGGTGGAAATGCCCTGGCTCGGCAAGGTTCGCGCCGTGCTGCAGATCTGGTATCCGGGGCAGGAACTGGGCAATGCCGTCGCCGATATCCTGTTCGGCGATGCCGAGCCCGGCGGGCGCCTGCCGCAGACCTTCCCGAAGGCGCTGGCCGACAATTCCGCCATCACTGGCGATCCCATCGTCTATCCCGGCAAGGATGGGCATGTACGCTATGCCGAAGGCGTCTTCGTCGGCTACCGTCATCACGACATACGCGCCGTCGAGCCGCTCTTCCCCTTCGGCTTCGGCCTTGGCTATACGCGCTTTGACTGGGGTGCGCCGCGGCTTTCGGCCAGCGAAATGGGCGCCGAAGGCGTGACTGTCAGTGTCGATCTGACCAATATCGGCGACCGGGCGGGATCGGAACTGGTGCAGCTTTATGTGCGTTCACCGAAGACCAAAGTGGAGCGGCCGGACAAGGAACTGCGCGCCTTCGCAAAGCTATCGCTGCAGCCCGGTGAGACCGGCACGGTCACAATGAAGATCCTGCCGCGCGATCTCGCTTATTTCGACGTCGGGGCCGGTGCCTTTCGGGCCGAACCGGGCGACTATCAGCTGGTCGTGGCGGCGAATGCCGCGGATATCAAGTTCGTCGTCGAGCTGCCGTCCCCATCCAGCTACGTGCTGCCGCCGTCTCACTAACGGTGGCGGCAAAGCCCCTTTATAGTCGACCCGGGCCTTGTCGGTACCCTCAGCCGTCCGCCTTCGAAGAGACGGTCGCGTGGTTCGACCTGCGATCAGACCGCGTCGGGCTGGGTGCGGAGATTGGTGACGACGCGCCTGTTTTGCACCTTGCAGGAGCGATCCGTACAGTCGCGAACTTCGCGATCGTTGCCGTAGCCCCTGGCCCACATGCGCTTGGCGTCCACCCCCTTCGAGGTGAGATAGGCCATTGCCGCATCGGCGCGCTTCTGCGACAGCGTCTCCATCTTCGAAGCGGAACCGGAATCGTCGGCAAATCCCTGCAGCTTGAGCAGCCAGGTCGGGTTCCTATTGAGCCAATTGGCCTGATTATCCAGGGTTGCCATGGCGACGGAATCGAGCGCGGCGGAGTCCTGCTTGAAGTAGATCCGCCGGCCGACATTGAGGATAAAATCCTCTTCGCTGCCCGCCGCCACTTTTTCGAAACCGGGCGCGGGATCGTTGGTCTGGCCGGTCATCGGCGCTGCGGTGGGTTCTTCCAGGGAGGCGATTTCTGTGGTGGAGCAGGCCACAAGCCCCAGGAGCATGGCCGCAGCAAGAAGGCGTCTCGTGTATCCGGTCGTGATAGACATCAGGGTGATATTCCTTATTCGACCGGAGTTGTTTGGCTGACCTGAGTGGTGCTTTCAGCCTGGTCGGCGATATGCGGGAGAACCTGTACGGCCGTGCCGATGGGGCAGCGCTGGTAAAGATCGATGGCGTCCTCGTTGAACATGCGGATACAGCCGCTGGAGGCATCCTTGCCGATGCTCCAGGGCTCAAGCGTGCCATGGAAGCGATAGCCGGTGTCGACGCCGTCGCGATGCAGGTACATGGCGCGCGGGCCAAGCGGGTTCTTCGGGGAGCCTCCCGCCACGAATTCCGGCAGTTCTGGATGGCGCTTGCGCATCTCCGGCGGCGGCGTCCAGCGCGGCCAAAGCGATTTGGCATCGATCGTGGCGCGGCCGAACCATTTGAAGCCCTCGCGACCGACGCCGACGCCGTAGCGGATGGCGGTCTTGTTCTCCATAATCACGTAAAGAAAATGGTGCCTTGTATCGACGACGACGGTGCCGATCGGCTCGCTGCTGAAGTATTTGACGACCTGGCGGTGCCACTGTTTGTCGATCTTGGCGAAGTTGGTCCCTCGGAACGTCACGCCATTATCGACGATCGTGCCACCAAAATAGGAAGACGCCGCGGCGAGCGCCGGTTTCCCGACTGCACCGGCGCCAAGTAACGCCAAACCACCAAGCAAAATATCTCTGCGGGTCCCCACCATCGACAATATCCCCCTTAAAGCCACAGCAGTGAAAATCAGTAAAACAGATTTTTCATTTGCGACAACAGAAAATTCTTCCCTTCCCTCAGGGCCGGGGTCGAGTTGCCGGCCTTCTGGATAAATTTTGCTCAAATCGTTACTCATCCAAGATGACGCCACGCCTACAAACCCGCGAACCACTTGCACAAACAGATCGCTGTCAGCGGTCCTGTCGTTTGAGATCATTCATCATTGAGATGGCAAGCCGACAGATGCCCCGGTGCAATTTCCTTTTTCACCGGCACTTCCATATGACAGCGGTCCATCGCGAATGGGCATCTCGGATGGAAGTGACAGCCTTTCGGCGGGTTTATCGGGCTGGGGAGTTCGCCATCGACGGGCTTGAACTGTCGTTTGCCGGGTTCGATGCGCGGCACCTCGGCCAAGAGCGCTTTCGTGTAAGGATGATTGGGCCGCCTGAAAACTTCCTCGACGGGCGCCTCTTCGACGATGCGGCCGAGATACATGATCGCAACGCGGTCGGAAATATGTTCCACGACGCCGAGATCATGGCTGACGAACAAATAGGTCAGGTCGAGCTTGTCACGAAGTTCCATGAACAGGTTGATGACCTGGGCCTGGATGGAAACGTCGAGCGCCGCGACGCTTTCGTCACAGACGAGGAATTTCGGCTGCACGGCAAGCGCGCGCGCAATGTTGACGCGTTGCCGCTGGCCACCGGAAAACTGGTGCGGGTATCGCTTTTTCATGGCCGGGTTGAAACCGGCCAGCATCAAATATCTGTCGACATAGGCGTCGCGTTCCGTCGAGCGGGCAAGCCCATGTGTTCGAGGCGCCTCCCAGATAAGCTCCTCGACGGTCATTCGCGGATTGAGAGCCGCCATCGGGTTCTGGAAGATCATCTGGCTGGCGAGACCGAACTGATGCTGCTCGCCTTTCGACATGGCGCTTCGGTCCATCCCCTTCCAGAGAATGTGGCCCTGGCTCGGCGAGGTGATCCCTGCAATGGCGCGGCCAAGCGTCGACTTTCCGCAGCCGCTTTCGCCGACAAGGCCGACAACCTCTCCAGGCCGGATGCTGAGGCTGACATCATCAAGTGCGTGAACGACAGGCGCCGGTTTGGCCAGCTTGAGCTTGAGCGCGATCTTGGCGGCCAGGTCGGGCTTGGCTCCGAAGCGCTGCGACACGTTCCTCGCTTCGATCAGGGGCATGGCGGTCATCATGCTATCTCTTTCGTTACGGGGTGAATGCAGCGGAAGGAGCGATCACCTTCCGGCATGAGCGCCGGCATGACCAGACAGCCGTCGGTTGCCCGATCACAGCGCGTACGAAAACTGCATCCCTGTGGGAGGCGGTTGATCGCCGGCGTCATGCCGCGGATCTGGCGAAGCGGCTCTCCGCGTCTGTTTTGCGAAGGAACGGAAGCGATCAGGCCGGCAGTGTAGGGATGGTGGGGATCGGTCAGAACCTTGCCCACGGGTCCGGTCTCGACGAGGCGGCCGGCATACATGACAGCGATCTCATCGGCCAATCTTGAGACGATCGCCAGATCGTGGGTGATCCAGATCACCGCCGTATTTCCCCCTTCGGTGAGTTTCTGGAATTCGGAAATGATCTGGCTCTGGATCGTCACATCCAGCGCTGTTGTCGGTTCATCGGCAATGATAAGGTCCGGCTTGTGAAGAAGCGCGATGGCAATCGCCACGCGCTGGCGCATTCCGCCGGAAAACTGATGTGGGTAGGCGGCAAGCCTTTCTTCAGGGCTTGGTATTCCGACCAGCGCCAAAGCATCCCGCGCCCACTGCCTGGCGGCATCCTTTGAGACACGCTCATGTGCCTGGACGGCTTCCACCATCTGCGTCCCGACCGTCAGGACCGGATTGAGCGTCATCATCGGATCCTGGAATACCATGGCGATCCGCTTGCCGCGTAGCTGCCGCATCTCCTCGTCCGAATATTTCGCAATGTCGGCGCCGTCGAAGATGACCCTGCCGCCGGCAACCCGGCCGGGTTTATCGAGAAGCCGCATGATCGAGAAGCCGGTCACTGATTTTCCGGATCCGGATTCTCCCACAAGACCAAGGACCTTGCCGCGCTCCACCGTAAACGACACATCATTGACGGCGCAAAGGCTGGGGCGTCCCCTGCCGTCGCCGAATTCGGTGACGAGATTGCTCACTTGCAGCAACGGGGTCATGACATGTTCCTCGGGTTGAGGACATCGCGTAGCCGGTCGCCGACGAGATTGATCGCCGCAATCGTGACCAGAAGGGCAATGCCTGGGAAGAAACTGATCCAGTAGAGGCCTGTCAGAAGATACTGGTAGCCGGTCGAGATCAGCATGCCGAGCGAGGGTTCGGTCACGGATGCACCGAGACCGAGGAAGGACAAGGTTGCTTCGAGGCTGATCGCCCTGGCGATCTGCATGGTGGCTATGACGATGACCGGCGCAAGACAGTTCGGCAGCAGGTGCCTGAAGAGGATGCGCCATCCGGGCAGGCGCAGCATCCGGGCCGCCTCGATATATTCCTTTTCGCGCTCGACCAGAGCGGTGCCGCGGACCGTGCGGGCATAAGTCGCCCACTCGGCGATAATCAGTGCGATCACGACGTTGGACACACCCTTGCCGAGGATGGCGAGCATCATGAGCGCCATCAAGATGGTGGGAAAAGACAGCTGCAGGTCGACGAGCCGCATCATTGCGGTTTCCGTGCGCCCTCCCATGTAAGCGGCGAACAGCCCGGCAGAGGTTCCGATAATGGCAGCAGCGAAAGCCGACAGAACGCCCACCAGTAACGAGGTGCGCAGGCCATAGAGGATGCCGGACAGGATATCGCGGCCCTGGCTGTCGGTACCGAGGTGATAGACGAGCCCGGTCATGGATTCGGACCCCGGCGGCAGTCGCCCGTCCATGATGTCGAGCTGCATCAAATCATAGGGATTTTGCGGGGAAATCCATGGCGCGAGCAACGCCAGGCAACAGATGATCACCAGCGTGAGGAATGCGATCGCGGCTGCCGGAGAGCTGAAGAAATCCGCGATCCCTTTCGACAGACGACCGGGTTCGGGCGTTGGAGCGCTTGTGTCTTGCGTGTTTGGTTCGGCCATGGGGTCAAGCCTTTCCTTCCAGCCGGACCCGAGGATCCAGAAGGGTATAACAGATATCGATGATGAAATTGAGGACAACGAAGAGCAGCACCATCATCATCAGGTAGGCGACGATGACGGGGCGATCGAGAAGGTTGATGGAGTCGATGATGAGCTTGCCCATGCCCGGCCACGCAAAGATGCTTTCGGTGACGACCGAAAAGGCGATCAGTGAGCCGAACTCGAGACCGATGATGGTCACCACCGGTATCATCAGGTTCTTGAGAACGTGCACCGAAATGATCCGCCGCTCTCGCAATCCCTTGGCGCGGGCAAACTTCACATAGTCCTGGGGAAGAACCTCCTGTACACCGGCGCGGGTCAGCCGAAGAATGAGCGACGTCTTGAACAGAGCCAGGTTGAAGGCCGGCAATAAGAGATGCCGGATGCCGTCTCCGGTCAGAAACGACCATTGTGCACCAAGCAGTTCCCGCGTTGGGCCGCGGCCATTCGTCGGCAACCAGCCGAGCTCGACGGAAAACACCATGATCAGCATGAGGCCGACCCAGAAGGTCGGAAGTGAGAAGCCCAGAATCGAGCCGCTCATAATCAGCTTGGAGGAAATCCGATTGGGGTAGAGCCCTGCATACAGCCCAAGCGGCAAGCCGAAAAGCAGCGCGATGCCGAGAGCCGTGATCGCCAGTTCGAGCGTCGCCGGGAGACGTTCGAGGATCAGACCCAGCGCCGGCCGCCCATAAACGAAGCTGTTGCCGAAGTCCCCATGCAGAAGTCCTTGGAGAAACAGCAGATACTGTTTCCACAGCGGCTGATCCAGACCGTAATGGGCGATAACCAGTGCCCGCTCCGCCTGATTGGCGTCCGGGTTGATGAGGATGTCGACCGGGTTGCCGATCACATTGACGCCGATGAAGACAATGATCGTCATCGCGACAATGACGAACAGCGCCTGTATCAACCGCCTGATAATGGATGTGACCATTGAACTCTCCCTCCAGCGCGCGTCTTCCGAGAGCCGCGAAGGACGCTGTAACACTTTGATCGACGTCGTTGTTTTCACGCATGTCGTTGTCGCAAAACCGCTGCGCACTTTTGCGCGACACGCTTTAGCCGACGGAGATCGCCATCCCGTCGCGCTGCGGATCGGCCGCGCCTTTCGAGATGCCGCCGTCAATCTTGATCGCGTGGACTGCGGCGAACGCGTATGTCTGCGGCGACCGCGCCACCTGGTAGCCCTGCGCCCGCAGCCCGTCTTCGACAGAGTGTCGAATCCGATTGCAGATGTCGATCGTGTTTGACACCCCTACAATCCTTGGCGCCGAGACGGCTTCGAGCACGGACATGTCGAAATCAATCATGTTCATCAGGGATTGCGCAACGGCCGGCGCGATATAGCTGCCGCCTGGCGCTCCCATGACGATGCTGGGCTCGTCGCCCTTGAAGACGATCGTCGGTGCAGCCGAGCTGGGACGCCGCTTGCCGGGTGCGATCGACCCGGGCTTGCCGGGAAGCGGATTAAAGCGGCTCATCGTGCCATTATACATGAAGCCGAGGCCGTCGGTGATCGCGCCCGAGGGGCTGCCGAGGGTGTGGGTCATCGCGACTGCATTGCCGTCCTTATCGATCACCGAGATGTGGGTAGTGTCGCGCTGTGAGCCATCAGGACGCGAAACACTGGCGATCTCGCCCGCCTTGATCGCGCCGGCATGCGCCTTTGCATGCTCTTTCGACAGCAGCTTTTCATAGGGCACGTCGACATAGGCGGGATCGCCCATATGCGCGTCCTTGTCGATCGTCATCCGCTTCATCGCTTCGAACAGGATGCGGACATGTTCGGCGCTGCCATGCTGCAGCGAGCCGACATCGAACTGCTCCATGATATGCAGGAGTTCGAGCATCGAGAAGCCCGAGCCTGGCGGAGGTGAGGTAGCAATGCGGTTGTCGCGGTAGTCGCCCCAAACCGGCTCTACCTTCGATAATTCGTAACGCGCCAGATCCTCCCGATCGATCAAGCCGCCATGTGTCTTGAAATCGTCGGCGATCTGTTCGGCCAGTTCGCCGTGATAGAAAATGTCCGAGTCGCCGCTTCGCGCGATGCGTTCGAGGGTCTCGGCCATGTCCTTGTTGACGAGCAGGTCGCCGACATTCTTGAGCGTGCCGTCGTCGTGGAAATAGGTTTTCCGGCCCGTTGCAGAAAAGCGCAGCTTGTCGAGCGTGTTGGCAAAGCCGTCGTTCGACTGGTCCTTGGCCCAATACCAGTGCATGTGGTTTCGGATCATGAAACCGTTACGGGCAAGGTGGATGGCCGGCTTGATGAGATCGGCCCAATCGAAGGTGCCGTAGTCGCGCAGCGCGGTCTCATAGCCCTTGAGCGAGCCGGGGGTGCAGACGGCAAGGTAGCCGATATCGGAAATATTGCCTTCAAGCACGTAGCCGAAGCCGTCGCGGCTCTGGTGCTTGATCTTGTCGAGCCACATGTCCGGTGCAGCCTTCAACGGCGCGCGCGCATAAAATTCGAGGATCTCGTGCACGCCCTTTTTCGGCATGTAGACATGCATCGAGCCGAAGCCGCCGATGCCGGCCATCTGCGGGTCGACCACCCCTTGGACGAAAGCACAGGCGAGTGCTGCGTCGATGGCATTGCCGCCGCGTTCGAGAACTTCCGCCCCGGCTTCGACTGCCTCCGGCTGAGGCGCTACGATCGTTGCATTTCTCATTTCGCGAGCCGCTCCTCCAGCACCTTTGCCAGGAAGGCCTTGACGTGACCGAGAACCTTCATCCGGTCGTGAGAGACACCCGGAACACGATCGAATGTCACATCGACACCCGCTTTGCGGAATGAGTTCGCCAGGGCGGCAAGGCGCTCGGGCCGGGTGTTGCCGGCGTCGTTGGCGCCGTCCATATAATATTTGCCGCCCGGCTTGTGGGTGATTTCCCAGGTCTCCAGATCGGCATCGCCGACGATCATATGCACCGGCACCCTGGCGAGATCTTCGGGCCGGAAGGGCTTGCCGAAGCGCGCCTCCAGATCCCGAATGCCGACCCACCAGTCACGCGTCGGATCCAGAAGGGTGACGGAACCAGGTGCGCCGATGGATGCCGCCCAGAGTTTTTCCGGATGCAGGATGGTGAAACGGTGCACGAAATGCCCGCCGCCGGAGAAGCCGAACATGGCGAATTTGGACCAGTCCTGGCGGTATTTGTCGGCCATCTCCGCGACCATGGCGAGGACGACCTGGTCGTAACGGATGTCGCCTTCCTCAAGGAACTTGTAGCCGGAACGCGCACCATCGCCGAGAACGCCAACCGGGAAGATTGGGCAAAGGATGGCGCAGTCGTTGTAGAGCCCGAATTCGGCAAAACCGTCGCGGAAGTCGATGGCCGACGTGCGCCCGGTGCCGTGGACCGCGACCAGGAGGTCGAGCTCGCGGCCATCTGCCGCCGTCGGTGGCACATAAAGCACCATATGGAGGCGGGGATCGGCCTGAGAGGCGAAGATGGCCGTCTGGCCATAGTCATAGATGGCCTTCGCCCGGGCGACGGCTTCGCCCGTTCCAAGTTCCTGCATGAATGTCTCCTGGAAGATGAAGAAAGGGACGGCTCTGGTGCGGCCCCATGCTGCTGTTTTAAAACCGCGTCGCATCGAATGGATCGATGCGACGCACTTCAAATCTTAATTTGTCTCAAAACCGCTGCACGCTTTTGGACGACATGCATCAGTCCGCCGGCTTCACGTCGTAAGCGAGCGTATATTTGTCGCCGCGCGGAGTGTAGGACACGGTCTTCTTGGCACCCAGCACGACATTTTCGTAATGCATCGGTAGGAGCCAGAGGTTGTTGAAGGTCTCAATCGACAGCTCCTGGAGAAGGGGCGCGCGTGCAGCTTCATCGAGCGTCGAACTCGCCTTGGCCAGCACCTCGTCGATCTGCGGATCGGACACGCCGCCGCCATTATATCTGCCGGTCCCCTTTTTCTCGTCGCGCGTGGCGACCAGCGCAACAGTCGGATTGGTGGTTTCGCCGGTGTTGACACCCCAGGAGCCGAAATAGGTGCTGTAGGCGCCTTTCGAATAGGCTTCCGAATACATCGACCAGGGCAGGACCTCGACTTTCGATTTGATGCCGATGCGCGTGAACATCTGGCCGACCGCCTGCAGAACTTCGGCATCCTTGACGTAACGGCCAGAGGGACCATGCAGGGTCAGGCTGAAGCCATCCGGATAACCGGCCTCGGCCAGAAGCGCCTTGGCGGCGGCAGGATCATAGCCCACCTTCTCGACTTTTTCGGAATAGCCGGCATAGCCTTGGGCGACGAATTGGTCGGCCACCGTGCCGTTCTTCTGCATGACGCGGTCGACGATTGCCGGCCGGTTGATCGACATCAGCATTGCGCGACGCACCTGCTCATCCTTGAGCGGGTTCTTGTCGAGATCGGAGCCATCCGCAGCCTTCACGAAAGGTGAAACATCGCGGCTGACATCGAGGCCAAGATAAACGAAGCGGGAAGACAGGCCGTTGATGACTTGCAGATTATCGCTCGCTTCCACGCGTGCCATTCCATCGGCAGGAAGGGTTTCGACAATGTCGATCTCGTTGGAGAGAAGCGATGCCAGACGGGCGCCATCGTCGGGCAGGAAGCGGAGCGTGACGTTCGACCAGTGCGAGGGGCCAGCGAAATAGCTGTCATTGCGCTTCAAGGTCAGGTTGCTGCCTGGCGAATAGGAGACGAAGGAATATGCCCCGGTTCCGATTGCACACTTGCCGTTGTCGAAATCCTGGACTGGCGCCTCCTTGCAATCGGCGCTGATAATGCGAATTCGGCTGACGGAATTCAGCAGGATCGGATCCGGAACCTTCGTCTCGACGACGATGGTATAGAGATCCGTGGCCGTGACGTTCACAATATTGCGTGTGTAGGAAGCAAAGCTCTGGCTGGGCTTGTCGCGGGCACGCAGAAGCGAAGCGATGACGTCATCGGCGTTGAACTCGCTGCCGTCATGGAATTTCACGCCCTTTCGCAGCTTGAATTCCCAGTGGGTAGGGTCGACGACCTTCCATTCGGTGGCGAGTTCCGGCGCATTTGCCGACGTTCCGGTGAGGTTTATGAGGCTGTCCCAGATATGGCGCGAGGTCGCATTGTTGGGCGCCGAACTGTCTTCATGGGGGTCGAGCGTCGTCGGCGTCGTCGACATCCCGATCGTCAGCGGGGTTTCCTGTGCGACGACCATTGCAGGAATAGCAATCGTGCCGAACAGCCCGATAGCTGCTCGCGTCAATGTTTTTACGGCCATTTCTTCAATCCCGGTTTAGCGTTTTTAGGCCGACCTTGCTTGGTCGGTACGAGCAGGTTCCCGTCCACTCTCGACACAAATTGGTAAGGGCCCCTCAAGGGGGTTGTCAAACGGAAAACAAGCGCGTTACGATAGGTGTAACTTCAAACTATGCCATGCCTTCAACCTCTGTCGCGGAAAAAATTCTGGTCCCATGGACAAAAGACAACCGTCAAAAAGCGATATCGTGCAGTCTGTTGATGTCTGCATCGACGTCTTGCTAAATGTCGCCAAAAACCCGGATATCAGATTGACTGAGGTGGCGCAGAACCTCGGGGAAACCAAGCCGAGAATTTTGCGCATGTTACGCACACTGGAACGGCGCGGCCTGGTGCGGAAGAGCGATACAGGCACTTACCGGCTGGGGACGACTGCGATCATTCTCGGGACTGCCGCCTCGACACAGGTTGATCTGGTGCGAATAGCCAATCCTGTTCTTGAAGAAGTTGGCCAGAAGGCGAACGAAACGACCCAGCTCAGGATCATCGACAATGGCGAATCCCTGTGCATTGCAAAGTTCGAACCGATGCGCGACTTGCGGGTACAGGCGATGATCGGTCGAAGACGACCGCTCACCGCCGGCTCGTACAAGGTGCTTCTCGCCTATCTCCACCCCCAGGTGCAGTTGCAAATGATCCCCGAGACTTTGCCGCGGCTGACCAAGCGCACCATCACGGATCGCAGCAAGTTGGTTGCTGAATTGGATAAAATCCGCCGCCAGGGATTTTGTGTGAGTTACGGTGAAGTCAGCGAGCAACTCGTCTCCGTCTCAGTGCCGGTTCTGGCATTCGACGGATCCGTGATCGCCGCGGTGAATGTCGGCGCCCCCGCCTTTCGCACGCAAAAAAGCGACGTCGACCGCTTCATCGTTCTGCTGAAGGAGGCCTCCAGCAAGATATCGGCCCGGCTGGGATGGTAGAGCTTTTCGTTCTGCGCCATATCGGAAAGCCCCTTCTTTAAGCAAATTCAGGGGAAAAGATCGGGGAGTTCGGAGCGTGCGATGCGTCGCAACCTGACCGCTTCTGCCGAGTCTATCGATTGATAAGGAGAGCGTAAGCGGGTGCCCACCGGTCCCCAATTGCCGATGGCACACAAAAGCTTGTCGAGAGCGGCGTTCGAATAGCCGAAATCCTGGCGAAAGGGGACGATATGCGCGTCCATAAACATGCAGATGTGTCGTTCCAGTTCGAGTGCGGCGTCGAGATCGCTTCGCATCGAGAGTGTCCAGGTCTGAGCACCGCGGGGACTAAGGCAGGCCACATTGGAAAAGGAGCCTGCTGCGACGCCTTGCTTGATGCCGGTTGCGAGATGATGGCCGGGGACGAAGAGCGAAAGCCCGGACAGATGCCGGCGTGTTTCGGCATACCAGGAAGCGTCGCCGTCGGCGAGCTTGATGCCGGTCACCTCCGGCACTGCCGCGCAGACCATGCCCAACTCCTTTGGCGCCAGCACCCGTTTTGCATGCGGCGGATTGTAGAGGATGAGCGGAATTCCGTCGGCGACGACGGCCGCCCGTTTCAAAAAGTCGACTGCTTCGGCATCGCTGATCGGCCACCAGTCCGGCAATATGACCTGAATGGCGCGGGGATCGAGCCCGGCGGCGCGGCGGACGCGATTGAGCATGATCCGCGGGTCGGGCTGGCAGGCGCCGATCACGAATGGCATGGAGGAAGCCTTGCAGCGTTCGGCCAGCATCGCCTGGATGCTGTCGAATTCCTCCTCCGTCTGATTGTGGAATTCCCCCGCCGTGCCGTTCGAATAGATACCATCGACACCGGCATCGATGAGGATATCGATCTCTTCGCCGAGCTTGTCGAATTCGATACTGTCGTCGGCTGCGATCGGCAAAAGCAGGCTCGCCCAGTTTCCGCCGATGGCGGGATGTGGCGTCTTCAGGTTCATCTGTTTTCCCCGATGGATGACGGATCAGTCGAGGTCGTCGCGAATGCAGGCCTTGACGTGGCCGGGCGCGATTTCCCGCAATTGCGGGACGACGCCGGCGCAGGCATCGAGCGCGCTCGGACAGCGCGTGCGAAAAACGCATCCGCTCGGCGGATTGGCCGGGCTTGGAATATCGCCTTTCAGGATCTGTCTGTTCCGGCGGGCATCCGGATCGGGCGACGGAATCGCCGAGAGCAGCGCGCGCGTATAGGGATGCTGCGGCCTCGCATAGAGATCGGCGCTTGGCGCAATTTCCATGATACGGCCGAGATAGAGCACGATCACCCGGTCGCAGATATATTCGACGACGGCAAGATCATGCGAGATGAACAGCATGGTAAGGCCAAGCCGCTGCTGCAACTCGCGAAGCAGGTTGATCACCTGCGCCTGGATCGATACGTCGAGCGCCGAGACAGGCTCGTCGGCGACGATGAATTCGGGCGACAAGGTCAACGCACGGGCAATCCCGATGCGTTGGCGCTGGCCACCGGAAAACTCATGCGCATACCGATTGATCGCATCGGCGGGCAGATCGACCTGGGCCAAGGCCAACCGGGCCCGTTCCAGCCTATCGCGAGCGGTGCCGATCCCCTGGATCTTCAGGCCCTCCGTCAGGATTTCACCGATCGTCATGCGCGGCGACAGGCTGGCGAAAGGGTCCTGGAAAATATACTGCATGCGCGGCCGTTGCCGCCTGAGCGCAGAGGCGGAAAGTGCTGTGAGTTCATTGCCGTCGAAGCGCACGCTGCCTGACGAAGGTTCGACGAGCCGAAGGACGGAGCGCCCGATCGTGGTCTTTCCGCTGCCGGATTCGCCGACGAGCCCGACGACTTCCCCCTTGCCGATATCGAAGGAGATGCCCTCAAGAATGTTCAGCCGCGTACCGCGGGAAGTATAATGTTTCGAGAGGTCGCGGACGGATAGCAGCGGTGCGCTCATCTAGATCTCCTGCCATCTGATGCAGCGGCTGCGGTGCTGCGGATTGACCTGTTCAAGCACGGGAACCGCGGCGCTACAGGCATCGATCGCGAATTTGCAGCGCGGCGAAAAGGCACAGCCGCTCGGCATGTTCATCAGGCTCGGGACCATGCCGGGAATGGCGGCGAGCTTGTCGCCGGCCTGCTTCATCCGCGCCGCGTCACCCAGGCGCGGCATGGAGGCGAGAAGGCCCATCGTATAGGGATGCTTCGGATTGCGGAAAACCTCGCCGACCGGTCCCTCTTCGACGATCCGGCCGGCATACATCACCGCGACGCGATGGGCGATTTCGGCGACCACGCCAAGATTGTGGGTGACGAAGAGCATGGCCATGCCGCGCTCGCGCTGCAGCCTGAGAAGCAGATCGAGAATCTGCGCCTGGATCGTCACGTCGAGCGCCGTGGTCGGCTCGTCGGCGATCAGCAGCGCCGGATCGCAGGCGAGCGCCATGGCGATCGTGGCACGCTGGCGCATGCCGCCCGACAATTCGTGCGGATATTGGCCGGCACGGCGCCGGGCGTCCGGTATACCGACGCTTTCAAGCAAGGCGACGGCTGCGTCCATCGCCGCCTTGCGGCCCGCCCCGCGATGGATGCTGATCGGTTCGGCGATCTGGTCGCCGATGGTGAAAACGGGATTGAGGCTCGACATTGGCTCCTGGAACACCATGCCGATGTCGTCGCCCCTGATCCCGCGCATGCTCCTTTCATCAAGGGAAACAAGGTCCCGGACCGCGCCGGACCGCGTGGTCAGGCGGATGCTGCCTGCGGCGATCACACCGATGTTGCGGGTGAGCAGCCGCATGACCGACAGGCTGGTGACCGACTTGCCGGAGCCGGATTCGCCGACGAGCGCCAGCGTCTCGCCGGCGGCAACCGTCAGGTCGATATCGTTGACCGCGGTGATCTCGCCGCCGCGCATGCGGAAGATCGTTCGCAATCCCCTGATATCGAGTACCGGTCCGGCGGTCTGTTCCATCGGCTTGCTCAGTTCAGCAGGCCGGTTGCACGCAGGATCTCGTCGATCCGTGCCGTTTCCGCATCGTTGAGCGAGGCACGCGGTCGCGGCATGACGGCGCTGTCGATGATGCCGAGGCTCTGCATGGCGGCCTTGAAGGCGCCGATACCCGATGCACCTCCACTGACACGGCCCTGCGCGACCCAGACGATTTCGAAGAGCCGGCAGAGGCGCTCCTGCTCCTTCTTTGCTGCGACCCAATCGCCGCGCTGCGCGGCATCCCAAAGGCGCACATAACCGTGCGGATCGACATTGGCGATACCGGGAACAACGCCGTCGGCCCCCATCAATAGCGCTGTGTCGACGACGATCTCGGAACCGGTCATCAGGAAGACGTCCTTGTGTTCGGCAAGGTCGAGGAGCGCATAGCGGAAGTTGCCGTCGTCGCCGCTGGAATCCTTGAGGCCGATAATGGCGCCTTCCCTGGCAAGCGTGAAGACGGTCTGGCGCTGCAGCTTGACGTGAACGCAGACAGGAATGTCGTAGGCGATCAGCGGTACATCCACCGCGTCTCTCACATAACGGAAATGGTCGAGGATCTCGGACTGGCTGGTGACAGTGTAAAATGGTGCGGTTACCACCACTGCGTCGGCGCCGGCGGCCTTTGCGACCTTCGAATGAGCGATGACCCGATCCGTGGCCGGATCGATGACGCCGACGATCAGCGGCACGCGGCCATTCACCACCTTGGCGGAATGCTCAATGATTTCGCGGCGGGTCTTTTCGTCATGGAAGATCACTTCGCTCGTCGAGCCGAGCACGAATACGCCGTGGCAGCCGGCATCGATCAGATGTTCCAGCACGCGGGTATAGGAGGGGTAGTCGACGGTGAGATCCGGATTGAGCGGTGTTACGACGGGGGGGACGACACCCTTGAATTTGGTCATTTTCGCTTCTTTCGATTGTCAGTTCAGTTCGGCACGCGGGTCGAAGGCATCTCTGAGGCCATCGCCGATGAAATTGATTGCAAGCACGGCAAGGATCAGCGCGCCGCCGGGGAAGAGCCATTGCCACGGATATTGTTCGAGTACGGCCGTCGAGCGCGCCGCATTCAGCATGTTGCCCCAGCTGGCCGCCGGCGGCGCGATACCGAGGCCGAGGAAGGACAGGCCCGCCTCGAGCAGGATGGCATTGGCAATCTGCAGCGTTGCGTAGACCACGAGGATATCGATCGAGTTCGGCAGACCGTGGCGGAAGAGCAGATGCCCGATACCGGCGCCCATGCCGCGGGCGGCCATGACGAAGTCGCGCTCACGCAATTCCAGCAGCCGGGAGCGGATCATGCGGGCAAGCAGCGGCCAGGAGAGCAGCGAGATGACGAGCACGGTCGGCCAGATGCCGGTGCCGGCAATCGAGGCGAGCACAAGCAGGAAGATGACAGGCGGCAGGGTCATCACCAGATCGACAAAGCGCATCGAGACCGCGTCCGTCCAACGTCCCGCAAGCGCCGATATGGCTCCGAACAGAAAGCCGATGACCGCGGAAAGGGCGGTCGACGCGACGGCAACCAGCAGAGAAATCCTGCCGCCTTCGAGTACGCGCGCAAAGACATCGCGGCCGACGCCGTCGGTTCCGAACCAGTGGGTTGCCGTCGGGCCGCTGTTCATCGCCAGAAGATCGATATCGTTCGGCTGGAAAGCCCACCATAAAGGATAGGAGAGGATCAGCAGCAGCATCGGAATGGCAATGCAAACGCCGGCAACGGCCGCGCTGTTGAGCAGAAAACGGCTGGAGGCGCGGGCAAGTGGCCCCGGGCTGCGGCGTTGGGGGGAGCGTGCCAGCATGGTCAGCCCACCTTGATGCGCGGGTCGACAACCGCATAGGTGATGTCGGTCAGAAGATTGACGACGATAACGCAAGCGCCGATGACGAGCGTCGCTCCCATGATGACGGGGTAGTCGCGGGTCTGCACGGCATCGACGAGCAAAAGCCCCATGCCCGGCCAGTTGAAGACGCTCTCGATGAAGATGGCGCCGCCGATCGCAAGCCCGATGGTTGAGCCGATCAGGGTGACGATCGGAAGAAGCGCATTGCGCAACGCATGTTTAGCGATGACCCAGAACTCGAGAACGCCCTTGGCGCGGGCCGTGCGCACGTAATCCTGGTTCAGAACTTCGAGCAGCGAAGCGCGCATGTAACGCATGATCAATGCGGTTTGCGCGACGGACAGGAGGGCGGCCGGCAGGATCAGATGGTGAAGGAGATCACCGACCGAGAACTCCTCGCCGGGCGTCAGCATGCCACCCGACGGCATCCAGTGCAGGCGGACCGAGAAAATATAAAGGCCGATCAGTGCGCTGAGGAATGCCGGGCTCGAAATGCCGGCAAGCGCAACCACCGACAAGGAGAGATCGGCGAACGAATTGCGGCGGACGGCGCCGATCACCCCGCAGGCGATGCCGAGGACGATGGCGACGGCAAGTGCGGTGCCCATCAACAGCACCGTAGGTCCGATCCGCGACAGCACCAGGCTGAGTACTGGCTGGTCGAGGCGCTTGATCGAATAGCCAAGATTGCCGGTCAACGCCTGCTGCAGCCAACCCAGATACTGGACGGGCAAGGGCTGGTCGAGTCCGAGGTTTCTGCGCAGATCGGCAAGATCTGACGGCGACATCGGCAGGTTCGGATCGATATAGGCATCGATCGGATCGCCGGGTGTCAGGCGCAGCAGCAGGAAGATCAGCATGCTCAGGGCAACGAGCATGCCTACCCCTATGATCAGGCGTCTAAGACTGTATCGAAGCATCGTCAATCCGTATTGTCAGGCCGTCCTATCAGGGTGGCCGAAGCCACCCAGGCTTGCGGAAACGCCTATTCGGCGATCGACCATTTCTGCGGGGCGGCCTGGTAAGGGCCACCACCCGGCGCCGGCGTCCAGACAAAATCCTTCACCTTGGTCGAGACGATGCCGTAGCGGTTTGCCACCCAAAGCGTCGCCCAGGGCAGGTTCGTGTTCATCACCTTGCAGACGTCCTGATAGGCCGCATCCCGCTTGGCACTGTCGGGCTCGGCAAGGGCGCTGTCGAGTGCCTTGGTGAGGTCGGGCATGCGAACTCTGGCGACGTTCGGTCCGGCCGGAGGGATCTGCTTCTCGTTGATGCCGACATTGATGCTTCCGGCATCCGGCCCGTTCTGTAGCCCGGCGTAAACCATCTGGAACTGGGCAATATCCGGCGTCGCATTAAGCACCATGCTGTTATAGGTCGGCGCATCGACGGCGCGCGGAACGATGTTGATGCCGACCTGCGCAAGCATCGCCTGGACGGCGGCAAGCACGTTGGTGGCCAGCGGCGTGCTGTAATAGGTCAGAAGCGTGATCGGCTTGGCGCCGTTGATCTGGTCCCAGCCGGCGTCCTTCAGCAACTTCTTGGCCTTCTCGGGATCATAGGCATAGGTGTCGATGCCCTGGGGTATCAGCTGTTCGGCGACATAGGCGCAGTTGGCTGGCTTGGCCGCGCCGCCATAGAGGCTCTGAATGATGGCATCGCGATTGATCGCATACATCACCGCCTGGCGGACGCGAACATCCTTCCAGATCGGGGAATCGTGATTGAAGCCCAGATAGTTGACGACGAAAGAGTTGCCTTCGATGACCTTGAAGTCCTTGTTGTCCTTGAAGGTCGGCACGTCGTTGGAATCGACATAGGTGAACTGGATCTCGCCGGATCTCAGCGCCGCAATCGCTGCGGCGGGGCTGGCGAAATAGCGGTTGATGACGCGTTCCAGTGCCGGTTTGCCACCGCGATAATCGGTGTTTGCAGCAAGCTCGACATACTGATCCGAGACGTATTTGGTGAATTTGAACGGCCCGGTGCCGATCGGAGCGGTGGACCACCAAGTGTTCTTTGCCAGCTGGTCGGCCGGTATCGAAGCGAGCGCATGCTCGGGCAGCATCATCACCTTGGTCATCGTGTCGAGAAAACTGCTGCTGGGTGCGCTGAGTTTGATGACGACCGTGTGATCGTCCGGCGTCTCGACGGACGATATGCCCTTCAGCCGGGCAGCGAGCACCGAGCCGGTCTTCGCGTCCATCGCAAGGCCGATGGTGAATTTCGCATCCTTGGCGGTGAAGGGCTTGCCATCATGCCATTTGGCGTCCGCCAGCTTGAACATGTAGGTCGTCTGATCCGGGCTGACCTCGTAGGAGCTTGCCAGTGCGCCGACGACCTTCTGCAACTTCTCGTCATAGGTGATCAGCGGTTCGTAGTAGATGCTGAGCCAGGTGAAACCGGCGGTCGCCGCAAGCGGGTTGAAGTTGCCCTGAAAGCCGCCCGGGCCGACATCGAAGCCGCCGGACAGCGTGGCTGCCTGAGCCTCGGCTGCAGTGCCTGAAACGACAAGAGCCGGAACGGCAGCCGTCGACAGCAGGGCGCCAAGGGCGATAACGGATAATCTAGACAGTCTTTTCATGTGTTCCTCCCACGTTTGAACTTGTCTTGTTGTTGGCAATCACCCGGGCAATACCCTCGTAATGACGATCCAGGCGTCGGCGTGCCTCCTCCAGATCCTTTGCCTCGATCGCATCGACGATCGCGGCATGATCGCGCCACGTCGCCATCGGATCGAGATTTTCAAGGTTGACGAAATCCGACGCCTTGTAGAAGGCGAGCCAGAAGACGTCGATCAGCCGTACGAGCGTTTCATTGTCCTGGCAGCGAAACAGCAGCCGGTGGAACAGCTGGTCGTCTGCCGCAAAGGTTTCGCCGCGCTCGGCATGGGCGCGCATTCGACCGACGGTGGCGCGCAGTTCGGCGATGTCCTCCTCGCCGATTACATCGATCGTTTTGCCGATCAATCCCACTTCCAGCGTACGCCTGATTTCAAGCACCTCCTCGATCTGCCGCAGGGCGCCGCCGAGGCCGTAAGCGAGGTTGTCGAGAAGCGGTTCGAAGGAAAATGCCTTCACGAAGATGCCGACGCCGCGCCGCGTGTCCAGCACGCCGAGCGATTCCAAGGCCTTGATGCCTTCTCTCAGCGAATTGCGGCTGACGCCGAGCTGGGTGGCAAGCTCTCCTTCCGCCGGAAGCAGGGTTCCGGGCGCAAGGCCGTTGTCATCGATATAGGCGCGCAGACTTTCCTGAACGGAGACATGCAGCAGCGGCGCGCGCGTCAGCGGCTTCATCGATTTCAATGTCATGCCGGTCACTTTCTCGCATCGCCGATAAGATGCTTGTTGCATATATACTTGTAGGATATCTGTCAAATGGTTAGGCTGATGGGCCCATCTAGCAACGTCGTTGCAGCCACATCGCCCGCGAAAAACAGCGTCCCGGCGAGAGCCCTCCCCACTTCGATGTCGCGGCTATGCAGTTGAAACACAAGGTAGGGCGCCTGCTGAGCCTCGGTGACGCGTGCAACCTACTCGGGAGTGTGGAGGCAGTGGATTTCATCGGTAAAAGATGACTAAAATAATCACCTTATGTTGACAAGGCTTGTACCGCTCCATAGGTTCCGCCCGCATCCGTGAGGAAGGGACCAAGAATGGCGCGTGTTTTTTTGAATGTTTCTAATGTTGTATCGGGAATTTACAGGAAAAGCCTGTTTGCCACGACAGCTTTGGTCGTGATCGGCATTGCAGCATCGCCGGCGATCACATCCTGAAGCGACAGCGACCGTCACAAGCCCGTCGGTGTTGGCGAGGCTGAATTGCGGCGTATCACGATCCTCGAGCCTTAGGAAGTGTGGACTCTTGGGATTCCCAAGGCTTAGCAAATCAGATTCAAGACTGTCTTTTGGAGGCAGTCATGGGTGTTTTGGATCGTCTGATCCTTCGGGATGAGCAGTGGGAGCGGATATCGCGTCACATCATTGGTGACGAGCGCACGCGCGGTTCGTCCGGCCGCGACAACCGCATGTTTGTGGAAGCGGTGCTTTGGATTGTCCGTACCGGCTCACCCTGGCGTGACCTGCCGGAAGTATTCGGCGAGTGGAACAGTGTCTTCCGCCGTTTCAGCCGCTGGAGCCGGAAGGGCATCTGGTGGCGCATGTTCGCCGCGATGTCGGACGATCCGGACTTCGAATACCTGATCGTCGATTCCATCATCATCCGCGCCCATCAGCACGCTGCCGGCGCAAAAAAGGGGCTGAAGATCAGGCCCTTGGCCGTTCTCGCGGCGGCCTGAGCGCCAAGATCCACATGGCTGTGCGTGGTCTCGGCTGCCCGGTCCGCTTCACACTTACCGCAGGCCAGAAGGGCGACGCGCCGCAAGCCGAAGCCCTGATCGAGGGCCTATCCGCCGACATCGTCATGGCCGACACCGCTTACGACAGCGATCGCCTGCGCAATGCCATCGCCGATAAAGGCGCTGTGGCGGTGATCCCCAACAATCCTTCCCGTGCGCAAAAATACCCGCTGGACAAGCATCTCTATGCCCAGCGTCACCTCATCGAATGCTGCTTCTCAAGACTCAAGCAGTTCCGCAGGGTCGCTACGCGCTTCGAAAAAACCGCCGAAAACTACCTCGCAGTCGTCATTATCGCGGCTATCGTCCTATGGATCAGATAACTGTCCGCAATTCCTAGTCTGCCGTACTTGTCCGGAGACAATACGACATTGCCTAGCACTGTCCCGATAGACCCGCTCAACAGCCGCCGCAAGAGATAGCGGCCGGCAATGAACGAGGCTCGGTCTCCTTCAAATCGGTAGGTCGTCGCCCGATCCCGTTCGGCCTGTGAAAGCGACTGCTCCCAGCGGTTCCAGTCGTGTTCCTTCTTGGGATATCGCCAGAGCGCAATTTCGATGGCGGCGGGTTGATTTTCTGACTGTTGCATAGATCCAGTATGTCTGCTCAGGACCGCGCGGCAAGCACGCAGTCCGCCAATCGTTCATCAGCCGGCGCTGGCCCGATCGGCCGAGCGTTATTTTTCGGAGATTGAGATCCGATTTTCGCTCGTTATGGCTGCTTTATTGCTGGAGTTTCCAGTAACTTAGGGTCGTTGTGCGTTTAAATAATCGCGGAAGTTTCGGCCGGCGCAGAAGATTTCTGGAAACCGCACGGATCCGTTGTTTAGTTAATACTAAATTTTTGAATCTGGTGCGAGATTTTGCATTAACCGGCAAGCCGGTCGCACCAGTTATCTTCGAGGAGACCCGCATGAAGCGCCCCAGTATCAAGCAAGCCCTGATCGTGAAGCTGTCGATCATCAGCCTGTTCATGGTTGGCCTGTCCTATGTCTCGCTGAGCACGATTTCGACACTCCGTGCCAATACCGAGCAGATTGGGACGTTCTGGATGCAGCGGCTCGTGACCGCTCGCGAAATCAAGGACAACTTCCTCGAGCTGAAACTGGTCTACGCTCAATACCTTCTGGAGGATACAGCGGAGGAGCAGACCGTCGCACGGCAAAAAATCGATGCCGCCGGCGCCGCGGTCGAGAAGGTCGTCACCGAATACGAAAAGGGCGTCCGAACCGAGCGAGGGCGCGAACTGATCAATCAGCTCAAGCCTGAAGTGAGCAAATATCGCGAATTGGCAGAGCAAATGATCGCACTTGAGAACAGCGGGAAGGAGCCTGACGCAGTCCGTTTCTTCAAGGAAAATATGGAACCTCAATCCGAGCTGGTGGACAAGGCTGTGGGCGATCTGGTCGCTTTTATTCTCAACCAGGCTGAAGGGTTTGTGGCCGCCAGCGATGGTTCAGCGACGTCCGCTTTCGTGTTGACGTCCGCAATCGCAGCGCTGGCCGTACTGATCGCCATGGCTGGCATGGTGTTTGCGATATTCGGCATCGCCAATCCGATCCGAAGCATCGCCTCCGCCATGAGGCGTCTGTCGGACGGTGACCTTGATAGCGACATACCCGGTGCCGGCCGCGCCGACGAAGTTGGCGAAATGGCCGGTGCCGTCGAAGTCTTCCGCCAGAATGCTCTTAATGTCGTCAGGTTGGAAACGGAAGCGGCTGCATCCCGCAGCGAGAGCGAAGCAGTGCGCGCGGCAGCCCAGCAGCGCGCCGAACGCGAGGCGGAACAATTGCGCTTCGCAACGACAACATTGGGCGGAGGCCTCCGGCGGCTTGCAGCAGGCGACATATCTTTCCAGCTTTCGGAACAATTTGCATCCGAATACGAAAGCTTGCGCGAAGACTTCAACGCCTCGCTCCGGCAATTGGGGGCGACGATCGGAGCCGTGCTGCAGACGGTGCACAGCATAGACAACGGCACTGGTGAGATTGCCTCTGCCGCGCAGGACCTTTCCAAGCGTACCGAACAGCAAGCTGCCTCTCTCGAGGAGACGGCTGCAGCTTTGGACGAGATCACCTCGAATGTGTCGATGGCGTCCAAACGTACCGACGAGGCACGCAATGTGGCCCTGGAAGCCGATATCAGCGCGCAGCGGTCGGCAGCTGTCGTGTCGGAGGCGGAGCAGGCCATGCGACGCATCGAGGACAGTTCGGAGCAGATTTCGAACATCATTGGTGCAATCGATGAAATCGCCTTCCAGACCAACCTCCTGGCGCTGAACGCCGGCGTTGAGGCCGCCCGTGCGGGTGAGGCCGGCAAAGGTTTTGCAGTGGTCGCACAGGAAGTCCGTGAGCTTGCCCAGCGCGCCGCGCAAGCAGCCAAGGAAATCAAGGGCTTTATTCAAAAGTCGTCAACCGACGTGAAAAATGGCGTGAAACTGGTTCTCGAAACCGGTACGTCGCTCAAGTCGATCGGTGAATACGTCGTACAGATCAACCAACTCATGGATGCGATTGCCACATCGGCGCGCGAGCAGTCGACTGGCCTTGCCGAGATCAATACAGCCGTCAATCATATGGACCAGGCGACCCAGCAAAATGCCGCCATGGTCGAGCAGTCGACGGCTGCTGCCGCCTCTTTGTCCTCCGAGGCAGGCCGTCTGCGGGATCTGGTCAGTCAATTTCAATTGGACGGCGACAAAAACGCGGCGGGCGTGGAGCGCAGCAGCCGGGCCTTCGAAGGCAACATGCCAATCCGGTTGGTCACTCCGCGACGCGTGACGCAAAGATGAAGCGCGATGACGTCAGATTGTTCGCCTCAGAGGTGGAGCGACGTGCTGAGATGGTCAGGTCGGCCGTTTTCCGGACCCGTATTGGCCCGGCGAATGAGACAACGCCGATCTAAGCGTCATGAAGGTGTTGTCCGCGCGTGAGATGACCACCGCCTTGAAGGCATGAATCGGGATAATGTCAGGAGACCGAATGCCGGCGTCGCCGGTGGAATATCCTGCTCCGCAGAGTTTCGTTGCTGCGCTTGGGCAAGCATTCGATAGCGAGACTGGCAGGACGATAGTGGAGCCTTTCGGAATTGTCTGGGGCAACGCTGTCGCCCTCGATAAAGGATTGGATACCTACGACATTTCCGCGCCCCGACTGGGTATACACCTTACTTTCAAGCATTCGGGCGTGGTCTTCGACCATGAATTCCAGGATGACTGACCTGCCACTGAACTTTCATCCAGCTGCGATTAGAGCCTCGGGGGTTTTGAATACGCCAAGTGGCGCGGTGTGAGCAACCGGCGGAAACGCGAAGCTTTCATCTTGCGCAGCGTTGGAGCCGGTT
>NZ_JABDWE010000018.1:0-173344 GCF_019685125.1 Rhizobium sp. NZLR10 | reverse complement strand
CCGCCGATCTCGACGAAGGCCCGATCATCGAGCAGGACACGGCGCGCATCACCCATGCGCAGTCGCCCGACGACTATGTCTCGATCGGCCGCGATGTCGAAAGCCAGGTGCTGGCCCGCGCCATCCACGCCCATATCCATCACCGCACCTTCATCAACGGCAACCGCACCGTGGTCTTCCCGGCAAGCCCCGGCAGCTACGCCTCCGAACGCATGGGCTGAACGCGGCCGAGACCCACTCTCTTTTGCTGGCAAACGACAATCTCCCGTTGCCTGCCAGCAGCAAGTATTTGATTATCGCCTTCAATGGGTAATCGAATCATGCTGCGGGAGGGGTGTCATGACCGACGAGGCGCTTGTTGATCGCATGGCGCTGCCGCGTCCCGACGTGACCGTTGCCGACGCGGAAGAGATCCTGCTTGCCCATTACAGTCTGTCCGGCACCGTTGCCGAACTCGGCAGCCAGCAGGATCGGAACTTCCGCGTCGATAGCCATCGCGGTCGCTACGTCCTGAAGATCTGCCATGCCGTTTACGAGACCCGCGAACTCCAGGCGCAGAATGCGGCGATCCATCATCTCAAGAGCAGGCAAGATGCGCCACGCGTTCCCAATGTGATCGCCACCAATGACGGACGGGAGATCCTCGTCCTGACCGTGCGCGGACAAGGCTGCCAAGTCCGGCTGCTCGAATATCTGGAAGGCCAGGGGCTGACGGAACTGACCTATCTGGCGCCGGCTTCCGTCGCGGCGCTCGGCGCGCTCTGCGCGCGGCTGGCGCTGGCGCTTGCCGACTTCAACCACCCCGGCCTCGACCGCAGCCTGCAATGGGATCTCAGGCGCGCCGGGCCGGTCGCGGTGCAACTGCTTTCCGTCATCACTGACAGCGCCGCCCGCGACCGGATTGCCAAGACCATGGTGATGGCGGTCCGCCGCATCCAGCCCTTGGCGCCGTCGCTTCGGCTGCAGGCCGTGCATCACGACGTTACCGGCGACAATGTCGTCGGTCACCGCAATGCCCATGGCCATATAATCCCCGACGGGGTGATCGATTTCGGCGACATCATCCGCGGCTGGCTGGTCGGCGACCTCGCCGTCACCTGCGCCTCGCTGCTGCATCATGCCGAGGGCGACCCTTTTCATATGCTGCCCGCCATCACCGCTTATCAGGCGATCTATCCGCTGACCGAGGAGGAGCTGAAGGCGCTCTGGTCATTGATCGTCGCGCGCGCGGTCATTCTTGTCGCCAGCGGCGAGCAGCAGATTTCGATCGATCCCGAGAATGATTATGCACGCGGCAATCTGGACCGCGAGCGGGCGATCTTCGATACAGCGATGTCCGTGCCCTTCGAGCTTATGGAAGCGGCGATCCTCAAGGCCGCCGGCGCCGATGTCGCCGCCCCGGAAACTTCGGGATGGCTGCCGCTGCTGCCTGACATCGAGCCCGCCGGGATCGCCTATGTCGATCTTGGTGTACGGAGCCCGCATTTTTCCGCCGGCAACTGGCTGAATGCCGACATGGACTGGCGGCTGCTTGCCCGCGCTGCGACCGAAAACGGCACGGCCGCGACGCGCTACGGCGAATATCGGCTTTCCCGGGCGGGAACCGCCAGGGGACAGGCGACCTGCGCCCTGCATATCGATATATGCCTTGCCGCAGGCAGCGCCGTTGCTGCGCCGTTTGCCGGCCGCATCGGCTGGAAGGACCAACATCTGACGCTGACCAGCGACAGCATGACCCTGCACCTCGACGGGCTCGACCTCTCGGTCGAGAATGAAGCCGAGGTTGCCGGCGGCGACCCGCTCGGCACGGTCGTCGGCGAGGTTTCGTCGCTCGGCGGGCTGCGCGTCCAGCTTTGCAGCGTCGCGGGGTTCGAGCCGCCGCTCTTTGCCACACCGCGCGAGGCAGCGGCCTGGTCGGTGCTCTGCCCTTCTCCGTCGCTGCTCCTCGACCGGCAAGCGGATGCGCCGCGACCGGAAACCGCCGAGCTGCTTGCCAGGCGGCAGGCGCATCTGGCAGGGGCGCAGAAGAATTATTACGCGGTGCCGCCGCAGATCGAGCGCGGCTGGAAGGAGCATGTATTCGATGTCGAGGGCCGCACCTATCTCGACATGGTCAACAACGTCTCCATTCTCGGCCATGGCCATCCCAAGCTTGCGGCGGCGATCAACGCCCAATGGCTGCGGCTCAACACCAATTCACGCTTCCACTATGCGGCGATCGCGGAATTTTCCGAACGGCTCGCCGCGCTTTCACCGGATGGGCTCGACGCGGTCTTCCTCGTCAACAGCGGCTCGGAGGCGAATGATCTGGCGATCCGGCTGGCGCAGGCTCATAGCGGCGCGCGCAACATGCTCTGCCTGCTCGAAGCCTATCACGGCTGGTCGGCGGCAAGTGACGCCGTCTCCACCTCGATCGCCGACAATCCGCAGGCACTGACCACCCGTCCGGACTGGGTGCATGCCGTCGTGTCGCCGAATACCTATCGCGGCGCATTCCGCGGTCCCGATACGGCGACCAGCTATGTCGGCGCCATAACGCCCGTGCTGGAGGCGATCGACGCCGGCGGCAAGGGCCTTGCCGGCTTCATCTGCGAATCGGTCTACGGCAATGCCGGCGGCATTCCGCTGCCGGACGGTTATCTCAGCCAAGTCTATGCGCAGGTGCGCGCTCGCGGTGGCCTTTGCATCGCCGATGAGGTGCAGGTCGGTTATTCCAGGCTCGGACATTATTTCTGGGGCTTCGAGCAGCAAGGGGTCGTGCCTGACATCATCACCGTGGCCAAGGGCATGGGCAACGGCCATCCGCTCGGCGCCGTCATCACCACACGGGAGATCGCGCAATCGCTGGAGAAGGAGGGCACGTTCTTTTCCTCTACCGGTGGCAGCCCGGTCAGCTGCATCGCCGGCATGGCGGTGCTCGACATCATGGCCGAGGAGATGCTGCAGGAAAATGCCCGGACGGTCGGCGATCATCTGAAGGCGCGGCTTGCCGCACTGATCGACCGCCATCCTATTGCCGGCGCCGTGCATGGCATGGGGCTCTATCTCGGCCTCGAATTCGTCCGCGACAGAACGACGCTGGAGCCGGCCACCGAAGAGACGGCGGCAATCTGCGACCGGCTGCTGACCCTCGGCGTCATCATGCAGCCGACCGGCGATCACCAAAACGTGCTGAAGATCAAACCGCCGCTCTGCCTCAGCATCGAAAGCGCGGATTTCTTCGCGGACATGCTGGAGAAGGTGCTCGACGAAGGCTGGTGAGAAAGGCTCTCTCCGGATTAACCAAATCGGTCATTTCGAGGCATTTCGATTTTTAACGAAACGGGCCATTGCCTGATTCAGCCGGGCTTCCTATGTCTGCTGCGGCGATCGATAGAACGCTGATTCTGTCATGCGAATTTTACGAAGAGCTGATATGTTTCTTTCCGTAAGTTTCCACTTGGATGGAATGAAATTTTTCGGATCGTCGATTTTTTGACACGTTTCGGAATATGTTTCTGACAGGCTGTAGGGTAATCTCTATCAAGTTGGTAGATTATCAAAGACAGCCATCGCCGGCCCCGGGCTCTTCCGGGACCTCTCAAGTGCAACGCCAACGCAAGGAACGAGCATGATAGATATCGATATTCTCGCCGATCTCCTTGGGCGATTTGTGCTTGGCAATGACCGTCCGGGCGCCCTCTCCCGCCCGAACTGTCGAATGTGACGTTCGTCCTCCTTTCAACGGTACCAGACAAGTCAATTCGCCATGGCCGCGCATGTCGCGTGGCAGGAGTTCTATCTATGAAGAAGCAAGTTATCGAATATGCAGGCGTTCCTGTCGGGATCGTCATTCCCGATGAAGACCGGCTGAAGTTCATCGCCGTGAAATTTCATGTCCACGACCTCGACGAGCAGCGTTTCGGCTCGCCGGACGAGGTGCGGCTGGCCATCCACGATCTGATGACCCGCCGTCATCCGAAGCCGCTTCATGCCTGAGGGCATGAGGCCGGCACTCGCATTCACGGCTTTTCCCGATGTTCGACCGGTCCCGCCATTCGGGGCCGGTCTTGTTTTTTGAGGGTAATTGCAGTCCTATCGGCGGCCTTTCCGCATAAGGATCCGCCGTTGCCCGATCTTCTCAACCTCATCACCGACATCGATGGCGTTTCCATCGGCCATGCGACCGACCTTGCGCTCGGTTCCGGCGTCACGGTTATCGTCTTCGACGCGCCGGCGGTCGCCTCCGGCACGGTGCTCGGCGGCGCGCCGGGCGGACGCGACACCGGCCTGCTCGATCCGTCGATGACCGTCAACGCCGTGGATGCCTTCGTGCTCTCCGGCGGATCGGCTTTCGGGCTGGATGCCGCCGGCGGCGTGCAGGCGGGATTGCGCGAACTCGGCCGCGGCTTTGCAGTCGGGCCGGTGCGTATACCGATCGTGCCGCAGGCGATCCTGATGGACCTCTTGAACGGCGGCGACAAGGATTGGGGGCTGCACGCGCCCTATCGCGATATGGGTTACGCCGCCTTGAAGGCGGCCGCCAAGGGCGCCTTTGCGCTCGGCACTACAGGCGCCGGCACGGGTGCGACGACGGCCACGTTCAAGGGCGGGCTCGGCTCGGCCAGCGCCGTCAGCAGCGCCGGCCACCGCGTCGCGGCTGTTGTCGCCGTCAATGCGCTCGGCTCGGCGACGATCGGCGACGGGCCGCATTTCTGGGCGGCACCCTTCGAAAAAGACGCAGAATTCGGCGGGCTCGGCATGCCAGATGCGGCCGATCACAGGATGCGGCTCAAGGGCATGAACGGGCCGGCGACGACGATCGGCGCGGTGGTGACCGACGCGCAGCTGACCAAGGCGGAGGCGCACCGGCTGTCGCTGGCCGGCCATGACGGGCTTGCTCGGGCGCTGCTGCCGGCACACCTGCCGCTCGACGGCGACACCGTCTTTGCCGCCTCGACCGCCAGGCATCGCAGAGACGACATGGCGAGCCTGATGGAACTTTGCCACCTTGCCACTATCGTCATGGCACGGGCGATCGCACGTGGCGTCTACGCCGCCACCGCGCTGCCGGTCGAGGGCGGGCAAATGGCTTGGCGCGACCGCTATCCTGACGGTCATTGATTGAATAGGGTCGCAACCCGGGCAGAATGGCGGAGAGACGTGAATGCAGATCCGGGCGCTGATGTATTTCGACGAGCTGGTCAGGACCAATTCTATGCGCCAGGCGGCCGAGAACCTCAACGTCGCGCCGACGGCGATCAGCCGGCAGATCGAGAACCTCGAACATCATTTCGGTGCGCCGCTCGTCGAACGCAGCGCCCGCGGCGTCAAGCTGACGGCCGCCGGCGAGCTGCTTGCTGCCCGCGCTGGCCGGACGCTGCGCGAACTCGATCACGTGCAGCAGCTGATCGAAGACCTGAAGGGCCTGCAGCGTGGCCGTGTCAGCATCTATGCCAACGGCGCGACCGTCGCCAATCTGCTGGCGCCGGCGCTGGCCGAATTCAGCCTGAAATATCCGCAGCTGCGTTTTAGCGTGATGATCACCAGCGCGCGGCAGGCGATCGATGCCGTCAACAGCGCCGAGGCGGATATCGCGGTGACGCTTTTTGCGCCGATCCTGTCCGGCACCAAAGTGCGGCTGCGCTCCGAGATCGCCTATGATCTCATCGCCACGCCGCAGCATCCGGCGGCCGCGCATGCCGAAATCCCGCTGAGGACGCTCGCCGACTACGCGTTGGCACTGCCGGATCAATCCTTCGGCTTCCGCCAGGCCTTCGACACGCTGTTCGAGAAGGAGGGGTTGAGCCTCGATCCGGTCTTCGTCACCAGCTCGCTCGAAATGTTGAAGGAACTGGTGCTCAGCGGGGCCGCAGCCACGCTGTTGCCAGCACTTGCCGTCCGCCGTGAGATCGAAGCGGGCCAGCTTCTGGCCATTCCGCTTTCCGGCAAGACCGGCATCCGCACCCATGTCGATCTCTGCGTCGCGCCCGACCGGCAGCTGTCTTTCGCCGCGACGAAGCTGCTCGACTTCATCGAGAGGTTCATGCGCGAGCAAACGAACCGCCGAGCCGAGGCAAAAGCCTGACGCTTCCGGCTTGCCTTGACGGCCGATTTGCTGTGTAGCTTTTTCGGCTACACTGAGCACACAAAATCGTCATTGTGTGTGCACCTGGATAGTGTCACTCTTTTCGCAAAAGGGGCCTCCGCCAACTGAGCGTGGCCAGACAAGGGAACATGATGATCGAGCTTTCCTTTGCGCCGTCAGCGCGTTTCGTCCGACGGCTTTCCCTCGGTGCCGTCGTTTCGGCCGGCCTCGTGATGACGGCGATGACGCCGGCGGAAGCGGCAAAGACCACCCTCACTCTCGGAATGAGCGTCGAGCCGACCGGCCTCGATCCGACGATCGCAGCACCGGTGGCGATCGGCCAGGTGACCTGGCAGAACGTGTTCGAGGGCCTGGTGACGATCGATCAGGCCGGCAAGATCCAGCCGCAGCTGGCAAAGAACTGGAAGGTCTCCGCCGATGGCCTCACCTATACGTTCAAGCTGCAGGCCGGCGTCAAATTCCATAACGGCGAGGCCTTCGATGCCGCTAGCGCCAAGTTCTCGCTCGACCGCGCCCGCGGCGCGGATTCGGTCAATCCGCAGAAGCACTTCTTCGCCTCGATCGCCTCGATCGATACGCCCGATGCCGAAACCCTGGTGCTGCATCTCTCAGCGCCGACCGGCAGCCTGATCTACTGGCTCGGCTGGCCGGCATCGGTGATGGTCGCGCCCAAGACGGCGGCCGACGACAAGACGACGCCGGTGGGCACCGGCCCCTTCAAATTCGCCAGCTGGGCGAAGGGCGACAAGGTCGAACTGGAAAAGAATGCCGATTACTGGGACAAGGATGCGGCCGCCAAGCTCGACAAGGTGACTTTCCGCTTCATTGCCGATCCGCAGGCGCAGGCGGCTGCGCTGAAATCCGGCGATCTCGATGCCTTTCCGGAATTTGCCGCACCCGAGCTGATGACTTCCTTCGACGGCGATGCGAGGGTGGTCACCAGCATCGGCAATACCGAACTCAAAGTCGTCGCCGGTATGAACAATGCCAAGAAGCCGTTCGACGACAAGCGCGTGCGCCAGGCGCTGATGATGGCAATCGACCGCAAGACGGTGATCGACGGCGCGTGGTCCGGCCTCGGCACGCCGATCGGCAGCCACTACACGCCGAACGATCCGGGCTATCAGGACATGACAGGCGTGCTCCCCTATGACGTCGAGAAGGCAAAGGCGCTGCTTGCCGAAGCCGGCTATCCCAACGGCTTCAGCTTCACGATCAAATCGCCGCAGATGGCTTATGCGCCGCGCAGCGCTGAGGTGATGCAGGCGATGTTTGCCGAAATTGGCGTGACGATGACTATCGAGCCGACCGAGTTTCCAGCGAAATGGGTCCAGGACATCATGAAGGACCGCAACTTCGACATGACAATCGTCGCCCATGCCGAGCCGCTCGACATCGACATCTACGGGCGCGATCCCTATTATTTCAATTACAAGAACCCAGCCTTCAACGCGCTGATGCAGAAGGTCCAGGAGACGGCCGATCCCGCCGCGCAGAGTGCGATCTATGGCGAAGCACAGAAGATCCTCGCCGAGGACGTGCCGGCGCTCTACCTCTTCGTCATGCCGAAGCTCGGCGTCTGGGACAAGAAGTTGAAGGGGCTGTGGGAAAACGAACCGATCCCTTCCAACGTGTTGTCTGGGGTTTCCTGGAAAGAGTGAGGCGGTAGGTTTGTTAGGTGGGTGGTTGCGCCGGCTTTGGGGAGATCCGACATGCTTTTGGCCGATATAGCGCGCAGCCCTGCCCCTGCCTCACTAAGTCCATTCAGCCCGGGACGACATTGTTTAATTTCGCTGGCGGATGGCGCGGGGAGCCGCCGTGCCACCCCGGCAGCGTGGCCCACATGATCGCGCTCCTCGCCCGCCGTCTCACCGGTCTCCTCGTTACGCTTCTGATCGTCTCACTGCTGATCTTCGCCGTCATGGACCTGCTTCCCGGCGATCCCGCCTCGATCATGCTCGGCACCTCTGCAAGCCCGGAGACGCTGGCGGCGCTGCACCATGATCTCGGCCTCGACCAGCCGCTCATCCTGCGTTACGGGCAATGGCTTGCCGGTGTAGTGTCAGGCAATCTCGGTCAATCCTACACCTACGGCGTTCCGGTGGCGGGGCTGATCGTCGAGCGACTGGCGGTGACGCTGCCGCTGGCGCTGATGGCGGTCGTGCTTTCGGTGATGATCGCCGTGCCGCTTGGCGTGCTGGCCGCCTCGCGCCGCGGCGGCATCTTCGACATCATCGCAACGCTGTTTTCGCAGATCAGCATCGCCGTGCCCGCCTTCTGGGTGGCGCTGCTGCTGATCATCCTGTTTTCGACGATGCTCGGGCTGATGCCGGCGGGCGGCTTCCCGGGCTGGAGCGCCGGCGTTCTACCGGCGCTCCAGGCTCTGGTGATGCCGGCCGTCGCACTGGCTATGCCGCAGGCCGGCGTGTTGACGCGGGTGGCGCGTTCAGCGGTGCTCGACACGATGCACGAGGATTTTGCCCGCACCGCGGTGGCCAAAGGGCTTTCACGCAGCGCCGTGCTGTGGCGGCATATCGTGCCGAATGCGCTGATCCCGATCCTGACCATGATCGGGCTGCAGTTTACCTTTCTCATCGCCGGCGCGGTGCTGGTGGAAAACGTCTTTAACCTGCCCGGACTCGGGCGGCTCGCGCTTCAGGCGCTCTCCCAGCGCGACATCATCGTGATGCAGGATGTCGTGCTGTTCTTCGCAGCCCTCGTCATCGTGATGAATTTCATCGTCGACCTCTCCTATCTGGCGATCGATCCCAGGATGAGAAAGGCGGCATGAAGCATGGCTCCTGCTGTTCCTGCCGTCGCCAGCCGCGGCCGAGCCTTTATACTTAGCCGGCGAATGAACCTGATCTCGGGAGCGGCGATCATCGGTCTGCTGATGGCCGTTGCGCTGCTGTCGCTCGTCTGGACACCGCTGCCGCCAGCGAGGATGCAAATCATTCACAAACTGCAGCCGCCTCTTGCCTTCGGCGTGCTCGGCACGGATCAGTTCGGCCGCGACGTGCTTTCCATGCTGATGGCGGGCTGCTGGAATTCGCTGTCGATCGCCATCACCGCGGTTGCGATCGGCGGAACGATCGGCTCGATCGCCGGCATTTCGGCGGCGGCCATCCGCGGCCCTTTCGAAGCGCTGCTGATGCGCATCTGCGACGTCATCTTCGCGTTGCCGCCGATCCTGTCCGCCATGGTGCTTGGCGCCTTTCTCGGGCCTGGCCGTTTCACCGCGATTACCGCGATCGCGGTCTTCATGATTCCGGTCTTTGCACGCGTGACGCTTGCCACCTCGCTACAGGCATGGAGCCGGGATTATGTGACGGCGGCGCGCGCGATCGGCAATACGCGCCTGACGATTTCTCTCCGTCATGTGCTGCCGAATATAGCGAGCCAGATCATCGTGCACGGCGCAATCCAGCTCGGGCTGGCGATCCTCACCGAGGCGGGCCTCAGCTTCCTCGGGCTCGGAATGGCGCCGCCGGCGCCGACCTGGGGCCGGATGCTCGCCGATGCACAAACCTATCTGGCGTTGGCGCCCTGGCTGGCGATCCTGCCCGGCCTTGCCATCGCGCTTACCGTCTTCGGCTTCAACATGCTCGGCGACGGGTTGCGCGATCTTCTCGACCCGCGCGAGGCGAGCCGCTGATGTTCTTCCGAGACGAAACGCCCGAAAGACCATGCCATGACCGAAACCGACCTCACCATCCGCGAACTCAGGCAGCACTTCGCCGATAAAAGCCTCTCACCCCTCGAATACTGGCTCGCACTCGAAGATCATATCGCGGCCTGGGAGCCTTCGATTTCAGCACTCTACCTCTACGACCCGGAAGCAGCGCGCGCGCTGGCGAAGGCCTCGACGGAGCGCTGGGCGAAGGGCGAAACGCTGGGAGTCCTCGACGGCATCCCGGTGACGTTGAAGGAACTGATCGCCACGAAAGGCCAGCCGGTGCCGCTCGGCACGAAAGCAGTGGAACTCAAACCGGCTGATGCCGATGCGCCCGCCGCCGCGCGGCTTCGGGAAGACGGCGCGGTGATCTTCGCCAAGACCACCTGCCCCGATTACGGCATGCTTTCCTCCGGCCTTTCGAGCTTTCATCCTCTCAGCCGCAACCCCTGGAATACGACGCAAAATCCCGGCGGATCGAGTGCCGGGGCGGCCGCGGCCGCGGCGGCCGGATACGGACCGCTGCATATCGGCACGGATATTGGTGGCTCAGTGCGCCTTCCCGCCGGCTGGACCGGCATTTTCGGCTTCAAGCCGAGCCATGGCCGCATCCCGGTCGACCCCTATTATGTCGGGCGCTGCGCCGGGCCGATGGCGCGCACGGTCGAGGACGTGGCCTCCTCGATGGCGACGCTGTCGAAGCCGGACTGGCGCGACGGAACCAGCCTGCCGCCGAACGATTTCAACTGGATGGATCTCGACCTTGACGTGTCTGGCATGAGGATCGGGCTGATGCTCGATGCCGGCTGCGGGCTTGCAGTGGACGACGAGATCAAGGCCGCGGTCGAAGCGGCGGCGCGGCACTTCGAGGATGCCGGCGCGACCATCATCGCCGCCCAACCGGTGCTGACACGCGCGATGCTCGATGGGCTCGACGATTTCTGGCGCTCCCGCTTCTGGGGCGATATTGCGGAGCTCGACGAAGAGCGACGCAACGGCATCCTGCCCTATATAAGGGATTGGGCGAAGGGCGGTGCCGATATCGCAGGCGTCGATGCGGTCAAGGGTTTCAACCAGACGATCGAGATGCGCAAGAACTGCGGACGGCTGTTCAGCGAGGTCGACGCCGTGCTTTCGCCGACCAATCCGATCATCTCCTACCCGGCCGAATGGGCATCGCCGACCAACGATCCGGCCCTGCCCTTCGAGCATATCGGTTTTACGGTGCCCTGGAACATGTCGGAGCAGCCGGCCGCCTCGATCAATTGCGGTTTCTCCCGGTCGGGCATGCCGATCGGGCTGCAGATCGTCGGGCCGCGTTTTGACGACATGCGGGTGCTTCGGCTGTCGAAAACCTTCGAGGATTGGGCGGGCGGGGTGAGCGCCTGGCCGCGGCGACCGATCCGCTGATCAGCCGGTCGGGCGGCGGTAGCCGGTTGGCTGCTCGTAAAGCCAACCGATACGCTTTACGGCGGCCTCGAAATTCTCGCGCGCCACCGTCATGCTGTGGCCGTTGGCGTGGAGGATGGTTTCCGGATCCTCGAAGACGGCGACATGGCCCTTCCAGAAGACCAGGTCGCCGCGGCGGATTTCGGCGCGGTCGATCGGCTGGCCGAGGCCGGCCGCCTGCATGTCGGTATCGCGCGGCGCATCTCGGCCGCTCATCAGCATCGCCAGCTGGACGAGGCCGGAGCAATCGATGCCGAGGCCGGAGCGTCCGCCCCAGAGGTAGGGCGTTTCCAGAAAACGGGCCGTGATTTCGACATAGTCGGCGCCAGCGAGGGCGCCGATCGGCTGGAGGTGCTTGGCAAAAATCGCGGTTCCGTCATCGAGCACGACATAGTGATTGCCGCGCGCTTCCGCCTCGCCGGCGACATGGACGCGGCTTCCCATCGACAGGATGGCCTGGTGCGGCTTGCGCAATTCCGGCTCCGAATAAAGGAAGGTGCGCTGGACGGTGACGATGTGGGTGGGGGGCGGCCGGCCTTCCGACAGCGCGTCTGCAGAGAGATAACCGACGTAACCGTCCGAAGCGGCTTTCACCCAGCACCAGCCGCCGGCGCGATCGAACACCGTCACGTCCTCGCCAAGAAGCAGTTCGGTATCGATGCCACGCGCAAGGTCCGGTTCGGGGCGCAGGCCGACGACCGGAACGGCGACACGCGCCAGGGCGCCGTCCACGAAGCGCAAAGCCTCTACCTTGCCTTCGAGCCCCGCTTCGGCGAGATCGGGCCGATAGGCATGCAGCCGGCGGTCGAGCATCGTCATTGGCATTCCTTTCAAGTGGCCTTTCAAGTGGCCATTCAGATGGCCTCTCAGAGCGGCAGCCGGCGGGCCTGATCACGGACGAGGTCGCCAAGCTTTTCCAGGTACAGCGCGCCGCCGACGGTGCGCTTGATGATTACGCTGCGCCGGTCGGCATCGTCGCGCACACGATCGACCAGGCCCATTTCGCCCATCGTATCCAAGGCGCGGGTGATGACCGGCTTGGTGACGTCAAGGGTGGCGGCAAGCCCACGCACCGTATGCGGCGGCGGCACCAGATAAATATGCAGCAGGATCGCCATCTGGCGCAACGTCAAATCGCGGTCATCGTGACGGACCTGATCGAGCGCCACGCCATGCCAGAGCCCCAGCGCCTGCGAGGCGGTCAATTCGATCGGCACGGCCCCTCCGGAAGATCGTTACGCTAACGTTTCATTTTCCGGCAGTTGGCATCGACATGCAAGAGGCGGCAGGAATTGCCGCCCGGCACGGTGAATAAAATTTTAACGATCGGCAGCGACGTGCAGCGCATGAACAGGGTCACGCGATGCGCCTCCACTCCAGCTTGCCATGGCGTCAGCGCAGGCTCTCGCGGATATGATGGAAGAGCGCGCGGATTGCCTGTGCTTCACCACCGCCCGGCGAATGCGGCCGTTCGGACTGCGCCCAGCCGTAAATGTCAAAATGCGCCCAGCTCTTCGCCTTGCCGACGAAACGCTTGAGGAAGAGGGCCGCGGTGATCGCCCCCGCCATGCCGCCGGCCGGCGCATTGGTCAGATCGGCGAACTTGGTGCGGATATCCTTTTCGTAACCGGAATAGAGCGGCAGGCGCCAGATCGGATCGTCTGTTTCCAGGCTCGCTTCGGTCAGATCATGCGCCAGATTGGCGTCATCGGTGAAGAAGGGCGGGAGGTCAGGACCGAGGGCGACACGGGCAGCACCGGTCAGCGTCGCCATGTCGATCAAGAGCTCGGGCTCGTCCTCGTCGGCATAGGCGAGCGCATCGGCTAGGATCAGACGGCCTTCAGCATCGGTATTGTCGATCTGGACGGTCAGACCCTTGCGGCTCTTGTAGATGTCGCCGGGGCGGAAGGCATTGGACGAGATGGCGTTTTCGACGACCGGGACGATGACACGCAGGTCGACCTTCAGCTTGGCGTCCATGATCATCAGGGCAAGCCCCATGACATTCGCCGCGCCGCCCATATCCTTCTTCATCAGCAGCATGGAGGCGGCAGGCTTGATATCGAGACCGCCAGTATCGAAGCAGACGCCCTTGCCGACGAGTGTCACCTTGCGATGGCCCTTTTTGCCCCAGCGCAATTCGAGAAGGCGCGGTGCATCGGCGCTGGCGCGGCCGACGGTATGGACCAGCGGGAAGTTTTGCTCGAGCAGGTCGTCGCCTTTGATAACCGATATCTCTGCCTTGTAATGTGCGGCCAGGCCGCGGAAGGCCGCCTCGAGCTGTTCCGGCCCCATATCATTGGTCGGGGTATTGATGAGGTCGCGGGCGAGAAAGACGCCGGCGAGCTGGCGCTTGATGTCGGCACTGTCGGCATCGCGGGGGATCATCAGCGTCGCCGCCGGCGTTTTTTCGGACTTGTAGCGGTCGAAACGGTAGCTGCCGAGACCAAAGCCGAGAGCCAGGCGATTTGCCGTCAGCGGTGCAGTCTCGATGTGCCAGTCGCCGGCCGGCAGCGCCCGGGCGAGCCTGCCAGTAATATAAGGCTGCTCGGATGGATTGGTGCCGAGGCCAAAAAGCGCGCCGCCGAGATGGCCTTCGGCCGTCGGGATCAGCAGCACCGACCCGCCTTCGGCCTTGTAGCCCGCCCTGCGCGCCCAATCGAGCGCGATCGGATCGATCGTGCCGGTCTCGATATGGGCGGGGGTGACGGCAAAGATCGGCAGCGTCGAACCGCCCTTGGTGTTGAAAGGGGTCGCTCTCTCGATGAACTGATAGGGGGCCATGATTATCCTTCGGCGGTCGTAAGGAATCACTCCTTAACGGTCTGTTAGGGTTAACAGACTATTGCTGGAGCGAAGATTGCGTCAAACCTTTCCCTGTTCCGCTTCGAGGTCAGGCGCCGATTTCGGAATTCAGGAACGCGTCATGCCCGCCTCGCTTACATCCACATTCACGAATCGTATCCTGCAGGGCGCTGCGGCATCGCTCATCGTCCTGGCGGTTGCCGGCTGCTCGACGACCAAGGACCGGATGACGACAGGCTCGGTGCCGAAGCTCACCAAGCCGGTTGAAGAGATGGACGCGACCGAGCTGCGCTCGGCAACCGACCGGCTCGGTCAGGCCTATGAAAAGAACCCGCGCGATCCCGTCACCGGCGTCAGCTATGCCAACCTGCTGCGCATGAACGGCCGTGACACGCAAGCGCTCGCCGTCATGCAGCAGGTGGCGATCAGCAATCCCGCCGACCGCAACGTGCTGGCCGCCTACGGCAAGGCGCAGGCAGCGGCCGGCCAGTTCCAGCAGGCGCTCGATACGATCGGCCGCGCCCAGACACCCGACCGTCCGGACTGGAAGCTGATCTCGGCCGAAGGCGCGATCCTCGACCAGATGGGCCGGGCAAGCGACGCCAGGCAGCGCTACCGCGACGCGCTCGACATTCAGCCGAACGAGCCCTCCATCCTGTCCAACCTCGGCATGTCCTACGTGCTGACAGGCGATCTGCGCACGGCCGAAACCTATCTGCGCTCCGCCGCCAGCCAGCCGACCGCCGACAGTCGCGTCAGGCAGAACCTTGCCCTCGTCGTCGGCCTGCAGGGACATTTCCCCGAGGCCGAGCAGATCGCCCGGCGCGAACTTTCGCCGCAGCAGGCCGATGCCAATGTCGCCTATCTCAGAGGCATGCTCTCGCAGCAGAATTCCTGGCAGAAACTCGCCGCCAAGGACAAGACGCCGGGTGCCGCGGAGGCCAGCAATACCAACTAACAATGGTCTAGCGGACACTCAGGCCCGAAAGAATGAGACGAAGTCCGAGGCCGCCCATCACGGCACCGGCGGCCCGGTCTATCCAGCTCTTCGCAGCGAGATAGAGCCGCCGCGGATGGCGGGCCGAAAAGGCGAAGGCCACGATCGAATACCACCCCGCTTCCACCGCAAAGACGCCAAGCGGCAGCGCAACCATTAGATCGAGCGGCACCGTCCTCGGTAGAAGCGCGGCAAAGAGGCTGGCATAGACGATGATGGTCTTCGGGTTGCTGAGTTGGGTCAGCAGCGCGGTCGTGAAGCTCAGCATCGGCGCGCGTTGGCTATCGCCGGCGTCGGAAACCTCCAGCGGCTGGCCAGCACCTCTCCAGATATTGACGGCGATATAAATGAGATAGGCGCCGCCTGCGACCTTCAGCAAGACATAGAGCCATTCGAACTGAGACAGCAGCGCCGTCAGCCCGGCGAGTGCCAGCACGGCAAAAACGACGCCGCCGGCGCCCATGCCGAGTGCGGCCGCAAGACCATCCAGCCGTGACCGCGAAATGGCAATCCTGGAGACGACGACGAAGCTCGGGCCGGGGCTCATAGCGCCGACTGCCAGGGCTGCCATGATGCTGATGAAAACGCCTGCGGAAGACATCCGAAAACCCTCGTTTGAGATCGGAGGTTACCGCATAATTCCTCAAATCGGAATCGATTTAAGCGGCGGCAATCATCAGAACTTGTCTGAGACCTGAATGCCGGCCGGGCCAAGAATAACAGCGATCAGCACCGGCAGGAAGAACAGGATCATCGGCACCGTCAGTTTCGGCGGCAGGGCGGCCGCCTTCTTTTCGGCTTCGTTCATGCGCTCGTCGCGGCCTTCCTGGGCGAGGACACGCAGCGCCTGCGCGACCGGCGTGCCGTAGCGATCGGCCTGGATCAGCGCTTGAGTGACCGAGCGTACCAGCTCGATCTGGGTGCGCGTGGCAAGATTTTCGAGCGCCATGCGGCGATCCGGCAGGAAGGAGAGTTCAGCCGTGGTCAGCACCATCTCCTCGGCGAGCGCCGGCGACTGCTCGCCGAGTTCTTCCGACACGCGACGCATCGCGGCCTCGATCGAGATGCCGGATTCGACGCAGATCAGCATCAGGTCCAGCGCATCCGGCCAGGCACGTTTGATCGAGTGCTGGCGCTTGCCCATGCGGTTCGAGACATAGATGTTCGGCGCGTAGAAACCGACATAGCCGATGGCGATGACAGCGAACATGCGGATGGGCAGGCCCCTTTCGGCGAGATGGCCGAGACCGAAGACCCAGAAGACGGCAAGCGCCAGGAAGAGGAAGGGCAGCAGGAAACGCGCCACGAGGAAGGTATTCAGCGCATTCTCGGAGCGAAATCCGGCAGCACGCAGCTTGTTGACGGTATTCTCGTCGACGAGCGCCTTGCGCAGGTTGAAGCGTTCGACGATCTGGCGGACCGAACGATTGTTCTGGCTCCTGAGCGAGGCTTTGCCGGCGCCGGTTTCGGCGTTCATGCGGGCGCGTTCGCGAGCGCGGATCTGCTCGCGCTCGGTCGAGACGGCCTTCATACGCTTGTTGAGATCGCCGCGCTCGAAGAAGGGGATGGCGATCGTGTAAAACGTGGCGAAGACGGCGACCGCGACGAAGAGCGCGATCAGCATGCTCGGATTGGTCAGGGTTGCGGCAAGGTCCTGCGACATGGGGTGCGTCCTTCCGTCTAGATGTCAAAATTGACCATGTTGCGCATGACGAAGATGCCGATCGACATCCAGATCGCCGAGACACCCATGATGAAATGGCCGCGCGGATCGGTGAAAAGGATCATCATGTAGTTCGGCGACGTGAGATAGACGAGGGTCGCGACGATGAAGGGCAGAGCACCGATGATGACGGCCGACGCCTTGGCTTCCATCGAAAGCGCCGAGACCTTGGCCTTCATTTTCCTGCGCTCGCGTATCACCTTGGAAAGGTTGCCGATTGCTTCCGACAGATTGCCGCCAGCCTGCGACTGGATGGCGATGACGATGGCGAAGAAGCTGACTTCCTGGAGCGGCATTTGGGTCGTCATGCGGGCGCAGGCGTCGGGGATGCTGAGGCCCACCTGCTGCGCCTCGATCACGCGCCGGAACTCGCTCTTCACCGGCTCGGTACCTTCGGTGGCGATGAGACGGATCGCATCGTTGAGCGGCAGGCCCGATTTGATCGAGCGGGTGATGACGTCAAGCGCATTGGGGAGCTCGTTGAGGAACTTGTTCTGGCGGCGCTTGATCAGGAAACCGACGATCCAGCGCGGCAGGCCGAGACCGGCGACGACGGCAATACCGATTATCACCATCAACGATACACCGATGATGAAAGCCATGAGCAGCAGCACACAGGCGAAGATGGCGCTGATGAGATAGAATTTCCCGACCGTGATCGTCAGGCCGGCCTGCACCAGCCGGGATTTCATCGTCAGGGTCTTCTTGGTCTTTTCGTGCTGGCGCTTTTCCAGATCCTTCAGATTGTCCTGCACCGATTTCCGGCGCTTCGACATTTCCTGCACCCGGTCGCGGGCGGCCTTGACCTTGACCCGGTCGCTTTCAGCCGATTTGACGCGGTTGATGCGGCTTGCCGATTTCTTGTCGGCCTCGATCCGGGAAAACATCAGGGCATAGGCGACCGCCGCCGCGGAGATGGCGGCGAGGACGACGATTGCCAGCACTATCGGATCGAACCCGAACATCTCGCCTAATCCTTCGTTTTCGCTTCCATCGCGTCAAGGGCAGCGGCAAGACGCTTTTCCTCGTTGAAGTAACGGGCGCGATCCCAGAAATGCGGCTTGCCGACGCCGGTCGACATGTGCCGGCCGATCAGGCGGCCGCCCGCATCCTCGCCTTCGATCTCGTAACGCATCAGGTCCTGGGTGATGATGACGTCGCCTTCCATGCCGATCACCTCGGTGATCTGGGTGATGCGGCGCGAACCGTCGCGAAGGCGCGCCGCCTGGATGATCACGTCCACCGAGCTGGAGATGATCTCACGCACCGTCTTTGCCGGCAGGGTGAAGCCCCCCATGGCGATCATCGATTCGATACGGCTCAGGCATTCGCGCGGCGTATTGGCGTGGATGGTGCCCATCGAGCCGTCGTGACCGGTGTTCATCGCCTGCAGCAAGTCGAAAACCTCAGGTCCGCGCACTTCGCCGACGATGATGCGCTCGGGACGCATACGCAGGCAGTTCTTGACGAGATCGCGCATGGTAATCTCGCCCTCGCCTTCGATATTCGGCGGGCGCGTTTCGAGACGTACGACATGCGGCTGCTGCAGCTGCAGTTCGGCGGTATCCTCGCAGGTGATGACGCGTTCATCCCTGTCGATATAGTTGGTGAGGCAGTTCAGCAGCGTCGTCTTGCCCGAGCCGGTACCGCCCGAAATGACGACGTTGCAGCGCACGCGCCCGATGATCTGCAACACGGTCGCGCCTTCCGCCGTGATCGCACCGAAACGGACGAGCTGATCGAGCGTCAGCTTGTCCTTCTTGAACTTGCGGATGGTGAGCGCCGGCCCGTCGATCGACAGCGGCGGCGCGATAACGTTGACACGCGAGCCATCGGGCAGGCGGGCATCGCAGATCGGGCTCGATTCGTCGACACGGCGGCCGACCTGGCTGACGATGCGCTGGCAGATCGAGAGAAGCTGCGCATTGTCGCGGAAGCGGATCTCCGATTCGATCGTCTTGCCGCCGACTTCGATGAACGTCTGGCCGGCGCCGTTGACCATGATATCGGCGATATCGTCGCGCGCCAGCAATGGCTCCAGCGGACCGTAGCCGAGAACGTCGTTGCAGATATCCTCGAGCAGCTCTTCCTGCTCGGAGATCGACATCGCATAGTTCTTGATGGTGATGATGTCGTTGACGATGTCGCGGATTTCCTCGCGCGCGCTTTCGCCGTCGAGCTTGGAAAGCTGCGAAAGATCGATCGTATCGATCAGCGCGGAAAACACCTGCGCCTTGGTGTCGTAATATTCATCGGTACGAACAGGGCGCTTGCGCTGCGGCGTCTGCATCGGCGGCGGCGTCACCTGCTGGCGTGCGGGCTCGCGAGCGGGTTCGACCAGAATCGAGGGGGAAGAGGCCGCAGGGGCAGCGGCCGGAGCCGGCGGCGGGGGAGCAATCGCCCCTCCAACCTTTCCGGAACCTTCGTTTCCGCGTTTTCCAAACATGCCGCTTAATCCAATCTGCTTGTTCTACTTGCTACTTGCGCTTCAGGAGGCCCAGCAGTCCGCCCTTCTTCGCCTTCTTGATCGCGACACGGCCGGTGACGATGTGCGATATCTGCGAAAAGGTTTCCGCCGTCGGCGACTTCGGGTCGACTTCCGAGATCATCCGGCCGCTATTGGCGGCATTGCCGAAAAGATGGATGTCGAAGGGAATGATGGCGATCGGATCGATCTCCAGCGGCTCACAGAAATCCGATGGTGAAATCTCCGGACGTTTCGGCATGCCGACCTGGTTGAGGATCAGATGCGGCGGCTTGTCGTTCGGCCGCATCTTGCGCAACGCGTCCAGCATGTTCTTGGCATTGCGCAGGTTGGCGAGATCGGGAACCGCTGTGATGACCACTTCGTCGACACTCGACAGCACCGAGCGTGTCCATTCCGACCATGTATGCGGAACGTCGAGCACGGTAACGGGCGCGCTGCGCTGCAGCACATCGAGCACCGGCTGGAACGCCTGGCCATCGAAATCATAGGCACGGTCGAGCAGCGAGGGTGCCGCAAGCAGGGAGAGATGTTCGGAACATTTCGTCAGCAGGCGGTCCAGGAAGACCTCGTCGAGACGGTCGGGCGCGAAGACAGCTTCGGCGATGCCCTGGGCCGGATCCTGGTCGAAGTCGATGTTCGCGGTGCCATAGGGCAGGTCGAGATCGGCGAGGATCGTCTCGGATGAGAAGAGGTTGGAAATGCCGAAGGCACAATTATGCGCGATGGTCGAGGCGCCAGTACCGCCCTTCGAGCCGATGAAGGCGATGCTGCGGCCGAGCGGCTCGGCTTCCGGATCGACGAAGATCGAGGCCATCGACGCCAGGATATCGGGCATGGCAACGGGCTGGACCATGTATTCGGAGATGCCGTTGCGGATGAGGTCGCGATAAAGCCCGATATCGTTGTAGTAGCCGATAATGACGACTTTGGTCGTCGGATCGCAGACGGCGGCGAGCGGCGCGAGTTCGGAGAGCAGGTTTCCGGCATTCGCCTTGGTCTCGAGGATGATGAGGTTCGGCGTCGGGGCGCCGGAGAACATATTGGCGGCAGCGGCGATGCCGCCGCTGGTGATGCGCATGCTGACCTTTGCCACGCGCCGATCATTGGCGCAGCGTTCCATGACCTGCTGCAGAGCCTCGCTCTCACAGAAGGCATGCACGGAGATGCGCGGCAGCGGCCGCATGTTTTCCAGATCGGCCATGCGCACCGCCTCCTCGGCGTGGCGAAGCTCGCTTTGATTCTTGATTTCGTACTCTATCGCGCTCATCGTCCCGTTCCGCCTCAGAAGCTGCTGTCGCTGCCGGCGACCTCTTCGATCGTCGATGTCGTCGTCCGATATTCCTGGATCGCGTTGTTGCGGCGCTGCGCGTCGATCGGGGTCATGCCGCGGGGCGCCACCAGATCCTCCGGATTGGCGATCTGGGCGGCGAGGTTGTTCTGCGAGGCGCAGCCGAAATTATAGTAATTCTGGTTGGTCAAATCGCTAGAGATGTCCTTCGGCCACTGGCCGCATTGCGTGGTGATCGCCGTGGTGCCGGTAAAGCTCAGCCGGATCGGTGCCGCATCGCCGGGGCCGACCGCGGCGTAGGAGGTGTTGACGATTTTCGAGCTTGCGATCCCCCTCCTCGCCAGCTCGGCACGGACCTGATTGCGCAGTTGATAGGCTGCCGCCGAATTGGGCGAGCCTTGCGGCGACAGCACGTAAACCGGACCCGAGGCGCGCGCGATGTAGTTTGCGGCAAAACCGCGAATGAGGTCGCGCTGGGCGTTGGTCAGGCGGCGATCGGTGGAGGCGACGGGAATATCCACCGTCTGCTCCGCTTCGGTCACGATGATCGGGTGACGCGCGCGATAGTCGTCGGGAATACCGCCGGTCGTCAGCTGGTCATGTGGGCCGGCGCATCCGGAAAGGACGGCCAGCGACATGGCAACCGTGGCAAAAAGCGCCTTCGAGATTCCGAGGCGGGGTGTCGTCGAATTGATATGGGCCATCACCTGATCCCTGTTCTCTTCCATTGCTGCCGACCATGCGCCGCTCATTTGTAGATGAACCCAATTGAGCCGTGGAACTGCGCGTCGGCAACGGGCGCCTCGCGGCGACCATAGACTTTGTTGACTCGGTTGAGGAAGAAGGTTGCACCGTCATTCTCAGGGCTGAAATTGTCGTCCGGCCGGTTGAGCTGATTGCGCGCCACCGGACGCACGAGATAGGGCGTTGCGATGATGACGAGCTCGGTTTCCTGACGCTCGAAACCCTTCTGACGGAAGAGGGTGCCGAGCAGCGGGATCTTCGAGACACCAGGCGTGCCGCCCATCGTCTGGGAAACGTTGTCGCGGATCAGGCCGGCCAGCGCGATCGAGCCGCCCGAGGGCAGCTCCACCGAGGTCTCCGCCGAGCGGCGCTGATAGGTCGCGCCGCCGCTGCCGGCCACCGGTTCGGAGACATTAGTCTTGATCTGCAGGCTGATGCGTCCCGATGAGAGCACGACCGGCTTGAAGGCGAGGTTGATACCGTAGTTGAACGGCACGACGGTGACGTTGCCGTTGCTGTCGGTTGTCGAATAGAGCTGTTGGCCGCCGGAATTGAAGGTCGCGGCCTGGCCCGATATTGCCGTCAGCGTCGGCTCGGCAAGCGTCTTGACGACCTTGGCCTGCTCCAGCGCGTTGAGGTAGGTCGAAATGTCGTATTTTCCGATCGTGCTCTTGAACAGCGCCGCCAGGCCGCCGCCAACGACGGATGTGGCGCTGTCGGCGCTGGGGCTGCCGAGCTGTGCGACTGTCATGCCGGAGGAATTGGAAACCAGATTGTCGAAGCCGAGCTGCTTCAGCACCTCGCGGCGGACCTCGGCGATCGTCACCTTGAGGGTGACCTGGTCCTCGCCCTCGATCTGCAGCAGGTTGACAACCTGCGAGCTCTGACGGGCTTCGGCAAAGAGCGCCACCGAGCTGTCGCCGCCGGTGCCCGATGCCGTCTCGCTTCTGGTCGTCGCTTCGCCGCCCTTCAGGAAGACCTGCGCCAGATCGGCCGCCTGTGTGGCATCCTGCGGGGTGCGCACGGTGCCGGTCAGCACGATGTTGTCGGAGACGATTTCGACGTTGATGTTGGAGTCTGGAATGAATCGGCGGAGATTGACTTCGAGGCCGGAAACGTCGCGCTCGATCTCGATGTCGAGATTGACGATTTCCTGTCCACCGGCGCCGAAGACGAAGATATTCGTCTGGCCGACCTTTTTGCCAAACAGGTAGATGCGCCGCGAGGTGCGGGTCACGGCATCGGCCATGGTCGGATCGGATACGAGGATATCATGCGCATCCTCGGGCAGATCGACGACGACAGCCTTGTTCAGCCCGAGCTTCAGCCGGCGGTGGGCATCGCGGCCGGTTTGCGAGATGCGGACCAGGTTTTCGGAATCGGCGCGCGCCTCGCCTGGTACAAGAAGCAGCGCGAAAGAGGCCGACATTATACCGGAGACGGCGACTGCCAGCGACAGGCAGCCTGTCAGGAGAAGTCCGGCGCGCCGCGTAGAATTGCCCATGTGCACGTCCCTTTACTCCGCCTTCGGCGCTGCGCTGGCATCGGTGACGATGGCGCCCGATTTGATGACCTGGATGCTCGCACTGCCGTTATCGCCGCTCAGCAGATAGTCGGCTGCGCTGGTGTCCTGCTCCTGCGCATCGGCGACCGAGCGTAGCGCGAGCGACAGCCGGTCCGCCATCTGCTGGGCGACAGCGAGCACCTTCGTTTGATCGGGGGTGAGTTCGAGCGTCGCCGTCGTGCCGACCACGGCCTTCGAGCCGTCGTCCTTTTCCTGGATCTGCTGGTCAATGGCCAGAACGCGGACATTGCTCAGCACGGTCTCGGTGATGAGCTTGTTGGCTTCGGTGCCCTTGCGGACCATGATGACGTCGACGCGGTCGTTCGGCAGGATGAAGCCGCCGGCACCTGTTGCCACCGATATCTCGGTCGCGACGGCGCGCTTGCCGGCCGGCAACAGCGAGGAAAGGATGCGGCTGCTGGAATCGGCGACCTTTTCCGGCCGGATCGGTTCGCCTTCGAAGATCGGCAGGCGCACGACGGCACCCTGCAGATCCTTGATCGCATCCGGCTTGTCGGCTTCGGTGATCAGGCCCGGGACAACGGCGCCCTGCGGCCAGGCCATCCAATGAACGGACTGGTCGCTCAGCCTTTCGCCGACCGCCAGATTGGCGCCCGAGACCAGGACGTTGACCGTCGGTTCCTTCTCGATGACCGACTGGACCTGGGTAACGACACCGCCACTGCCTGCCATGCGCATCGCCAGGAGGCCGGCGAGGCCGGCTGCCACCACGGCGACAGCAAGGATTATAAGGCGGGCCGGTTTCATCGATCATTCCTCAGGGCACGATATGTTCGCCCTGCAGAATGCTCAGCAATTGGTATAATTATGGTTAATGGAACGCTTACATTTTAAGTTAACGGGCATTTAAAATGCCGTTATTTCAGGCTTTCCAGCGCAGCTAGGAAGAGCGGCGAAGAAGGGAAGGCCATGAAGCCGCCGATCGCGATGGCGATGCCGTAGGGGATCTTCTTGGCCAGCAGGACCGAATTCGGCACCGGCAGGCCGATGGCAAGGATGGTGTTCGATTGCGCTCTCACCAGCAGGATCAGCAAGGTTATCAGACCGCCGATCATGGCGACGTCGACCATCAGGAAAGCGAGCGATTGATTCAGACCAAACCAGAGCGCGGTGGCGCTCAACAGCTTGGCGTCTCCGCCGCCCATCACATTGAACGCAAAAAGAGCGAAGCAGGCACTAAAGACGATTGCCGCGCCGGCAAGATGCAAACCGATCATCTCCCAGCCCAGGCCGGACAGCGGCGCGAGGATGAAGAAAGAGGCAATCAGGATCAGGGAAACGCGGTTCGGAATCGTCATGGTGAACAGATCGGAAAAGGCCGCCATGGCGAGGCAGAGCGGCAATATCACAAACACTGCAGCGGCGATCATGTGTATACCCCGTCATAACGAGATGCGAAAAGGCTCACGGCCATTCAGCCTGTGAGCCCGCTCGATAGATCAGTCGGAGCCGATCCGGCCGTATAATATGGGCGCCAAGTGGCTGCCCCTATCTTAGTTCGACGCCGTAACGCCGGTGTTCATCTTGGTGCTCAGATTGTTGAACGTGGTGCTGATGCTGTTGCCGAGAGCCGTTGCGCCGGTAATCAGCGCTACGGAAATGAGGGCAGCGATCAGGCCGTATTCAATTGCGGTCGCGCCGGATTCGTCCTTCAGAAAACGGCTAAAAAGCTTGGTCATGGTAACTCCTAACTCCAGTTGATGTTCAGCACGTCCGCCAACTGTTTGCCGTTGATCGGATGGCATCAACCTAGCGAATGGGCGTTTCCATCGGCTTAAAGAAAAGAGTTAACGAGGCGTCAACGAGACACCAGCCCCTTGCAGGGTAAGTATTTTCTTATGCGACTACTTCAATATTTAACAATCTTCCCGGAATAACCGCTGGATTCATCCGGTAATAGCACAGGTCTTACTTCCAACCGGAGCGTGTGCGGTCCTGAGGCCGTGCCAAATCGGATCATTGCGCCTCATCCCGGAACAGGGAGGCGGGCTTAAGGCTTCGTTCACCATTTTTTTCCATTCTATGCGGATATTGCGCTGTGATCGTGAAAGAGGACCAAATGTCATCGAGCGGCAAAACCATTTTCTTTGCCGGCATGATCGCCGTTTTCGGTAATTCGGGAGTTTCCTCGGCCGCAGGCGATGACATGCTGCGCGTCTATATGGATCACGCGCGCGTATTGAAGCTCGACCGCCCCGTCAGCAAGGTCATCGTCGGCAATGCCAAGGTCGCCGATGCGACCGTCGCCGACGCCAAGACCATCGTTCTCACAGGACGCAGCTTCGGCACCACCAATCTGGTTCTACTCGATGCCGATGGCAATGCGATCCTCGACGAGCGTATTCTGGTGTCGATCGATGAGGGCAACACGGTGCGCGTATACCGGCAGACCGAACGCTCCGTACTGTCCTGCACGCCGAACTGCGAGCAGCATGCACAGCAGGCGACCACCAGCACTACCTCGCCCTGATTGGCTTACCTCTCTTCTTCGGCCATTCGTTAAAATCGTCGCCTCAGACTGAAACGGAAAATCAACGAACGGACCCTAGTGTGGCGGACAGAGAATGTCGCTCGGGTCCAGGCAATGACGGTAATTGATCAGAAGACGGATAAAGCGCGCGTCTGCGCGCCGTTCCGTTTTTCACGGTTTCGCGCTCTCGGCCGATCGCGCGAGGGTTCCGCGGCGATCGAATTCGCGTTGCTTGCCATTCCCTATTTCCTGGTGATTTTCGCAGTCCTCGAAACCTTCGTCGCCTTTGCTGCCGAGGAACTCGTCTCCAACGCCGTCGATACGATGAGCCGCAAGATGCGAACCGGGCAGATCACCTATAATCTTGGCCGCACGACCGATATGAACCAGGCGCAGTTCCGCCAGGCTTTCTGCGATGAGATCTCGATCCTGATCCGCTGCTCGACGAGCGAAGTGGCTACGCCGAGCAAGCTCTACCTGGATGTACAGACATTCAGCACCTTTTCGGCCATTCCGACGACGATTCCCAAGCTTTCGACCGACAAATATGCCGACCTCAACACGGCGGCCTTCAAATATGCGCCGGGCGGCGCAGGCACCATCAACATGGTCCGCGCCTACTATCGCTGGGAAATCACGGCGGATCTGGTCCGGCCCTATATCACGACGATACGTCCCTCCGACGGTTCGATGCCGAGGGAATATCTGATCATCGCGACCGCGGCCTTGCAGAACGAGCAGTATCCATAATGGCGTTACGCAACCCGTTCAGCAGACTGGTATTGACGGCGCGGCGGCTGGCCCGAGACCGCAAGGGCGCCGGAGCGATCGAATTCGCGATCCTCTTTCCCGTGCTCGTCATGCTCTATATCGGCGCTTTCGAGATCACGATCGGCCTCAGCGTCAGCAAGCGGGTGACACGCGCTGCAGGGACGGTGGCCGACCTCGTCACCCAGCAGCAATCCATCACGAAGAGCACGCTTGCACAGATGCCGTCGGTCGCAACCGCGATCTTCGTGCCTTACAACAACACGTCGCTGACGCTGAAGATCACCGGAATTACGATCGACGCCAGCGCCAATGCGAAAGTGCTGTGGTCGTGGGCGCAGGACGGGACCTCGCCCTATGCCAAGAATACGGCCGTGAGCAATGTGCCGTCCGACATGAAGACCGCCAACAGCTTCCTTGTTCGCACCGAGCTCAGCATCCCCTATACGATGTTCCTGTTTGCGCCGAATTTCCTGCCGGACGGCATGCGCACGATCACCATCAGCCGCAGCTATTTCTACCGCCAGCGGCAAGGCGACTCGATCGCCTGCAGCGACTGCTGACAGCCCTCCCCTTCTTCCCGAATTTGCCAAGCCGGCCGCAGCATTATATGCCTGAGGCTCTGCCGCTCCGACGTCCCTGGGGCCGGCGATCGGCTCTCTCGGGTGTAAAATGGCGCGTGCCTTTCTTTTCGTTCTGGATTCTTTCGGCGTCGGCGGAGCGCCGGATGCGGCGGCCTATGGCGACGAGGGCGCCGATACGCTCGGCCATATCGCCGAGTTCTGCGCAGCCGGAGCCGCAGATCGTGCCGGATTGCGCAGCGGGCCGCTTTCCCTGCCCAACCTGTCGGAACTCGGGCTGATGCAGATCGCCCGATCGGCCTCCGGCCGGTTCCCGGCCGGCATGCCCGTTCCCGAGAAGGTCTACGGAATTTATGGCGCCGCCACCGAAATCTCCCGCGGCAAGGACACGCCATCAGGCCATTGGGAGATCGCAGGAACACCTGTCAGTTTCGATTGGGGTTACTTCCCGATGGAGGGCGAGGCCTTTCCTGCCGAATTCATCGAGGCATTGTGCAGGGAGGCCGATGTGCCCGGCATTCTCGGCAACTGCCATGCCTCTGGAACGGAGATCATCGCCCGGCTCGGCGAGGAGCATATCCACACCGGCAAGCCGATCTGCTACACCTCCTCGGATTCGGTCTTCCAGGTCGCTGCGCACGAGGTGCAGTTCGGTCTCGATCGCTTGCTCACTTTCTGCCGTCTAGCCCGCGGGATGCTCGATCGCTACAATATCGGTCGCGTCATCGCCCGGCCCTTCATCGGTCAGTCCCCCTCGACCTTCCAGCGCACCGGAAACCGGCGCGACTTCTCCGTGCTACCGCCGGAGCCGACGCTGCTCGACCGGCTTATCGAACACGGCCGGCACGTGCATGCTGTCGGAAAGATCGGCGACATCTTCGCGCATCAGGGCATTTCCAGGGTCATTAAGGCAAATGGCAACGATGCGCTGATGGATGCATCGCTCTCAACCATCGACGAGGCCGAGGACGGCGATCTCGTCTTCACCAATTTCGTCGATTTCGACATGATTTACGGCCATCGCCGCGATGTGCCGGGTTATGCCGCGGCACTCGAAGCCTTCGATGCCCGATTGGCCGAAGTCCACAAGAAGCTGAAGCCAGGCGATCTCGTCGTGCTCACCGCCGACCACGGCTGCGACCCGACCTGGCGCGGCACGGACCATACGCGCGAGCGCGTGCCCGTCATCGCCTATGGCCCAGGCATCCGGTCGCGTTCGATCGGCGTGCGCCGCAGCTATGCCGATATCGGCGAGAGCTTAGCGCGCCATCTCGGCATTCCGGCGGGACCGCATGGAAGGAGTTTTCTGTGACGTCGCATTTGAAGAAGGTCGAACTGCACTGTCATCTGGAGGGTGCGGCACCTCCTGAATTGACCGAGGCGCAGGCGCACAAATACGGTGTCGATATCAGCGGCGAGCTTCGCGGCGGCGCCTATGTCTGGCATGATTTCGCAAGCTTCCTCGAATGTTACGACAAGGTTTCCGAGGTCTACAGGACCGAGGAGGACTATGCGCTTCTGACCGAAACCTATCTCGACCAACTCGCCGGCATCAATACGATCTACAGCGAACTGATCGTTTCGCCCGACCACGGCAAACGCATCGGGTTGGGTGCCGACGCCTATATATCAGGCATCTGCGAAGGCATCCGGCGGGCCAGGGAAAAGAGCGGTATCGAGGCCCGGCTGATCGTCACCGGCGAGCGGCATTTCGGTCCGGAGAGCGTGATCGGCGCCGCCGAATACGCGGCAAAGGCCGGCAATCCTCTGATTACCGGCTTCAACCTTGCCGGCGAGGAGCGGATGGGGCGCGTCGCCGACTATGCCAGGGCCTTCGATATCGCCCGCGATGCCGGCCTGGGGCTCACCATTCATGCCGGCGAGGTCTGCGGCGCCTTCAGTGTCGCCGACGCGCTCGATGCCGTGCGCCCCTCGCGCATCGGCCATGGCGTGCGCGCCATCGAGGATCTCGATCTGGTGAAGCGGCTTGCCGATCTCGGCACCGTGCTGGAGATCTGCCCGGGCTCCAATATCGCGCTTAAGGTCTTTCCCGATTTCGCTTCGCATCCGCTGCGCCGGCTGAAGGACGCCGGCGTGCGCGTGACGATAAGCTCGGACGATCCGCCGTTCTTTCATACCTCACTGGAGCGGGAATACGAACTTGCCGCCGAGGCTTTCGGCCTCAGCGACGACGAGATCGATGCGATGACACGAACGGCAATCGAAGCTGCCTTCGTCGACGATGAGACACGCAAGGCCCTGCTCGCCCGACTTTGAGAGCCAAAGGTGGAGCGAGGCTGGGGATGATCGGCGCAAATTGGCCGCCACTCTTGCAGTCGGGCCGATTTCCGTGAAAGAAACATTCGATAGAAAATGAAAGGCTTCCCCATGGACGGCGTCACGGTCATCGATCACCCGCTGGTGCAGCACAAACTCACCATCATGCGGCGCAAGGAGACATCGACGGGAAGTTTCCGTCGGTTGCTGCGCGAAATCTCGACGCTGCTCTGTTACGAGGTGACCCGCGATCTCGAACTGACAATGGAAACGATCGAGACGCCGCTGCAGACGATGGAATCGCCAATCCTCGAAGGCAAGAAGCTGGTCTTCGCCTCGATCCTGCGCGCCGGCAACGGCCTGCTCGAAGGCATGCTCGATCTCGTGCCTTCCGCCCGCGTCTCGCATATCGGCGTTTACCGCGACCACGAAACGCTGCAGCCGGTCGAATATTACTTCAAGGCTCCGGAAGACGTGGCCGAGCGGCTGATCATCGTCGTCGACCCGATGCTTGCAACCGGCAATTCGTCGATCGCCGCGATCGACAAGCTCAAGGAACGCGGCGCCCACAATATCCGCTTCCTCTGCCTGCTTGCCGCTCCCGAAGGCATCCGCAACTTTCGCGCCGCGCATCCCGATGTTCCCGTGTTCACTGCGTCGATCGACAGTCATCTCAACGAAAAGGGCTATATCATGCCCGGCCTCGGCGATGCCGGCGACCGCATGTACGGCACCAAGTAATTTCAGATTTCGTTTACCAAATCGAAAGCCTTGAAGGCCCGGTGGTTCATTCCGGGCCTTTTTGTTGGCGATATTAGCAACTTGTCAGCACTTGAGGTTTAGCAATTCCGAAGCATGAGGCCCCGCATGAAGCGGGGTTTATACAGGAAGGATTTCTGTTTCATGCTCGTGCGTACCGTCCTATTCGCCAGCATCGCCGCGGTGCTCGCAACACAGGTGCCTTCCTTCTTCGGAGACACCGGCCAGCGGTCTGCTGACGCGCTTTCCGCCAATTACCTATCGACCGAAAGCGACAAGCCCGCGGCACCCGCACCGGTCTCAGGCAGCAATGCGATCCGTCTGCAAGCGGATGCCCAGGGCCATTATACCGGCGGCTTCAAGATCAACGGCAAGTCGGTGCAAGGCCTGATCGATACTGGCGCCACCTATGTCGCGCTCAACGAGACGCTCGCCCGCCGACTGGGCTTCACCGCAAACCAGCTCGATTTCCGCTACGGGGTGAACACCGCAAACGGCCAGACGAAGGCGGCGCATGTGATGCTCGACCGGGTGGAAATCGGCGGCATCCGCGTGCGGGACGTCGAAGCCTTCGTCCTCAAGGACGAAGCGCTGACGACGACGCTAGTCGGCATGAGCTTCCTACAGAAGCTCGCCTCCTATTCCGTCGCCGACGGTTCGCTCAGCCTGAAGCAATAAACCATCAGATCCGGGTCGAGATCACCGGCGGCAGCTCCGGCTTTTCCTTGGTGATGCGGTAATGCGCGGCGAGTGCCGCCGCTGCCCGTTCCGCCGCCGCTTCGTCGGCGGCGTGAACCAGCGCGATCGGTTCGCCGGCGCTGACACGGGTGCCAAGCGACAGAAGCTCGGAGAAGCCGACGCGATGATCGATCCGGTCGGCCGGATGGCGTCTTCCGCCGCCGAGATCGATGACGCTGATGCCGATACCGCGCGCGTTGCAGGCGGCAAGCCAGCCGGACCGAGGGGCGAGAACAGGTTTTTCCGCAGGCGCCCTGGCCAGATATTTGCCGGGGTTTTCGATAAGATCGGCCGGACCGCCGAGCATGGAGACCATGCGGGCGAAAACCTCGGCCGCCTGTCCCGATGACAGCGCCTTGCGCGCCATCCCCTCGCCTTCATCAGGGGAAGGTGCAATGCCCGATTTCACCAGCATCTCGGCGGCGAAGGCAAGAATGACGGTTTCGAGCCGCGTGTCCGCCTTCCTACCCGCCAGGAAATCCAGGCAGTTGCGCATCTCGACCGCATTGCCGGCTGCATCGGCGAGCGGCTGGTTCATGTCGGTGATCAGCGCCGAGGTCTTCACGCCTGCGCCATTGGCGACCTCGACCAGCGACTGCGCCAGGATCTCCGCCTGGGCACGGTCGGCCATGAAGGCGCCGTTGCCGACCTTGACGTCCAGCACCAGCGTCTGAAGCCCGGCCGCAAGCTTCTTCGACAGGATGGAGGCGGTGATGAGGGGAATGGAATCGACGGTTGCAGTCACATCGCGCACGGCATAGAGCCGGCCGTCGGCAGGCGCAAGGGCCCCAGTCTGGCCGATGATGGCGCATCCGGCCTCCTTCACGACCTTGTGGAACAGGTTCGCATCCGGGGTAATCATATAGCCGGGAATGGATTCGAGCTTGTCCAGCGTGCCACCGGTATGGCCAAGGCCGCGCCCTGAAATCATCGGAACGGCGAGACCGCAGGCCGCAGCGATCGGCGCCAGCATCAGCGAAACATTGTCGCCGACGCCACCGGTCGAATGTTTGTCGGCGATCGGGCGGTCGATATCGGCCCATTGCAGCCTGTCGCCGGAGTCGGCCATCGCCAGCGTCAGGGCGACGGTCTCGGCCCGCGACATGCCCTTGAACCAGACGGACATGGCGAAGGCGCCGATCTGGCCTTCCGACAGCTGACCGGCAGCGAGTGCTGCGATGAAGGACCGGATATCGTCGGGGTCGAGCTCGTCGCCATCGCGCTTGCGCCGGATGATCTCCTGCGGGATCATCTCAATAGCTCGACGCCGCAGCCGGTGCAGACTGTGTTCCGCTCAGAACCGCCAGGATATCGTCAAGCAGACTGGAAGCGCCGAAACGGAAGGTCGACGGCATCGCCCAGTCGGGCGCCATGATGGTTTCGGCAAGACTCAGATAGAGCGCGGCATCAGCCACCGAACCGATGCCGCCGGCTGGCTTGAACCCGACCTTGCGGCCGCTTTCGCGAATGGCGCGGATCATGATGTCGGCGGCCTCGAGTGTCGCATTGACGGCGACCTTGCCGGTAGATGTCTTGATGAAATCGGCGCCGGCGTCGATGGCGAGTTCAGAGGCGCGGCGGATCAATGCCGCATCCTTCAACTCGCCGCTCTCGATGATGACCTTCAGAAGGACAAGGCCGGCGCATTCGGCGCGCACGGCCCTGACCATGTCGGTCACCGCCTTCTCATTGCCGGAAAGCAGCTTGCGATAGGGGATGACCAGATCGATCTCGTCGGCGCCGTCGGCAATCGCCTCGCGTGTCTCGGCGGCGACGTCGGCCACTTCCATATCGCCGGAGGGGAAGTTGACGACGGTAGCGATGCGCACGGCATGGCCGATGCCGAGGATATTGCGGGCCTGAGCGACGAAGCGCGGCCAGATGCAGATTGCAGCGCTGTTGCCGTAGGGCGTCTGCGCGCGGGCGCAGAGCACATCGATCTGCGCCTCGGTGCAATCGTCCTTCAAATTGGTGAGATCGAGAAGGGAAAGGGCGACAGCCGCCGTTTCCCGGATGGAATGGCTATTCATCTTTACTTCCTCCGGCCGCAATCATGTCTTTCAATATGGCGGCGAGACGGGCGCCGCCGATGGGCGCCATGTCCTTGGTTTCTTCATGGCTGAGCTCATTGCCGGTCATGCCAGCCCCATAGTTGGTGATAACCGAGGCGGCGGCAACCCTCAGGCCCAGCATTCTTGCAATGATGACCTCGGGCACCGTCGACATGCCGACGGCATCGGCACCGAGGATGCGGGCCATGCGGATTTCGGCGGGCGTTTCGAAGCTCGGGCCCGAAAACCACATATAGACACCGCGCGCCAGCTCGATTTCGAGTTTGGCCGCTGCCCTTTGCATCGCCCCAGCAAGGCCCGCATCATAGGCATTGGTCATACCGACGAAACGATGGTCGCTTTCCTCGCCGATCAGCGGGTTCATGCCGGAATAGTTGATGTGATCGGTGATTTGCATCACCGAACCGGGCGGCAGGTCGTCGCTTAGCGATCCGGCAGAATTGGTCAGGATCAGCGCTTCGACGCCGAGCGCCTTCAGCACCTCGATCGGCAGGCGCATGGCGCTGGCATCGCCCTTTTCGTAATAATGCACACGGCCGGAGAGCATGACGATAGGCACGCCTCCAAGGCGGCCGGCGACGACTTCGCCCGCGTGACCGGAGACGGCACTGACGGGAAAGCCCGGCAGGTCGCGATAGGGAACACGCACGGCGCCGTCCAGCTGGCCGACCAGGGAGCCGAGACCGGAGCCGAGCACGATGCCGTGGCGCGGCTTGATGCCGCCGAGCAAAGCGGCAAGCAGGTTGACTGTCGCCTTCATCCGAGTTCGGTCTCGAAGCTGAAGGGAAGAAGCTCTTCCATCGTCATCGTCTTCTGCACGCCTGCGTCATCACAGAGATAGATCTTCGTCTCCTTGGAGGCGAATTCGGAGATCTTCTGGCGGCAACCGCCGCAGGGCGGGCAGAGCGGCAGCTTCTCGGCAATGACCGCCATTTCGACGATCTTCTTGGCGCCGCCCATGATCATGGCGCTGATCGCCGTCGGCTCGGCACACCACCCTTGCGGAAAGGACAGGTTTTCGATGTTGGCGCCGGTATAGACCTTGCCGTCCTCGGCGCGGATCGCCGCACCGACCGGGAATTTCGAATAGGGCGCATGGGCAAAAGCCATCGCGCCGCGGGCGGCTTCGAACAGGTCGTGGGACATATCAACGCTCCTTCGTATAGGGCACGCCGCCGGCTTTCGGCGGGGTCGCGACGCCGATGAAGCCGGCAAGCAGGACGCAGGTCAGGATATAGGGCAGCGCCTGAAAGACCTGCACTGGCACTTCGCCGATCAGCGGCACCTGCTTGCCCTGCATGAAATTGGCCAGCGCATCGAGGAAGCCGAAGAGCAGGCAGGCAAACATCACCGGCACCGGCTTCCACTTGGCGAAGACGAGGGCGGCGAGCGCGATGTAGCCCTTGCCGGCCGACATGTCCTTGATGAAGGCGGCGGACTGGGCGATTGCCAGATAGGTGCCGGCAAAGCCGCAGAGGATGCCGGCGCACATGACGGCGCGGTAGCGCAGCCAGGCGACCGAGATGCCGGCCGTATCCACCGCACCGGGGTTTTCGCCGACGGCGCGCAGCCGCAGGCCGAAGCGGGTGCGGTAAAGCACCCACCAGGAAAACGGCACGGCAAGAAAGGCGAGGTAGGTCAGAATATTGTTGCCCGATATGACATTGGCATAAAGCGGGCCGAAGATCGGTATGTCGCGGGCGGCATCGGCACCCGGCAGGATGATCGGTGCGAAACGCGCATCCGGCGACAGCTGCGGCGTGCGCCCGCCTTGGCCGAACCAGGCCTGACCGAGCACGATGGTGATGCCGGCGATGAAGAAGTTGATCGCCACACCCGAGACGATCTGATTGCCGCGGTTGGTGATCGAGGCAAAGCCATGCACCAGGCTGAGCGCCACCGAACAGACGATGCCGGCACCGAGCCCGAGCCAGGCCGAATCGGTGAGATAGGCGATGCAGGCGGCAGCAAAGGCCGAGCCCAGCATCTTGCCCTCAAGGCCGATATCGAAGATGCCGGCGCGTTCCGAAAACAGACCGGCAAGGGCGGTGAAGATCAGCGGGATCGACAGGCGGATGGTCGAGCTCAGAACGCTGATGAAGATGTCATAATAATCCATCGCCCGCTCCTTAACCGCGCTTGAACTGTTGGTAGAGCCGCACCATCGCCGGCCGGAACATGTATTCCAGCGCGCCGGCGAAGAGGATCACCAGACCCTGGATGACAAGGATCATCTCGCGGGTGATGTTCGGCATTTCGAAGGAGACCCAATCGCCACCCTGGTAGAGGATGCCGAACAGGATCGCCGCCATGATGATGCCGAGCGGATGGTTGCGGCCCATCAGCGACACGGCGATGCCGACGAAGCCGGCACCACCGACGAATTCCACCTGCAGGCGGGCCGACGAACCCATGACGGGGTTCAGCGCCATCATGCCGGCAAGGGCGCCGGAGAGCAGCATGGCGACAATGACCGTGCGGGCATAGGGGATGCCGGCATAGTCGGCCGCCGTTCGGCTGACGCCCAGCGTGCGCATCTCGAAGCCGAGCTTGGTGCGCCAGATCAGGACCCAGACAAACCAGGCGGCAAGAAGGGCGATGATAAAGGAGACGTTGAACGGCGCAGCACCCAGCTTGGCTCCGAACGTCGTCATGAGCCAACCAAGCTTTGGAAGCTGCCCTCCCTCAAGGAAGGTGCGGGTTTCAGGCGCCATCTTGCCCGGCACGATCAGCACGTGCACCAGCAGATACACCATGAGGGCGGCGGCGATATAGTTGAACATGATCGTCGTGATGACGATGTGGCTACCGCGCTTTGCCTGGAGGAAAGCGGGGATGAAGGCCCAGGCCGCACCAAAGAGACCTGCGCCGATGACGGCGATCGGCATCGTCACATACCAGGGCACGTAACGATCGAGCGCCAGTGCCACCAGCGCGCAGCCGAGACCGCCGACATAGGCCTGGCCTTCGGAGCCGATGTTGAAGAGGCCGGCATGGATTGCCACCGCGACGGAGAGGCCAGTAAAAATGAAGCTCGTCGCATAGTAGAGCGTGAAGCCGATGCCTTCGCCGTTGCCGAGCGCGCCCTCGAGCAGCAGCGACAGCGCGTCTAGCGGGCTTTCGCCGATCAGCCAGACGACAAAACCGGAGATCAGGAAGGCGACGACGAGGTTTAAAAGCGGAATCAGGCCGTAGTTGATCCAGTGTGGTAGCGGAACGGAAGCAGTGCTCATAAAGGCCTCACGCGGCAATGCCGGCCATCATCAGGCCGAGGGTCTGTTCACCGGCATCGGGCGTCTTCTCGCCGACCACATGGCCGGCAAACATGACAAGGATACGGTCTGAAAGGGAGCGGACTTCATCGAGTTCGACGGAGACGAGCAGGATCGCCTTGCCGGCGTCACGCATTTCGATGATCCGGCGGTGGATGAATTCGATGGCGCCAATATCGACGCCGCGGGTCGGCTGGCCGATGATCAGCATCTTCGGATCGCGCTCGATCTCACGGGCAACGACGATCTTCTGCTGGTTGCCGCCGGAAAAATTCGCCGTCTTCAGCCGCGGGTTCGGCGGACGGATATCGTATTTCTCGATCATCTCCATCGCATCCTTGCGGATCGCTTCGAGATCAAGTAGCGGACCTTTGCTGTAGCCCGGGCGCCGGTGATAGCCGAGCACGGAATTTTCGTATTCCTCAAATCTCAGCACCAAGCCCATGTGGTGGCGGTCTTCGGGAATATGGGCGAGACCGAGTTCGCGCAGGCGGGCGGGATCGGCCTTGTCGATCGTCTGGCCGTCGAGAAGGATTTCGCCGGAGGTCGGCTTGCGGATGCCGGCAATCGCTTCCAGCAATTCGGACTGGCCGTTGCCGGCAACCCCGGCAATGCCGACGATCTCGCCGGCGCGCACGTCGAAGGAGACATTGTCGACCATGGTGACGCCGCGATTGTCCTTGACCGAAAGGTTGCGGACGGAGAGCACGGCGGCGCCGGGGTTCGCCTCGCCTTTCTGTACGCGCAGCAGCACGCGGCGACCAACCATCAGCTCGGCAAGCTCCTCCACCGTCGTTTCCGCCGTCTTGCGGGTCGCGACCATCTCGCCGCGGCGCATGACCGAGACGGTATCGGTGATCGCCATGATCTCGCGCAGCTTATGGGTGATGAGGATGATCGTCTTGCCCTGGTCGCGCAGCACCTTGAGGATGCGGAAGAGGTGATCGGCCTCTGCCGGCGTCAACACGCCGGTGGGTTCGTCGAGGATCAGGATCTCGGCGCCGCGATACATGGCTTTCAGGATTTCGACGCGCTGCTGCAGGCCGACCGGAAGCTCTTCGATCAGCGCATCCGGATCGACCTCGAGACCGTATTCCGTTTCCAGCCGCTTGAGTTCGGCGCGGGCCGATGCAACACCTCTCGCCAGCAGCATGCCGCCTTCGGCGCCGAGCATGATGTTCTCAAGCACCGTGAAATTGTCGACCAGCATGAAATGCTGGTGCACCATGCCGATGCCGGTGGCGATCGCCGCCTGGCTGTCGCGGATGGTGACGGGATTGCCGTTGACGCGGATCTCGCCGCTATCGGCATGGTAGAAACCGTAGATGATCGACATCAGCGTCGATTTGCCGGCGCCGTTTTCGCCGATGATGCCGTGGATCGTCCCCCTGGCGACGGTGAGGTTGATGTCCTTGTTGGCATGGACGGCACCGAATTTCTTATCGATGCCGACAAGCTCGATAGCGGGCTTATCTGTCACTGCAGGCTCCAAATAAGAAAAGGGCGTATGGCGAAAATCCCCTCCGCCATACGCCCGATCTCAATCGTCGATCATTTCCGGGCGCGGATCACTTCGGGCAAGCGTTGTCCGAGGTGTAATCGTGAACCTTGATGGTCCCCGCGATGATATCGGCCTTGGCCTTGTCGACGGCCGCCTGCATTTCCGGCGTGATCAACGACTTGTTGTTGTCGTCGATCGCTGCGCCGACACCCTCTTCCTTGACGCCGAGCGCCTGGACGCCACCGGTGAACTTGTCGTTCTTAGTGTCGGTATAGGCGTTGTAGACGGCGAGATCGACGCGCTTGACCATCGAGGTCAGAACAGAGCCCGGATGCAGATGGTTCTGGTTGGAATCGACGCCGATCGAAAGCTTCTTGTTGTCGGCGGCCGTCTGCAGAACGCCGAGACCGGTAGCACCAGCTGCCGCGTAGATGACATCGGCGCCCTGATCGATCTGGTTCTTGGTGAGTTCGCCGCCGCGAACCGGGTCATTCCAGGCTGCACCCGTGGTGCCGGTCATGTTCTGGAAAACTTCGACATCGGCCTTGGCGGCGCGTGCGCCCTGTTCATAGCCACATTCGAACTTGCGGATCAGCGGAATGTCCATGCCGCCGACGAAGCCGACCTTGCCGGTCTTCGATGCCATGCCGGCGAGAACGCCGACGAGGTAAGAGCCTTCTTCTTCCTTGTAGACCACCGAGCGAACGTTCGGTTTATCGACGACGGAGTCGACGATGATGAACTTGGTGTCGGGGAATTCGGCTGCGACCTTCTCGATGGCCGAGGTCCAGGCGAAGGAAACGGCTACCACCGGATTGAAACCGCGGCTTGCAAAGTTGCGGATGGCCTGTTCGCCCTGGGTGTCGCCCGTCGGCTCGAAGTCGCGATAGGCAATGCCGGTCTCGGCCTTGAACTTCTCGGCGCCGTTGTAGGCCGCCTCGTTGAAGGACTTATCGAACTTCCCGCCGGTGCCGTAAACCAGCGCCGGCTTGACATCGGCAGCGAGCGCCGTCGTCGACATGGCAGCCACGGCAAGGAGAGTGAGAAGGGTTTTTTTCATTGTGCAGCCCTGTTGTTGCTATTCGTTAGGGGTCCTCCCGCAAGTCCTTTTCGGACATGTCTGCGGAACCACCGACCTCCCCCCGGAGGCCTGGCTGCGTGCATCCTTGCATGGCTCACGGAAAAATTCACCAGAAATTTTTCAGCTGGTAAAGATTTGCAGCGATTGCCGAAAATCCGTTCTTCGGGGCTGATTTTTAGACATTTCCGTCGTCGGGATGCGAAATTTCCAGCCAATCCGGCAGCCATGTCGGGGCTACGGAAACAATGGAGGCCGATCGGATTCCCGGCCGGGTCGCGGCGGCAAAAGGGCTTGCCTATGCGGTGAAGCGACCAGCCACCGGCGGCTTCTTATAACCGATCATCCAGAGAAGCAGCGCGATCACCAGGAAAACGGCAAAGGCCGGCTGGAGCATCAGCCATTGGAAGATGAAGGTGTAGAACCGCGGGTGGACATAGTAGGAAAGGGAGGATTGCAGCGACATGAGGGTTGTCGGGCTCACATCCTGCCAGGCATCGGAGATCGGCGTCATCACCACTGAGGACGCTGCAACCGATTGGATCGAATCGATGGTCCCGGCAATAACGGCCGCCGCAAGCGCGACAAGGCTGGCCAGACGCAACAGGAAACGCATCAATTCCTCCGACGCTCGTTATGCCAGACAATTCCGGCCGGCCGCGCCATTCTCCACCTTGAGAATTACATAGTCATCGATGATGTGAAGCACAATGGACGGGTCGAGGCGAGTTTTATCTGAAGAAGTCAAAAAACTGTTAGATTTCGGTTGATCGACAAAAATTCATCGGTATATATCGCGCCGTTCCGACGATTTGCTCCTATCCAGGCGCGAACGCCAAAGAAGGACAGGTGGCCGAGTGGTTTAAGGCGCACGCCTGGAACGCGTGTGTACGTGAAAGCGTACCGTGGGTTCGAATCCCACCCTGTCCGCCATACCGCAAGGGGACCCCTTGCATCTTCAGCGACACCGCAAGATTCGAGAAAATCGATTGCGTGCCCGAAGGCGCGTACCCGGAGAACAGTCTGCGCTTGCAGACATCTGCGCTTCTCACCTGACCATGACGAAACCGACTCGAAGAAGCTTGAGGCTCCGACTTGTGGGACAGAACTCAAAAGCCTTTTCGCTCAGCCGCCCGGCGATCGAATTGCCTGCCAAGAACGATCCAACGTGATCACGGTTACGGATACCTATTGGAAAATTTCCGAGATCTCGCTTGTCGCTGAGATTGTATGAAGCCCTCCCTCGGACATCTGAAATTTGCGAGCCAGAACGATGGAGGCATAGCATATTCCAAATGTCCCTAGGCTTTGCGAAACAATAAGCAGTGCCAAAGCCGCGAGGCTTATTTTTCCACCCTGAAAAACAGCAGCCGCTTGGTATGACATAGACGCCGCTATGGCCATCAATAGAAACGGAACGATAGAGGGAAGAATAATCCCGGCAAACAGGCGCAAAAAGGTTGGAACGAAGCCATGTCGGCCCCTGGCAAAGGCATCTGCAAGTCCGCTGGTTGAACCTGCAATTCCGGCAGTCGGCCAGGTTCCGACAAGGGCGAGGAGCGACGGATAGCTAATTGCGAACAGCCCGCCGCATACCAGTACAAGTCCACCCGTCGACAAGGAAGCGGCGCCGAAGGCGAGAGGGAGGCCGATTACGATAGCCATTACGACAAGCACAATGAGGAAATTTTTCCAGATGTAGCTGCCAAACCCAACCATCCCTCGGTTGATCTGCACTCGTTCCGTTCCGCTCAATATGGTATTTTGGGCACAATATCCTAAATATAGCGCAACAAAAAACTGAGTTGAACCGCCACGACTGCTCTCATTGTACTCAGAAAATACTATGACCGCGCAACTTATTGCAACAACAAAACAAATAAGAAACAGATTATGCCTTAGGAAGGAAATCGTGTCACTCAGCATTGTCACCCCTGCTAGCCTGCCGCTCGCTGCCGAGTCGAGATATCGTCATCAAAATACAGCGCTGTCAAATGCAGGGCGCGTCATCAACGTGCTGGGAACCAAGAATATGTCGACGGCCCACAGCGCGTCGAACGATTCCTGATTTTTTACCATGCCGCTTCACCGCGTCTTTGCACGTTTGGGTTTATCTTCTGCCAAACTAAAACACGGAGATTAAACAGGTGGAAGAACTGTCGGTAAAGTCGAAGATCATCAAGTCCGTCTATTTCAGCCAGGAAGACGCGCGGCTCAGGATTTGCTTCAAGAATGGGGAGGAGCGGCTGTTCGAAGGCGTTCCGTCCTCGGAAGCCCATGCGATGACAGTGGCGCCGTCTCCCGGCCATTATTACCTCGACCGGATCAGAACCCGGTTTCGGAGACTGGCTGCCTGACAAGCGGAGGCGCCAGCTTACGTCCCGGAATGCTCCCGATCGGGACAGGTCCGGTGGATATTAACGGCCCTTTAACCCTCCCTGTTATCCTGGTTGGATCGCGTCGGCCGGAAGGCGGCAACGTGTCGGCGCTGCCGGCTTGTTCAGGGTCGGCTAGCCGGGAGGCTCGGTGGCGGACCCCAGCCAGAAAGCCGGGCCTCCCCGTCACGCTATTTTCGTTGATCGTGATCGCATGATCCCGGGTCGTTGCGGTCTCCGTTACCCCTGAACTAGCGATTAGGGGCTAATCCTGTGAAAAACTCCAATCATCGAATCCGGACTCGACAATGTTTTATTAGCATGATTGCATAAATCTATCGGATAGGACCAAGGGGGTGACGATGTTCGAGACTCTGCTTGAGATGCAGGAGCGTGGCGTACGGGACCGTGCGCGTGGCCGCAGCTTGGCCGACAATCCGATGTCGAAGCCGGATATTCTGCCGATCACCGATTTCCAGGAATGGTACTCGATGTTTGACGCCTGGCGCTTCGGCTGGTCGATCGAGGATGCGATGGCGGGGCAAAGCAATGCGCCACGGGATGGCGGCGCATTGTCGCTCGCCTACACCAGAACGGTCTGATCGATCCTGTCCTCGGCGCCGAAGAATTTCAGGTAGCGCTCGACCTCTGCGGGGTCACCCGTCGCCTTCTGCGGATTGTCGGAGAGTTTGACCGCCGGACGGCCGTTGGCGTCGCTGACCTTGCAGACGACCGAGATCGGGTTGAGGCCGGATATTTCGATCGGCGCACAGCCGGAAAAATCGTTCGTCAGGTTCGTGCCCCAGCCGAAGCTCATGCGCACGCGGCCTTCGAAATGCCGGTAGGTATCGATGATGGCGTCGACATCGAGACCGTCGGAGAAGATCAGCAGCTTCTGGCGCGGATCGCGACCCATTTTCTTCCACCAGTCGACAATCTTTTCACCGCCTTCGATCGGCGGGGCACTGTCCGGGCGAAAGCCGGTCCAGTCGGCGACCCATTCCGGCGCGTCGCGCAGGAAAGCGGCAGTGCCGAAAGCATCCGGCAGGACGATCAGAAGGTTGCCGCCATAGAGCTTGTTCCAGTCGCGCAGGATCTTGTAGGGCGCGTTGCGCAGCTGCTCATCGGTTTGCGCAAGGGCGGCAGCCACCATCGGCAGTTCGTGGGCATTGGTGCCGACGGCCTCGAGATCGGAATCCATCGCCAGCAACACGTTGCTGGTGCCGGTAAAGGCCGGGCCGATGCCTTCCTTCAGCGCTTCGACGCACCAGCGCTGCCAGAGGAAACTGTGACGGCGGCGGGTGCCGAAATCGGAAATGCGCAAGCCCGGCAGTTCCTTCAGCCGTTCGACCTTCGACCACATCCTCGCCTTGGCGCGGGCATAGAGCACATCGAGGGTGAAGGGACCGAGCGCCTTCATCGCCGAGCGCGACCGCAATTCGTTGACGATGGCGAGCGCCGGGATCTCCCACATGGTGGTTTCCTTCCAGGCCCCATGGAAATCCAGTACATATTGACCGTCCTTCTTCGACAGCTCGTATTCGGGCAGCTGAAAGTTGGAAAGCCAGGCGAGGAATTCCGGCTCGAAGATCTGGGCGCGGCCATAGAAACTGTTACCCGCCAGCCAGATCATCTCCTTCTTGGCGAGTTTCAGCGTGCGGGCGTGATCGAGCTGTTCGCGCAATTCGCCTTCGTCGATCTCATCGGCAAGGCGCACGCGCTTGGTCCGATTGATGAGGGTAAAAGACGCGTTCACGTCAGGATAAAGCTTCCAGATCATCTGCAGCATCAGAAGCTTATAGAAGTCGGTATCGATCAGGCTGCGAACGATCGGATCGAGTTTCCAGGCGTGATTGTAGACGCGTCTTGCAATATCGGTCCTGGCCATAAAATTCCTGCCCCTGTCCACTCCGGTCAGGTGCCGCCAAATTCCCGGCTATTGCCAAGTCCGGGCCGGCGCACGAACCGGCTCGTGCGCCTTCTTATCGAAAAATCGACAGACAAAGTCCAGATAAAACAACAAGCATCCCGCGGCGCGAATGGCGGCGGGATGCGAGAGGTCATTTACCGAATGCTTATTGGGCCGGCGCTACGGGTTGGGCCGGCGCTGCAGGCGTGACACCAGGGGCGGCCGGCTTAGTGTTTGGCGTCTCGGTCGGAACCGCAGTGCCGTTTTGCAGCGTTGGCGCAGGTGCCGTGGCAGGCTGCTGCGACTGCAGCTGCTGGCCGGGCTGCTGCGGCGCCACCTCGTTTGCTTCGCGCTTGCCCCAGATCTCCACCGGGATCCAAACCACGAAAGCCAACACCAGCGCGGCGAGCAGCACCAGCAGGATGCGATAACCCGTGCGCCCCTGCCTCGCCTTCACCGGGGGGATCTGCTCTTCCTCGTGAAGCTTGCCGTCAGACTTTTCCCAGCGTGTTTCCGTCTGATGTGCCATCATCGTCTCCTTCCGCTGTCTTGACGGGCCGATCCGGCCCGAGAATTCCACAGGGAAACGGGTGGCCGTCTGGAAGGTTCCGGGGGCCTAGATCCGGATGATTTTAGGCGCTGACAGGTTTCTGCATGACGCTCTAATAGCCGACGGCGCGGTCGACCACGAATTGCAGCGGCTCGCCGCGCTCGAAACGGGCGATCTGCGTCTCGACATGGCGGAACAGCGCGTTTTCTTCGGAGACCGCCGCGTCGTGCGGCGTGATGAAGACGTTCTCCAGTTCCCACAACGGGTTGTCGAGCCCAAGCGGCTCCACCTCGAAGACATCCAACGAAGCGCCGCCGAGGGTGCCGTCGCGGATCGCGGAAACGATATCGGCTTCGACCTGGCTCTTGCCGCGGCCGGCATTGATGAGGATCGGGCGCCCGAGCGCGCCGTCGCAGCGCAGCTTTTTGAATAGCCCGCTATCATAAAACCCCGTCGTCTCAGCGGTGAGCGGCAGCAAGCCGACAAGGATGTCGGTCCTTGCGAGGAACCCGTCCAATGCGCCGGCATCAAAGGTTTCGACGCCGTCGATCTCCTTGCGGGTGCGCGACCAGCCGATGACGTTAAAACCCATCACCTTCAGCTTGGCGACCACATCCAACCCGAGAATGCCGAGGCCCATGACGCCGACCGTCACCTCCGCCGCTTCCGGCGCGATCAGCTTGGCCCATTGGCGCTGCCGTTGGTGGCTGTCATGGGCATATTGCCCCCGCAGATGCATCAGGCACTGCATGACCACCCATTCGCTCATGCGGGTCGTCAGGCTGCGATCGACGAAACGGACGATCGGGATCTCCGGCAGACCGTCCATGCCGATAATATGGTCGACGCCGGCGCCGCCGGAGAAGATCACCTTGAGGTTTGGCGCCCGTGCGAAAAGGTCGGCATCCGGCTTCCAGAGCAGCGCATATTCGGCCTCGCGGAGATCGCGCATCCGATCGGCCGCATCGGCGAGATTGATGCTGCCGCGATCGGAAAAGGCCGTCTTCAACACGCGGGCGACGCCTTCGGGATTGAACTTGATATCGACGAGAACGGGAGGTGTCGGCATGATCATCTTTACTGCTGCACGGCAGGCGTCGGCACCGCCTCGATGTTGAAAGCGGCCGCCATCAGCGCCCTGGTGTATTCGTCCTTCGGCGCGCGGAAGATTTCCGATGACGGGCCCTGCTCCACCACCTTGCCAAATCGCATGACGATGACGTCGTTGGCGAGCGCCTTCACCACCTTCAGGTCATGACTGATGAAGAGATAGGCGAGATCGTGCTTCCTCTGCAGATCGCGCAAGAGATCGACCACCTGGGCCTGCACGCTCATGTCGAGCGCGGAGGTTGGCTCGTCGAGCATGACGAAGCGCGGTTTCAGCACCATCGCGCGGGCAATGGCGATGCGCTGGCGCTGACCGCCGGAGAATTCGTGCGGATAACGCCAGCGGGTCAGGGGATCGAGACCGACTTCCTCCAGCGCCCAGCAGACGCGCTGGTCGCGCTCTTCCGATGTCAAAGAGCGCTCATGGACCTTCAGCCCTTCGGCGACGATATCGCCGACCGACATTCGCGGGCTGAGCGACCCGTAGGGATCCTGGAAAACCACCTGCAGCTGGTTGCGCAACGGCCGCATCTCGCTGAACGAATAGCCGGCTATATCCTTGCCGACGAAGGCAATTCGCCCTTGCGAGGAAATCAGCCGGGTGAGCGCCAGGCCAAGCGTGGTCTTGCCGGAACCGGATTCGCCGACGACACCGAGCGTCTGCCCGGCACGCAGCGAAAGATCGATGCCGTCGACCGCCTTCACGTGATCGACGACGCGGCGCATCAGCCCTGCTTTGATCGGGAACCAGACGCGAATGTCGGAACCTTCCATCACCATCGGCTTTGCGGGATCGGCAAGCGGCGGCTCGCCTCGCGGTTCGGAGGCGAGGAGGTGGCGGGTATACTCGTGCTTCGGATTGGCGAAGACGTCCTCGACCGTTCCGGTTTCGACGATCCTGCCCTTGGTCATGACGCAGACGCGATCGGCAAATTTACGCACGATGCCGAGGTCATGGGTGATGAACAGCATCGACATGCCGTGCACGGCCTTCAACTGCCGGAGCAATTCGAGGATTTGCGCCTGGACGGTGACATCGAGGGCGGTGGTCGGCTCGTCGGCGATCAGCAATTCCGGCCGGTTGGCGAGCGCCATTGCGATCATGACGCGCTGGCGCTGGCCGCCGGAGAGCTCGTGCGGATAGGCCTTCAAGCGCTTCTCAGGCTCGCGGATGCCGACCTGGTTCAACAGTTCCAGTATGCGCTGGCGCGCCGGCTGGCCGGTGAGGCCCTGGTGCAGCGCCAGGATCTCGGCGATCTGCTTCTCGATCGAATGAAGCGGATTGAGCGAGGTCATCGGCTCCTGGAAGATCATGGTGATGTCGTTGCCGCGCACTTCGCGCAACGCCCGTTCCGACGCTTTCAGAAGGTTCTTGCCCTTGAACAGGATCTCGCCGGAGGGATGGCTTGCCGAGGGATAGGGCAAAAGCCGCAGGATCGAGTTGGCCGAGACCGACTTGCCGGAACCGGATTCGCCGACCAGCGCCACGACCTCACCCTTGGCGATATCGAAGGAGATGTGATCGACAGCAAGCGAGGTCTCGCCGCCCTGATGAAAGGCAACAGAGAGATCGCGGACGGAAAGGAGCGGTTCTGTCATGTCACTCATTGAAACGTCTTCCTCGGGTCGAAGGCATCGCGCACTGCTTCGCCGATGAAGATCAGCAGGGAAAGCATGATCGACATGGCGAAGAAGGCCGTCAGCCCGAGCCACGGCGCCTGCAGGTTGCTTTTGCCCTGAGCGATCATTTCACCGAGCGAAGGGGAGCCAGGCGGCATGCCGAAGCCGAGGAAGTCGAGCGAGGTCAGGGTGGTGATCGAGCCTGAGAGGATGAAGGGCAGGAAGGTCAGCGTCGCGACCATGGCGTTCGGCAGCAGGTGGCGCCACATGATGGTGCGATTGTTGACGCCGAGCGCGCGGGCGGCGCGGACATATTCGAAATTGCGGGCACGCAGGAATTCGGCTCGCACGATGCCGACGAAGCCGACCCAGGAAAAGAGCAGCATGATGCCGAGCAGCACGAAGAAGCCGGGCGGCAGCAGGGCCGCGATGATCAGTAGGATGTAAAGCACCGGCATCGACGACCAGATTTCAATGAAACGCTGCAAAAGCAGATCGGTCCAGCCGCCGAAATAGCCCTGCACCGCACCCGCGGTCACGCCGATGATCGCCGAGCAGATGGTCAGCACCAGGCCGAAGAGCACCGAAATCCGGAAACCGTAGATGACGCGCGCCAGCACGTCGCGGGCCTGGTCGTCGGTGCCGAGCCAGTTGAGATTGCCCAGCGTGCAATCCGGATCGTTCACGGCCTGCGGATAGCCGGCGCAGCGCTCCTCCCTGGTCATCAGCCAGAAGGGGGCAGTCGGTGCCGAATGCGGAATGTTTGAGTTGACCGAGCGGTAGGAATAACGGATCGGCGGCCAGATCATCCAGCCATTGGCATTGATCTCATCCGATATCACCGAGGAACGGTAGTCGGTCTCGGCGAGGAAGCCGCCGAACTTCTCCTCGGGATAGTCAATGAGAACCGGCAAGAGGATCTCGCCCTTGTAGGAGGCGATGATCGGCCGGTCGTTGGCGAGGAACTCGGCAAACAGGCTGAGGACGAACAGCAGCAGAAACAGCCACAGCGCCCAGTAACCGCGGCCATTCGCCCGGAAATTCTGCCAGCGACGGATGTTGGTCGGCGACAGCAGGCCCTTGCGCGGCGGCTTGACGGGCGCTGCAACAGCAGGATTTGCGGCGGCGTCCATCAGACATCCCTCCGCTCGAAATCGATGCGCGGATCGATCCAGGTGTAGATCAAGTCGGAAACCAGGCTGACCGCGAGGCCGAGCAGCGAGAAGATGTAGAGCGTGGCAAAGACGATCGGGTAATCCCGATTGATGACCGAGAGATAGCCGAGACGGCCGAGGCCATCCAGCGAGAAGATGTTCTCGATCAGCAGCGAGCCGGTGAAGAAAGCCGAGATGAAGGCGCCGGGAAAACCAGCGATGATGATCAGCATGGCGTTGCGGAAGACATGACCGTAGAGCACCTGCCGCTGGTTCAGGCCCTTGGCGCGGGCAGTGACGACATATTGCTTCTTGATCTCCTCGATGAACGAGTTCTTGGTCAACAGCGTCGTCGTGGCGAAGGCCGACAGCGAAAGCGAGATCAGCGGCAAGGTGAGATGCCAGAAATAGTCGAGCGGCTTCTGCCACCAGGCCAGCTGGTCGAAATTATCGGAGACCAGGCCGCGCAGCGGAAACCAGTCGTAGAAGGAGCCGCCGGCAAAAAGCACGATCAGCAGAATGCCGAAGAGGAAGCTTGGTACGGCATAACCGACGACGATGACGCCGGACGTCCAGACATCGAAGGTCGATCCATCCTTGATCGCCTTGCGGATGCCGAGCGGGATGGAAATCGCATAGGAGAAGATCAGGATCCAGATGCCGAGCGAGATCGACACAGGCAGCTTCTCCTTGACGAGTTCGAGCACGGAGGTATTGCGGAAGAAGCTCTCGCCGAAATCGAAGCGGATGTAATTCCACATCATTTCGCCAAACCGCGTCAACGGCGGCTTGTCGAAGCCGAACTGCTTTTCGAGCTTGGCGATCAGTTCCGGATCGAGGCCCTGGGCGCCTCGATATTTAGAGCCTTCGTCGTTACCGCCGCCGCCGAGAAGATCGCCACCGCCGGACAGACGCTGGTCGGCACTGTCGGCCTGACCGGTCAATTGGGCGATCACCTGCTCGACGGGGCCGCCGGGGGCGAACTGAATGACGGTGAAGGAAATCGCCATGATCCCGATGATGGTCGGGATCATCAATAGCAGGCGGCGAAAGATATAGGCGCCCATCAGCCTTCAGCCTCCGGGAATGATTTTTCTGCCTGCCCGCCGTCCAGTCCAATGCCGCTCAATCCGTCAGCCTTCCGTTGCCGGCCCTGCCGACGTGTCGTGATTCGCTCGTGCCATTTGGAGCCCAGGACCCCTGTATTGCAAGCCCGCTCATTTTGCCGAGGTCGACCACCAGGCATCGGGGAAGCCAAGGCTGTAGGCCGGAAACTCGGCCGGATGCGTGACAGTGTTCCAATAGGCGATGTTGTAGGTATCACGGTAGAACAGCGGGATGACGTAGTGATTTGCAAGCAAGACCCGGTCCATGGCCTTGATCGCAGCGACCTGTTCGTCGCGGTTCGGCGCGAAGATAATCATGCGAATGAGCTCATCCACGGCCGGGTTGGCAATGCCGGCGTAGTTGCGAGAACCCTGCTGGTTGACCGAGCCGGATCCCCAATAGTCGGCTTGCTCATTGCCCGGATTCATCGTCTCCGCCCAGACATTCCAGATCATATCGTAATCAAAGCTGCGTTCGCGGTTGACAGCTTGCGAAGCGTCGACTGTCCGAACCCGCGCATCTATGCCGATTTTCTTGAGATTGCTGGCATAAGGCACCGCCCAGCGCTCCAACATGGCGCTCGACAACAGTATCTCGAAACTCATCGGCTGGCCGGTCTTGGTATTGACCATGCGATTGCCCTTTAGCTCCCAACCGGCTTCTTTCAGAAGAGCAATCGCCTTGCGGAGGTTGTCGCGGCTCTTCTGCGGATCGCCGCCGACGGGATTGGTGTACGGCGTTGTGAAGACCTCCGGGGGAATCTTGTCTTTCAGGCCTTGCAGTAATTCGAGCTCACGCCCCTGCGGCAGACCGGAGGAGGCGAGGTCGGTGTTCCAGAAATAGCTGTCGATGCGCTTGTAACTGTTAAAGGCAACGGTGCGGTTCAGCTCCTCGAAATCGAGGCCGTAGTTCAGCGCCTCGCGGACCCGCTCGTCCTTGAAGAGGTCACGCCGCATGTTGGGTACGAGCGCTTGCAGGATGCCGGTGGAGCGTAGCGGATTTGCAACCTCCTCTTTTTTGACGCGTCCTTCCTTGACTGCAGGAAAATCATATCCCGTCGCCCAGCGGGCAGCCGTAGTCTCCTGCCAATAGTCGCTATTGCCGGCGCGAAAGGCTTCGAACTCGACATCCCGATCACCGAAATAGGTGTAGATGACATTGCGGAAATTGTTCTGGCCGACATTCACATTGAGATCCTTGCCCCAATAGTCGTCACGCAGTTCATAACGGATCGTGGCGCCGGGCGAGAAGGAAGCAATCTTGTAAGGCCCGGAACCCATCACCGGCTCCAGAGTCGTCTTGGTAATGTCGCGCGGCTTGCCATCCGGTCCGGCCGCCTCCCACCAATGTTTCGGCACGATCATCAACTGGCCAAGAATGTTTGGCAGTTCGCGGTTGTTCTTCTCGTCGAAGATGAAGGTGACGTCCCGATCGCCGGTCTTTTCCGCCTTGACGACGTGATGGTAATAGTTACCGGCGAGGGGGTTCAATTCCTTGGTCTTGTCCAGGCTGAAGATGACGTCTTCGGGCGTTACCGGCTGACCATCTGCCCATTTCGCCTCCTTGCGCAGGCGAAATGTCGCGCTGGAGACGTCAACGGGATAGGATAGCCCCTCGGCAAGCAGACCGTAGGAGACCAGGAGTTCGTCATCTGCCGGCTTCATCAACGTGTCGTAGGCAAGCGACAGACCTATCGCTGTTTGGCCTTTTGCCAGCAGAGGGTTGAAGGTGTCGAAGGCGCCGCTTGCTGAAAGGCGCAGATCTCCGCCTTTCAGTGCATCAGGATTGACATAGTCGAAATGCGCAAAGCCCGGCTTGTACTTCATCTCGCTGATGACGGAGCTGCCGATCTTAAAGGGCTGGTCCTGACCCGTTGCCGTCATGGGCGCCAAGGCCCCCGCAAGCGATAGAAATACACCGATCTTCGACCACAGAGCCATTCACGCTTTCCCCTGATTATTGATGGGTTCGACAATACGAAAAATACCGGCGAAAAACAGGAGAGAGTTTGGTTTTTGCCGGGCACGCGAAAATTTGACCTGGCTCGGCCGCGTCAAGGTTGAAAGCGTCAGCGGGATCGGGCGAGCGCTGCGGCGATCCGTCACCGCCTGCGGCGATCCCCGCCAGCCAAATCATCGATTCACCAAAATCGCTTTTCACGATAGATTCGACGCAAATCACTTCGGCAGCGGTTCAAGGAAATAGTATGGCTTTCGGCTTCGCGCAGGCTTTCAGGAGATTCGGCAAACTGACGCTTGCCGGCGCAATCGGCGCAGGCCTTGCCGCCGGCGATGTCGGCGCTGAGCAGAAGACGCCAAGCCCAGGCAGCGCCAAAGGCCAGTTCGGCGCCGTCAGCATGCCGACCCAGGGGTCGGCGCAGCCGATCGGCTTTTACGCCAAGGGCTGCATGACCGGGGCGGTGGCGCTGCCGACCGACGGGCCGACCTGGGAGGCGATGCGGCTTTCGCGCAATCGCCGCTGGGGCAATCCGGCGATGATTTCGCTGCTCGAACGTCTTTCTGAGGACGGGGCCAAATATGCCGGCTGGCCGGGTATCCTCGTCGGCGATATTGCGCAGCCGCGCGGCGGGCCGATGTTCAACGGTCATGCCTCGCACCAGATCGGCCTCGATGCCGATGTCTGGTTTACGCCGATGCCGGCGCGCCGCATGACGGCCAAGGAGCGCGAGGACCTGCCCTTCACCACGATGCTGCAGAAGGACAAGTTCCTGACCGTCGACCCGAACGTGTGGACGCAATCGCGGGCGCGGCTGCTGATGCTGGCGGCAAGCTATCCCGAGGTGCAACGCATATTCGTCAACCCGGCGATCAAGAAGAAGATGTGCGACACCTGGACGGGCGACCGCACCAATCTCGGCAAGCTTCGGCCGGAATACGGCCATGACTCGCATTTCCACATCCGCATCAAATGCCCGGCCGGTGCGGCCGGATGCACGCCGCAAGCCCCTGTTGCCGCCGGCGATGGCTGCGACAAGTCGCTCGCCTGGTGGTTCACGCCGGCCCCCTGGGCGCCGCCGAAACCGCCGAAGCCCGGCGCCAAACCGCCGAAACCGCCGCGCGAGATGATGGTTTCGGACCTGCCGAAGGGCTGCGCCGCGGTGCTCGATGCCGCTGCCGTCGCCTCGATGCAGGCCGCCACCTATAGCGGAGCTTCCGCCGCAAGCGCGCTCACCGCCGCTCCGGCAGCAGAGCCGGCCGCCGATCCCGATGGGGCACTGCCGGATGTCGGGCCGGTTCCAAACGACAAGCCGGCGATACAATGAAGGGCGGCCCGAGACCGAGGCGCCGAGGGAGGGCGCGCTGTCTTTCAAATCGCAAATTCTTGGTATAGAAGCGGTCAAATCGATTGAATTGCTTGGGCGGAGATTGGGTTCATGGCCGGCGGCAAATGCCTTGCATTGATTGCGCATGACCAGAAGAAAGACGACATGGCGGATTTCGCCCGCGCTCACCGGGACATCCTCTCCCGCTGGAAGATCGTCGCCACCGGCACGACCGGCGGGCGGGTGCTCGACGCCGCCCCGGATCTCGACGTCACCAGGCTGAAAAGCGGACCGCTCGGCGGCGACCAGCAGATCGGCGCGCTGATTTCGACCGGCGAGGTCGACGCCCTGATCTTCTTCGTCGACCCCTTGACGCCGATGCCGCACGATGTCGACGTCAAGGCGCTGATGCGGCTGGCGATCTTTTACGATATTCCGATGGCGCTCAACCACGCGACCGCTATAAAACTTCTTCCCACACTCGAAGCCTGATCAGCACGGAACCGGCCATGCCAAAACCGAACAACAGCACCGCTCCGCTGCCTTTCCCGATCCTGATCGGCGATATCGGCGGCACGAATGCCCGCTTCTCCATCCTGACCGATGCCTATGCCGAGCCGAAGCAGTTTCCGAACGTGCGCACGGCGGATTTCGCGACGATCGAGGAAGCGATCCAGCAAGGCGTGCTCGACAAAACAGCCGTGCAGCCGCGTTCGGCGATCCTTGCTGTCGCCGGCCCGATCAACGACGACGAGATCCCGCTGACCAATTGCGACTGGGTGGTGCGGCCAAAGACGATGATCGAGGGCCTCGGCATGGAGGACGTGCTCGTCGTCAACGATTTCGAGGCGCAGGCGCTGGCAGTCGCCGCCCTTTCGGATGAGAACCGCGAACGCATCGGCGACGCCACCGGCGACCTAATCGCCTCCCGCGTCGTGCTCGGACCGGGCACCGGTCTCGGCGTCGGCGGGCTGGTGCATGCCCAACACAGCTGGATCCCGGTTCCCGGCGAAGGCGGCCATGTCGATCTCGGACCGCGCAGCAAACGCGACTATCAAATCTTCCCCCATATCGAGACGATCGAAGGCCGCGTCTCCGCCGAGCAGATCCTCTGCGGGCGCGGCCTCGTCAACCTCTACCACGCCATCTGCTTGGTCGACGGCATCCAGCCGACGATGAAGGATCCGGCCGACATCACCTCGCACGCACTTGCCGGCAGCGACAAGGCGGCCGTTGAGACCGTCTCGCTGTTTGCCACCTATCTCGGCCGGGTGGCGGGCGACATGGCGATGGTTTTCATGGCGCGCGGCGGCGTCTATCTGTCCGGCGGCATCTCACAGAAGATCCTCCCGGCGTTGAAGAGGCCGGAATTCCGCATCGCCTTCGAGGACAAGGCGCCGCATACGGCGCTGCTTCGCACCATCCCGACCTATGTGGTGACGCATCCGCTGGCAGCGCTTGCCGGGCTTTCCTCCTATGCCCGCATGCCGGCGAATTTCGGCGTCTCGACGGAAGGCCGCCGCTGGCGGCGCTGACCCCGGCGCGCAGAGCAATAGAGCGCCCCTTTCGCGTCCTATCCGGACGCGCGGCGCTCTAGCCAAACCAGTCCCAACTCTTTATAGAGCCGGCAAAAGTACGCGTCGCCCCCGCGCCGCGTTTGGTCCGAGACAGGAAACCTCATTTTTGGAAGCGGCGGAAAGCAGAACGCAGAGCGTCAGCAGCGATACCGTAACCGGCATCCTGAAGCGCATCATCGCTGAAAACGGCCGCGATCATCTCTGGGGCTATGTCTTTGCGATTGCCTGCTTGATCGTGGTGGCGCTTTCGACGGCGTTTACCGCGTGGATCATGCGGGCGATCATCGACGAGGCCTTCGCCAACCGGCGCGCCGACGTCGTCTGGATCATCTGTCTTTCGATTTTCATCGCTTTCGTGCTGCGCGGTTTTGCCAGTTACGGCCAGGCGGTGACGCTTTCCAAAGTCGGCAACGATATCGTCGCGCGTTACCAGCGCCGGCTCTATTCGCATCTGATGACGCTTTCGGTCGGCTTCTTCAGCGAGGCCCGCTCTGCCCATATCGCCGCGCAGGTGAGCCAGAACGTCAGCGGCATCCGCGATGTGCTCAACTTGACGATCACCTCGACGGTGCGCGACCTGCTGACCTTCATTTCGCTGCTGGCCGTGATGATCCTCCAGGATCCGTTGCTCAGCCTTGCGGTGTTCATCATGGCCCCGCCGCTGCTTTATGCGCTGCGTTATGTTTCCAAGCGGCTGCGCTCGGCGACGCGCGAAGCCGTGCATTTGAACAGCCACGTTCTCGGCGCCATGCAGGAGACGATCCAGGGCATCGCCATCGTGAAAGCCTTCACGATGGAAGACGAACTGGAACGCAAGGTCACCAAGCTCATCAAGGGTGCCGAAAACAGGGCGAACCGGATTGCCCGGCTTTCCGAACGCACGTCTCCGCTGACAGAAAGTTTCGCGGGCTTTGCCGTCGCCAGCGTGCTGGCCTATGCCGCCTACCGCTCAATCTACTACAATGTGCCGCCCGGCGCCTTTTTCTCTTTCGTCACGGCGCTGCTGCTTGCCTATGACCCGGCCCGCCGGCTTGCCCGCCTGCAGGTGCAGATGGAGCGTGCCGTCGTCAATGCGCGGATGATCTATGAATTGCTCGACATGGAGCCGCGCCAGCGCGACCTGCCGGATGCCCAGCCGCTGACGGTGACGCAAGCCAGAATCGAATTCCGCAACGTTTCCTTCGGCTATGGCAGTGAGAGCGTGTTGAGCGGTGTGAGCTTCATCGCCGAGGGCGGCGCGACCACGGCGCTGGTCGGCCCTTCGGGGGCCGGCAAATCCACCGTCATCAACCTCATTCCGCGCTTCTACGATCCGCGCGAGGGCGAAATCCTGATCGACGGACAGGACATCGCCCACATCACCAAGAAGTCGCTGCGCCAGCAGCTCGCCTATGTCTCGCAGCAGCCCTACCTGTTCGAGGGCACGATCCGCGACAATATCCGCTATGGCCGGCCGGAAGCGACCGATGCCGAGGTGGAAGAAGCGGCCCGGCTTGCCTATGCGCATGATTTCATCTCAGCCCAGCCGCAGGGTTACGAGACGCCGGTCGGCGAAAACGGCGTGACGCTTTCCGGCGGCCAGCGCCAACGGCTGTCGATTGCGCGTGCCCTGGTGCGCAATGCGCCGATCCTGCTTCTCGACGAGGCGACCTCAGCCCTCGACACCGAATCCGAAGCGGCCGTGCAGAAGGCGCTCGACGAGGCGATGACCGGCCGTACCGTCGTCGTCATCGCCCACCGGCTTTCGACCGTGGTGCGCGCCGACAAGATCGTCGTCATGCAGCAGGGCCGCGTCGTCGAGGAAGGCAATCACGAGACGCTTGCGAAGGTCCGCGACGGTCTTTACGCTCGCCTCAACAATCTGCAGAGGCCTTCGGCCTCAGATTCAAACTGACCTGGTGAGCCTGACATGAGCGATGCTGCGATGAAACTGGTGGTGGTTGGCGCAGCCGGGCGCATGGGGCAGACGCTGATCCGGCTCATCCATTCCATTGAGGGCGCCACACTCCATGCCGCAGTCGAGCGCAGCGGTTCGCCCTTTATCGGCAAGGATGCCGGCGAGATCGCCGGTCTCGGCCCGACCGGTGTCATTATCGGCGACGATCCGCTCAATGCCTTTCTGGATGCCGAAGGCGTGCTCGACTTCACCTCGCCTGCCGCAACAACGGAATTCTGCGGCCTCGCCGCTCAGGCCCGCATCGTCCATGTCGTCGGCACGACCGGCTGTTCGGCTGAAGACAATGCCAAGATCGCCGCCGCCGCCCGCCATGCCCGTATCGTCAAATCAGGCAATATGAGCCTCGGGGTCAATCTGCTCAGCGTGCTCGCCGAGCAGGCCGCGCGTGCGCTCGAGCCTGATGACTGGGATATCGAGATCCTGGAAATGCACCACAAGCACAAGGTGGATGCGCCTTCCGGCACCGCCCTTCTGTTCGGCGAGGCCGCAGCAAAGGGGCGCGGCATCGATCTTGCCGCAAAATCCGTGCGTGTGCGCGACGGCCATACCGGCGCCCGGCAAGCCGGCACGATCGGCTTTGCGACGCTGCGCGGCGGCTCCGTCATCGGCGAGCATTCGGTGCTGTTCGCCGGTGAAGGCGAAATCGTCACCCTGTCGCACAGCGCAGCCGACCGCTCGATCTTTGCGCGCGGCGCCATCAAGGCCGCACTCTGGGCGCGCGACAAGAAGCCGGGTCTCTATTCCATGCTCGACGTGCTCGGGCTTTCTTCTTCATAACGATATTGCGGAGGCAAATTCATGAGCGGTACCCTCGTCCTCGTTCGCCACGGCCAGAGCGACTGGAACCTGAAGAATCTCTTCACCGGCTGGAAGGATCCCGATCTGACGGCGCTCGGCATCGAGGAGGCCAATGCCGGCGGCAAGGCGCTTGCCGAATACGGGATCAAATTCGACGTCGCCTACACCTCGGTGTTGGTGCGCGCGCAGCACACGCTGAAGCTCATCCTCGACAAGGTCGGCCAGCCCGATCTGCCAACGATCCGCGACCAGGCGCTGAACGAGCGCGACTATGGCGATCTCTCCGGTCTCAACAAAGACGATGCTCGCGCCAAATGGGGCGAGGAACAGGTGCATATCTGGCGCCGCTCTTATGACGTGCCGCCGCCCGGGGGCGAGAGCCTGCGCGATACCGGCGCCCGCGTCTGGCCCTACTACCTCACAGAAATCCTGCCGCGCGTGCTCAACGGCGAGAAGGTGCTGGTTGCCGCACACGGCAATTCGCTGCGCTCGCTTGTCATGGTGCTCGACAAGCTGAGCAAAGAAGGCGTGCTTGCCCTCAATCTCGCGACCGGCGTTCCCATGGTCTACAAGCTGAAGGCGGATTCCACCGTCGCGTCGAAGGAAGTGCTCGGCGATATGTCCGGCGCACACTGAATTCTGACGTCCGTGCCAGCCGGAGTCGGCTGGCACCTCATGTCTCAATTCTCGATGGTGAACTGCACCCGGTCGGCTGCGAACCGGCTGATCGAATATTGCACCGGCACGCCATCGAGATCAGTGTTCATCGCCTTTGCGATCAGCAGGATCGCGCCGGGGGTGAGTTCGAGGTCGGCCATATCGGCTGCATTCGCATGGGCGGCCGTCACCTCGGTCGTTGCACGGACATAGTCCGACAGGCCGAGCTCGGCGAAAGCCTTGGTGATCGATTCGTGCTTGCGGTAGGCCTCGCCGATCCCGGCAAAACGCCCGGCAGGAAACCAGCTCGTCGCCTTTGAAACCGGCCGCCTGTCGGCATGGCGCAATGTTTCCAGCCGGATCACCTGCCCCCCTGGCTTGATATTCAGCCAGCGGGCGACCTCGGCGCTGGCCTCCTCCTTCACCTCGTCGAGCAGAAGGCCGCGCATCTCGCGCGCCTGATCGCCGATGCCGGCGGTAAATCGCGTGCGCCGGGTAATCGGGAAATTCAGCCGCTCCTTGCGCTCGATCAGCGTGCCGCGACCTTGTACCGCACGGACGATCCCTTCCTGCGCCAAGGCCGCCAAAGCGCTCCGCACCGTATGCCGGTTGACGCCGAATTGCAGCGCCAGGACCGTCTCCGGCGGCACCATTCCGGTCTCGTCATAGGTACCCGTGCTGATTGTCTCACGGATCCGGTCGGCGATCTGGCGCCAGAGCGCCACACCAGTCTGCCTTTGCACCTGCTTTAATCCTGGCATTCCGCCCCCGTTCCCACGTCCGATGTCACACGCTTGTCACCACATCGATTTAAGCGTAGGTATATCTTGTATGGTTGTCTATATCAATAGACATTTGAGGAAGCGACAATGATATCAGCGGATAGGACAGGCGCAACGCCACAGACGGCATCCGGGCGCAAACGCGCCGCCGATCTGCTGGCGCGCGCGGAACTGAGCGAACTCTCGGCGGTCTGGAACGCGTTGCCGGAAAAGCCCGCGGCACATCCGGTGCGCGGACCGGAGACCGGGTTGGTGATGGTCCGCGGCCGCATCGGCGGCGGCGGCGCTCCCTTCAATCTTGGCGAGGTCACAGTGACCCGGGCCACGGTCCGGCTCGTCTCCGGGGCGATCGGCCATGCCCAGGCGCTGGGCACCGACCGTGAGAAGGCCCGGCTGGCGGCGATCTTCGACGCGCTCTGGCAGGAGGAGGCGACGAAGGATTTTGTCGAACAGGCACTGCTTTTGCCCGTCGCCGAACGGATCGCCGATGCCGAACGCCGCAAGGCGGACGAGACGGCAGCGACCCGCGTCGATTTCTTCACCATGGTGCGGGGAGACAACTGATGGGGCTGAAGACAGAAGCCCTCACAGGTGGCTTTGCCGACCCGGTCTTCCACGCCCAGAGCGTCTTCAAGATGCTGATGGACGGCATGGCTCGCCCCGGCACGATCCAGACCGTCCGGCCCGATGTCGCGCCGCCTGTGCCGTTCGGTATTGGCGCCGGCACGATCGCGCTGACGCTTTGCGACCACGACACGCCTGTCTGGCTGTCCCAGGGACTGGCGAAATCGGCCGTGCCGGAGTGGCTCGGCTTCCACACCGGCGCGCCGCTGACCGGTGAAAAGGCTGAGGCCCGCTTCGCCTTCACGGAGGCCGGCACCGCGCTTTGCTCCTTCGGCCTGTTTGCATCGGGCACGCAGGAATATCCCGACCGCTCGACGACTGTTGTCATCGAGCTCGCCGATCTCGAGGGTGGACGCAGGCTGGCGCTGATGGGGCCCGGTATCCAGAGTGTGACGGAAATCGCGCCTGTCGGGCTGCCGGAGACCTTCCTGCGGCTCTGGACCGAGAACCGCGCGCTCTTCCCGCGCGGCATCGACATCGTGCTGACGTCGGCCGAGCGTTTCCTCTGCCTGCCGCGCACCACCAAGATCACAGCAACGGAGATCTGAGCTCATGTATGTTGCCGTCAAGGGTGGCGAGGCCGCCATCGCCAATGCCCACCGCCTACTGGCCGACCGCCGCCGCGGCGACCGTTCGTTGCCCGCGATCGGCATCGAACAGATCGTGGCGCAGCTGGCGCTCGCCGTCGACCGGGTGATGGCCGAGGCCTCGCTTTTCGACCGCACACTCGCAGCGCTTGCCGTCCGCCAGTCGCGCGGCGACATGATCGAGGCGATCTTCCTGCTGCGCGCCTACCGCACGACGCTGCCGCGTTTCGGCTATTCCAAGCCGCTTGACACGGCTGATATGACGATCGAACGCCGCATCTCGGCGACCTACAAGGATCTGCCGGGCGGCCAGCTTCTTGGGCCCACCTTCGATTATACCCACCGGCTGCTCGATCCGTCGCTGCTTTCCGACGAGGCGGTCGAGACGCCTGCCCAGCGCACAGCCGAGACCGGCCGCGTCATGCGCGTCTCCGAGATCCTCGGCGAGGAGGGGCTGATCGAGGCCGACGGCGACATGCCTGAGGATCACGAGATCGGCGACCTGACCCGCGAGCCGATGGAATTTCCGATGACCCGCGATCTGCGCCTGCAGGCGCTCGCCCGCGGCGACGAAGGTTTTCTGCTGGCGCTCGGTTATTCCACCCAGCGCGGCTACGGCCGCAACCACCCCTTCACCGGCGAGATCCGTATCGGCGAGGTCGAGGTGGAATTCGACGTGCCGGAACTCGGTTTTGCCGTCTCGCTAGGCACGATCCAGATCACCGAGTGCCAGATGGTCAACCAGTTCAAGGGTTCGGCGAAGGCACCCCCGCAATTTACCCGCGGCTACGGCCTGGTCTTCGGCCAGAGCGAGCGCAAGGCGATGGCGATGTCGCTGGTCGACAGGGCGCTTCGTGCCGAAGAGCTCGGCGAGGATATCACCGCCCCGGCACAGGACGAGGAATTCGTCATCTCGCACTCCGACAACGTCCAGGCGACCGGCTTCGTCGAGCACCTGAAGCTTCCGCATTATGTGGACTTCCAGGCCGAACTCGATCTCGTCCGCCGCATGCGTCGCGAATTCGAAGCCGCCCGCAACGCTGGCGAAGACATGAAGGAGGCCGCCGAATGAGCGATCTGGCCAGCTACAACTTCGCCTATCTCGACGAACAGACCAAACGGATGATCCGCCGCGCCATCCTGAAAGCGATCGCCATTCCCGGCTATCAGGTGCCTTTCGCTTCGCGCGAAATGCCGATGCCTTACGGCTGGGGCACCGGTGGCGTGCAGGTGACGGCCTCGATCATCGGACCGGATGACGTGCTGAAGGTCATCGACCAGGGTGCCGACGACACGACCAACGCCGTTTCCATTCGCGCTTTTTTCCAGAAGGTCGCCAATGTCGCGGTGACGACGCGCACAGGCGAGGCGACGATCATCCAGACGCGCCACCGCATTCCGGAAGAGAAGCTCGGGCCCGGCCAGGTGCTCGTTTACCAGGTGCCTATCCCCGAGCCGCTGCGTTTCCTCGAACCGCGCGAGACCGAGACGCGCAAGATGCATGCTCTCGAGGAATACGGCCTGATGCATGTGAAGCTCTACGAGGATATCGCCCATAACGGCCGCATCTCCAAGACCTATGCCTATCCGGTGAAGGTACACGGCCGTTACGTCATGGACCCGTCGCCGACGCCGAAATTCGACAATCCGAAGATGCATATGTCGGACGCGCTGCAGCTTTTCGGCGCGGGACGCGAGAAGCGCATCTATGCGGTTCCGCCCTATACCGACGTCGTCAGCCTGGATTTCGATGACTATCCCTTCGACATCCAGCGCTTCGACAAGCCCTGCGCCCTTTGCGGTGCCGAGGATGTCTATCTGGACGAGGTGGTTCTCGACGACAAGGGCGGGCGCATGTTCGTCTGCTCCGACACCGATCACTGCGAAGACCGCCGCGCCCATGGGCATGCCGGCGAGATGTTGGCCCGGGAGGCTGCAGAATGAGCGATATCCCGCTTCTCAAAGTCCATGACGTTTCGAAATTTTACGGCAACCGGATCGGCTGCCGCGACGTCTCCTTCGATCTCTGGCCGGGCGAAGTGCTCGCCATCGTCGGCGAGTCCGGCTCCGGCAAGACGACACTGCTGAACTGCCTCTCCACCCGGCTGCTGCCGAGCACTGGCAGCGTCGAATACCACATGCGCGACGGCAGCTACCGCGACCTCTACCGCATGAACGAGGCCGAGCGGCGTTTCCTGATGCGCACCGACTGGGGCTTCGTGCACCAGAATCCGGCCGACGGCCTGCGCATGACCGTCTCCGCCGGCGCCAATGTCGGCGAACGGCTGATGGCGATCGGCGACCGGCACTATGGCACGATCCGCGCTTCGGCGATCGATTGGCTGGAGCGCGTCGAGATCGACGCCGACCGCATCGACGACCAGCCGCGCGCCTTTTCCGGCGGCATGCGCCAGCGCCTGCAGATCGCCCGCAACCTCGTCACCGGCCCGCGCCTCGTCTTCATGGACGAACCCACGGGCGGCCTCGACGTCTCGGTGCAGGCACGCCTGCTCGATCTGGTGCGCGGCCTCGTTAACGATCTCGGCCTGTCGGCGATCATCGTCACCCACGATCTCGCCGTCGCCCGCCTGCTCTCACACCGGATGATGGTGATGAAGGACGGCTACGTCATCGAACACGGGCTCACCGACCGGGTGCTCGACGACCCGCGCGAACCCTACACGCAACTGCTCGTCTCCTCGATCCTGCAGGTCTGAGCAATTCAAGACTTTACAGCGTCCTTGCGCGTCTTTTCAGGGCCCGGCGCTGTAAATCCGAAACCAGGAAAGAAGACATCATGCCAACGCCCCTCGTCGTTTCCGAAGTCTCGAAAAGCTTCACCATGCACCTGCGCGACGGCATCAGGCTGCCCGTCGTTTCCAATGTCGCCTTCTCGGTCGCCTCAGGCGAATGCGTCGTGCTCGGCGGCCCATCGGGCGTCGGCAAGAGCTCGCTGCTCAAGATGATCTACGGCAATTATGCCGTCGACACTGGCCAGATCCTCATACGCCACGACGGGCGCATCGTCGACCTCGCCGCCGCCGATCCGCGCACCGTGCTCAACGTGCGGCGCCACACGCTCGGCTATGTCAGCCAGTTCCTGCGCACAGTACCGCGCGTCGCGGCGGTCGATGTGGTTGCCGAACCGCTTGTGGCGCGCGGCGAAGACGCCGCCACGGCACGGGAAAAGGCGGGCGCCCTGCTTGCCAGGCTCAACCTGCCGGAAGCGCTCTGGCAACTTCCACCCGCCACCTTCTCCGGCGGCGAGCAGCAGCGCGTCAACATCGCCCGCGGCTTCATCACCGAGCACACGATCCTGCTTCTCGACGAACCCACAGCCTCGCTCGATGCCAAAAACCGTGCCGTCGTCGTCGGCATGATCGAGGAGAAGAAGAAGGCGGGTGTCGCGCTTCTCGGCATTTTCCACGACGAGGAAGTGCGCGAGGCGGTCGCCGACCGCATCCTCGACGTCCAGCTGTTCTCGCCTGGAAAGATCGCCGCATGAGCCGCAAGCTTGGCATCGAGCCCTATGTGCATGAGACGGCATCCGTCAGCGACTCCACCTTCGGGCGCTATACGGAGGTCTCCGAGCGCTGCCGCATCAGCGAGGCCACGTTCGGCGACTATTCCTACATCATGCAGGATGGCTCAGTCTGGTGCGCAACGATCGGCAAGTTCGTCAATATTGCCGCCGCCGTGCGCATCAACGCCACCAATCATCCGACCTGGCGGGCGACGCTGCATCATTTCACCTATCGTGCCGCCGACTACTGGCCGGACGGCGACATGGAAACCGATTTCTTCGCCTGGCGGCGGGCAAACCGCGTGACGATCGGCAACGATGTCTGGATCGGCCATGGGGCGACCATCCTGCCCGGCGTCACCGTCGGCAACGGCGCGGTGATCGGCGCCGGTGCGGTGGTATCGAAGGATGTCGCTCCCTACGCGATCGTCGGCGGCGTGCCGGCCAAACCAATCCGCGAACGCTTTCCAAGAGAGATCGGCGAACGGATGGACAGGCTTTCCTGGTGGGATTGGGAGCACGACCGGCTGCGCCAGGCGCTGGAGGATTTCCGCAACCTGAGCGCGGAAGATTTCCTGTTCCGCTACGGTGGTTAAACCGCCGATATAGATGCGCAACAAGCGCGGGGATATGTGACAGGACTTACACAAATATGACATGGGAGGTTCATCAAGCGGGACTAATGCGATGCTGACCAAGGCCTGGAGTGCAAAGGGAAAGCATGATGTTCGAGCTGAAGAATGTCACACGTCGTTTCGGAAAAAAGCTCGCCGTCGATTCCGTCACGCTCGACATTCCTCAGGGCCAGATGGTCGGCATCATCGGCCGATCCGGCGCCGGCAAGTCGACGCTCTTGCGCATGATCAACCGGCTGCAGGAACCGAGCTCCGGCTCCATTCATTTCGCCGGCGTCGAGGTCTCCGGGCTTCGCGGCCGGGCGTTGCGCAACTGGCAACGCGATTGCGCGATGATCTTCCAGCAGTTCAACCTGGTGCCGCGCCTCGACGTTCTGACCAATGTCATGCTCGGCCGCCTCAACCACCGCTCGACGCTTCTGAGCCTGCTCAACATCTTCACCCGCGAGGAACGTGTGCATGCCATCGCTGCGCTCGAACGCCTCGGCATCGAGCAGACGGCGTTGCAGGCATCCGGCACGCTTTCCGGCGGCCAGCAGCAGCGCGTGGCGATTGCGCGAGCGCTGATGCAGAACCCGAAGATGGTTCTCGCCGACGAGCCGATCGCCTCGCTCGATCCGCTGAATGCCAAGATCGTCATGGATGCGCTGCGCGATATCAACGAGCGCGAGGGCATCACCGTCATCACCAACCTTCACACGCTCGACACCGCCCGCAACTATTGTGAGCGCATCGTCGGCATGGCCAGCGGCCGCGTCGTCTTCGACGGCAAGGCCTCGGAACTGACCGCCGAGGCAGTGAAGGCAATCTACGGAACGGACAAGGATGGCGCCGGCATCGACGAAACGATGACCTCGACATCCATCAATATCGCTCCCGAGCGGGCAGACAATCAATCCGCCGGCGCCCAACCGCTGGCGCTGGCCGGTCTCTGAGCGAGGCGGCCGCGATCGCGCGCCCGCGTCAAGGGCACACTTCTTCGTAACGGAAGACCGGGGGCACCGGTCAATAGGAGAGACACATGTTGAAGAAAGCACTCTTTGCGGCAACGGCGCTCTTCGCGCTCGCCGGCGCCGCCAACGCGGCAGATCTCAAGGAATTCCGCATCGGCATTCTCGGCGGCGAAAACGAAACCGACCGCCTGCGCAACTATGCCTGCCTTGCCGACCACCTGAAGCAGGAATTCGGCTTCGAGAAGGTGTCGCTGTTCCCCGCCGCCGACTATGACGGCGTTATCCAGGGCCTGCTCGGCGGCACGCTCGACTTCGCCGAACTCGGCGCTTCCGGCTACGCAGCCATTTACATCAAGGACGAGAAAGCTGTTACGCCGATCCTGACGACGCAGCAGAAGGACGGCTCGACGGGTTACTACTCGGTCGGTCTCGCCCTGAAGTCCTCCGGCATTAAGAACATCAAGGACGCCAAGGGCAAGAGGCTCGGCTACGCCGATCCAGATTCCACCTCCGGCTATCTCGTGCCGCTGACGCAGATCCCCAAGGACACGGGCATGCCGAACGACAAGTTCTTCGCCTCGACGCAGTTCAACGGCGGCCACGAGAACAACCTGCTTGCCGCTTATGACGGCAAGGTCGACGTTGCCGTCGACGACTCGTCGGGCATCGGCGAATTCAAGGACGGCTACACCTCCGGCACCTTCCGCAAGGAAGTCGACAAGGGCGCCGTCGATCCGAACAAGCTGGTTGAAGTATGGCGTTCGCCGCTGATCCCGAACGGCCCCCTCGTCGTTCGCAACGCCCTCGGCCAGGACTGGCAGACGAAGCTTGCAGCCTTCTTCACGGCTCTGCCGGAGAAGGATCACAAGTGCTTCGCGGCTGTCGAAGGCGGCGACTACAAGGGTTACGCCCCGGTCAAGCACGACTTCTACAACGCCGTCGTCGAAGTCCGCAAAGCTGCCATCGGCGGCTGATCGGTTTCTGGAATGCGGGGCGGCCGGAAACGGCCGCCCTTTATCTTTGATCGGGCGAGGCGTCCATGACTATTGCCGATACACAGCCGCACATGCAGAGCACGCAGGAGATCGGCACCGCCTGGGAGCGGATGGTCGCCAAGCGCCGCTTCTACACTATCCTCGGCCTGGTTATCTTGATTGCGGCCTTCGTCAGTTCCGTCCGCTTCGCCGACGAGAGCAATGCCGGCCATTTCTTCGACCGCCTGCCGCATATCTTCGACTTCCTGAGCTGGCTCATCCCCAGGGACTGGAACGATGTCTGGCGTGCGCTGTTCGACATTGCGAGCGTCAACGACAAGGGCGGCGAGGAATTCAATTTCGACAAGGGCCGCGTCTACGTCTGGGGCGCTTTCTACATCCCCGAATATTTCGAGCTGATGATCGTCACGATCAACGTGGCGCTGATCTCGACGATCGTCGCTTTTGTCTTTGCCGTTCCCTTGAGCTTCTTTGCCGCCCGCAACCTGACCAGTTCATGGCCGCTGCGCATCGTCGCCAAGCGCCTGATGGAATTTTTGCGCGCCTTCCCTGAGATCGTTATCGCCGGCCTGTTTTCCGCGATCCTGTCGATCGGGCCGGTGGCTGCCATCATCGCCATCACCCTGCACACGATCGGCGCGCTCGGTAAACTCTTCTACGAAGTGGCCGAGAATATCGACATGAAGCCCGATGAGGGCATGAAAGCCGTCGGCGCCAACTGGTGGGAGCGCGTCCGCTTCGCCGCTCTGCCGCAAGTGCTGCCGAATTTCACCTCCTATGCGCTCTTACGCCTAGAGATCAACGTGCGCGCCTCGACCATCATCGGCGCCGTCGGCGGCGGCGGCATCGGCGAGGAGTTGAAGCTTTCGATCTCGCGCGGCTTCGGCGCGAAGACGATGGCGCTCGTTCTGCTGCTGTTCGTGACGATCGTCGCCGTCGACCAATTCTCCGCATGGCTGCGCCGCCGCCTCGTCGGCGAGCACGCCTTCCTTCTGCAACATTGAGGCCGCCATGACGGTGATCGACGCAAACCGCATGCATGAGATAGAAACACGCTATCCGGAATATTTGCACCGGTCGTTCCGCCAGCGTTTCGGCGGGCTGATGATCCTGATCGCGACGCTGCTCTATAGCCTCTATGCCGTCTGGTTCTTCGACCTGCCCAAGCTTTTCGCCGAAGCCCATTGGGAGCGCGTCGGCATCTATCTCAGCCAATGGGTGAGCTACGACGTTCAGCCGGAATTCCGCATCGGGGATGACGGTTCGATCGACATCCACTATCCACGCTTCTCGCCGCTCGGCGACAATCCGCATGCGGACTGGCTGGTCAACAATCCCGATGGCAGCATCACGGTTTCGATCAGCGGCACCAGCCGCACCGTCACCGTCTCGAAGAGCGAGACGACCGTCACCGCGCATGGCATCAGCGTTCCCGTCGAGGTTTCGAGCGGTGCGCCGAAAGTTGTCGGGCCGGTGCCCGGCTGGATGACCGTCTATGACGACAATGTGCTCGCCGATCTCGGCTTTGCCGGCGACGTCAGCATTTCCGTCGACCGGGTGAAGATCCGCAAGCGTTTCATCGGCTGGGCGAATTTCATCTTCGACACGCAATCGTCCTTCTTCGACAAGCCGGTCGGCGAGGTCGTCAGTCTCATCGTTTCCGGCCCGCGCATCAAGCCCGACCAGTCCAACCTGGCGCTCGCCTTCGACGACATTTGGAACAACAGCGAATGGCAGCACGGCGATGTCTGGACCAAGCTTTTCCAGACGATCGTCATGGCATTCCTCGGAACGCTGCTCGGCTCGCTCACAGCCTTCCCGCTGGCCTTCCTGGCGGCGCGCAACATCACGCCGAACCGGCTGCTCAATCAGATCCTGAAGCGCTTTTTCGATTTCCTGCGCTCGGTCGACATGCTGATCTGGGCGCTGTTCCTGACGCGCGCCTTCGGGCCTGGCCCGCTTGCCGGCAGCGGCGCGATCTTCCTCACCGAGACCGGCACGCTCGGCAAGCTCTATTCCGAAGGGCTGGAGAATATCGACAACAAGCCACGGGAAGGCATCAAATCGACCGGCGCTCAGACCGTGCTCGTCCATCGTTACGGCATTATGCCGCAGATCGTTCCCGTCATCGTCAGCCAGACGCTCTACCAATGGGAATCGAACGTGCGCGGCGCGACCATCATCGGCGCCGTCGGCGCGGGCGGCATCGGCCTCAAATTGTGGGAGGCCATGCGCACCAACGCCAACTGGGAAAACGTCGCCTACATGGTCATCCTGATCCTGATCGTCGTGTTCATTTTCGACGCCGCCTCGAACGCGCTGCGCCACCGGCTGATGGGCACGAAAACCCACTGATATATCCGCTCCAAAGGCCGTGGCGGCGCTGCCGCCATCATCATTCTGTCACGGAAATCTTTTAGCCGGGAGCCTGCTTGCGGTTCGCCGCCAAATCACTGCACATTGCGCTCCCCCGTTTCGATGTCCTCAGGATAAAAGCCCTTGCGCTATGCTCTCTATTTCTCGCCGCCGAAGGACGATCCCCTGACCGGCGAGGCGTCGCTCTGGCTCGGCCGCGATGCGTTCACCGGCGAGACCTATTCTGCGTCAGAACATGAGAGACTGGGTGCGGCGGAGCAGTTCGAGCTGACCGCGGATCCTCGCCGCTACGGCTTTCACGCGACGATCAAGGCGCCGTTTTCGCTCGCCGCCTCGGTCACCGAGAAGGATCTCATGGCCGTTGCCGAGGATTTTGCCGCGCGCACTGAAGCTTTCGAGATTCCTGAACTCGTGCTGGGCCAGCTCGGTCGTTTTTTTGCCCTCGTTCCCGGTTCTCTTCATCAACCTCTTCAGGATTTCGCCGCGAAGGTGGTAAGGTCCTTCGAACCGTTCCGCGCAACGCTTTCCGAGGCCGATATGGCGCGGCGCAACCCGGAGAAGCTCAGCGACAGCCAGCGCACCCATCTGCAGCGCTGGGGTTATCCTTATGTGATGGAGGATTTCGGCTTCCACATGACACTCACCGGCCAGGTGCCCGAGACACGCGCCGCAGTGATGAAAGCGATCCTGACCGAGCGTTTTGCCGATTTCACCGGTCGGCCGCTTACGATTTCGGGCCTTGCCGTCTTCACCGAAGAAACGCGCGGCGCCCCGTTTAAAGTTCATTCCTGGCTGCCGCTTGCCGGCGCCAAAAGCTGAAAGACCAGACGAGATGAGCAAAGAGACCGTGTTTTCCAACGCCCGCATCGTTCTTGAGGATGACATCCTCTCCGGATCGATTCTCATTCGCGACGGCAAGATCGCCGACATTTCCGAAGGCAACTCGGTAGCCGGCGAAGATTTCGAGGGCGACTACGTCATTCCCGGCCTCGTCGAGCTGCATACCGATCATCTTGAAGGCCATTATCAGCCGCGTCCCGGCATTCGCTGGAACAAGACCGCCGCAATCCAGGCGCATGATGCCCAGATCGTCACTTCAGGCATCACCACGGTGTTCGACTGCCTGCGCATGGGCGCGGACGAGGACGGCGGCTTCGAACATGGCGAGATGCGCGAGATGGCCGACGCCATCCAGTCGGCGGAGAAGGAAGGCCGGCTGCGCGCCGAGCACCTGATCCACCTGCGCTGCGAGGTCTCGGCCGACAATGTGCTCGAACATTTCGCCGATTTCGAAAACGATCGGCATGTGCGGCTGGTCTCGCTGATGGATCATGCGCCCGGCCAGCGTCAATTCCAGACGATGGATCAATATATCTTCTACTATCAGAAGAAGCGCGGCCTGAGCGACGAGGTCTTCGCGCGTTTCGTCGCCAAGCGCCAGGCGGAATCGGCGCGCAACTCGACGCCGCATCGCAACGCCATCGCCAAGGTCTGCGCCGAACGCGGCATCACCGTGGCAAGCCACGACGACGCGACGCTCTCCCATGTCGGCGAGGCGATCGACAACGGCGTGCGGCTTGCCGAATTCCCGACCAGCTTCGACGCAGCCCGCGCCTCGCACGGTCACGGCATGAGCGTGCTGATGGGCGCGCCGAACATCGTGCGCGGCAAATCCCATTCCGGCAATATCGCTGCCCGCGACCTTGCCGAGATGGGCGTGCTCGACGTGCTTTCCTCCGATTACGTGCCGCTCAGCCTGCTGCATGCACCCTTCATCCTCGCCGATGAAGTCGAGAGCATTACCCTGCCGAAGGCGATCGCCATGGTGACGTCGACGCCCGCCCGCACCGTCAGCCTCGACGATCGCGGCCGGATCGCCACCGGACTGCGCGCCGATCTCGTCCGCGTCCACCGTTCGCATGGCGTGCCGGTGACACGCTCCGTCTGGCGCCAGGGACGCCGTGTCGCATGAGCCCTTACGAACCCCATCCAGGAGCCGGAGCCGAGCGCGGCATCATGGTCGTCGTCGTCGGGCCGAGCGGCGCCGGCAAGGACACGCTGATGAACCTCGCCGCGCGGCATTTCGCCGGCCGCGCCGACGTACATTTCACCCGCCGCGTCATCACCCGCCACCGCGACGCCGGCGGCGAAGACCATCTTTCCGTCTCCCTCGAAGGGTTTGCCGCGATGGAGCAGTCGGGCTCCTTCGCCGTCTGGTGGGAGGCGCATGGCTTGAAATATGGTATTCCGGCCGAGGTCTCGGTGGCATTGTCGCGCGGCCATGTCGTTGTCGCCAACGGCTCGCGCTCGGCGCTTCACCGTTTCCAGGCGGCTTTCCCGCGGCTCAAGGTGATCAACGTCACCGCTCGCCCGGAAGTGCTCGCGAGCCGGCTGGAGGCGCGCGGGCGCGAGACGCATGAGGATATCATGGCGCGGCTTGCCCGCGGGCCGCTGACGGTGCGCGGCGACTACGACGTGGCGGAGCTCGACAATAGCGGCTCGCTCGAAGAGGCCAAGCAGAAGATGGTCACGATCCTCGACGGGCTGCTCGCCGAGATTCACTGACCGAGATCGGAAGGAAGCATGCGCGCCATCAAAGTGGTCGACTACGATCCCTCCTGGCCGCTGCTGTTTGCCCAAATCAGCAGTGAAGTCTCTATTTTGCTCAGTGATTCCGTGCTGTCCATCGATCATATCGGCAGTACGTCTGTGCCTGGTCTGGCGGCCAAGCCGAAGATCGACCTCGATATCGTCGTGATCTCAGACGCCGTTCTGCCGACGGCGATCGAAGCGGTGCGCTCTGCCGATTTCGTCTTCCACGGCGACGCTGGAGAGAACCGGTGGGCCTTCACCCGAGATCATGACGGCTACGGGTTCAGGCTCTGTGTCTGCGGACCCGATCATCGCGGACACCAGGAGCGCATCCTGTTTCGCGACTATCTCGTGGATCACCCTGAGAGAGCTGCAGCCTATGCCGACCTGAAACGTCGGCTGGCTGCGGAGGCAGACGGAAATTGGGACTTTTATACCGGCGGAAAGACCGAGTTCGTCAGCGAGACGGTGCGGTTGGCAGTCTCAAGAATGTGAACGGAGTGCGTGGCGCACTCCGCGCCTGATTAGTCGCCGTCACCCCGCCCGGAAACGATCTCGCGCTTGCCGACATGGTTGGCCGGGCCGACCAGACCTTCCTTCTCCATGCGCTCCACCAATGAGGCGGCTCTGTTATAGCCGATGCCGAGGCGGCGCTGGATGTAGGAGGTCGAGCACTTCTTGTCGCGCAGGACGACCTTCACCGCCTGTTCGTATAGCTCGTTGCCATCCTCGGAGGCCATGGCGCTCTTGTCGAAGACGGCGCCGGCTTCTTCCTCTTCCGTTTCTTCCTCTTCGTCGGCGGTGACGGTGTCGAGATATTCGGGGCGGCCCTGGGTTTTCAGATGGGCAACGACCTTTTCAACCTCGACGTCAGAGACGAAGGGACCGTGGACGCGGGAAATCCGGCCGCCGCCCTGCATATGCAGCATGTCGCCCTGGCCGAGGAGCTGCTCGGCGCCCTGTTCACCGAGGATGGTGCGGCTGTCGATTTTCGAGGTCACCTGGAAGGAGATGCGGGTCGGGAAGTTCGCCTTGATCGTACCGGTGATGACGTCGACCGATGGGCGCTGCGTCGCCATGATCAGATGGATGCCGGCGGCGCGGGCCATCTGGGCGAGGCGCTGGATCGCACCTTCGATCTCCTTGCCGGCGACCATCATCAGGTCGGCCATTTCATCGACGATGACGACGATATAGGGCATCGGCGTCAGGTCGAGCGCCTGGCTTTCCTCGATCGGGACGCCGGTGCCCTTGTCGAAGCCGACCTGGACCATGACATGGATCGTCTCGCCCTTGTCGCGGGCCTGCGCCACGCGCTCGTTATATCCGTCGATATTGCGGACGCCGAGGCGCGACATCTTGCGATAACGCTCCTCCATTTCGCGCACGGCCCATTTCATCGCCATCACCGCCTTCTTCGGATCGGTGACGACAGGCGTCAGAAGATGCGGGATGCCGTCATAGACGGAAAGTTCGAGCATCTTCGGGTCGACCATGATCAGCCGGCACTGTTCCGGCGTCAGGCGGTAGAGCAGCGACAGGATCATCGTGTTGATGGCGACCGACTTGCCGGAGCCGGTAGTGCCGGCGACGAGCAAATGCGGCATCTTGGCGAGTTCGGCAATAACCGGCTCGCCGCCGATGGTCTTGCCGAGACCGAGCGCCAGCTTGTAGCCGCTCTTCTCGAAATCCTGGCTTTCGATCATCTCGCGGAAATAGACGGTTTCACGAGTGACGTTCGGCAATTCGATGCCGATGACGTTGCGGCCGGGGACGACGGCGACACGGGCCGAGAGCGCCGACATCGAGCGGGCGATATCGTCGGCAAGACCGATGACGCGCGACGATTTCACGCCCGGCGCCGGCTCGAATTCATAAAGCGTGACGACTGGGCCGGGGCGGACATGGATGATTTCACCCTTGATGCCGAAGTCCTCGAGTACACTTTCCAGAAGCCCGGCATTCTGCTCCAGCGTCTCCTGCGACATGATCTCGCCGAGGCGTTCCGGCGGTTCCTGCAGGAGGGCACGCGGCGGAAACTCATAGCCGGATGCGTCGATCTTTTCGGGTCTTGTCACACGACGCGGCGAGGGCAGGACCGCGGAGACGGGCGGCGTAGAACGGGGTGTCGGCGCAGCCTCAGGCGCCAACGCGACTTGAGGAGCTGGCGCAATCTGAGGGGCTGGCGCAGCCTGGGGGGAAGGTACGACCGGTGCCTCGACAGGAATGCGCCGGAGCCGTTCCAGGGATATTGCGGCCGGAGGGCGGACGGCGAGCTTTGCGGAGACCGCGGCGGGCGGCTGAACCGGGCGGGAGGCGACGGGCGCGGGGGCCGGCCGGCCGGGGCGCCATTCCATGATGCGGAACAGCGACGTGATCGATTCGGGCGCAGTCTCGACCTTCGGGAACGAGATCAAGGCAGGCGCGCGAACCGGCTCACCTTCTTCGAAGGCCATGACTTCCCAGAAGGCGAAATCCGAAATGGAAGAAAGCTCGGCACTGGCGCGGAAGGCAGGCGCGGCGGGCCCTTCGGGCAAGGGTGACGGTTGCAGTTCGATCACGTGCGGTGCTGCGGAAAGTTCGTAGGGCTCCGGCAGATAGGCATCGAACGGCACGTCGACGGCGACCGGCTCGATGCGTATCGCCTGCTGTCCAATCTGCGAATCATCCCGAACAAGCTCATTCGGCGCCCGCCGCTTGCTGATCAGCGTTTCCGGCGTGCGGGTGAAACGGACATTCGGCGCGAGAGAAAAATTGCTCTGCCAGATCGGTGCCGCCGGCTTTTCTCCGGGATTTATCTCCGGAAGCTCGGTTTCAATCTCGCTGGAAAAGTCCCCGGCGTCCGTCAAATTGGTTCTGGGAAAACGCATGCGTCCGCTACTCACTCATGCCTAACAAATTACGACCCTACCGGGATAGAAAAGGAAGGTTAATAAGTTCCTTCCCGCCGTATCGTTCTGATACGGCTCCCGTCGCTAAATCGCTGCGATTTCAGTGAGTTGAGTTAAGCGGAAAAATCTTTGCCAATTTTGTGAGGACCCGAAGTGCGGCGCATCGACTCTGATGATGCGGAGCCTATCAGGCCCTCGTTTTCTGCATGTCGTTTACCCAAGATGCACACATTTGGGCGACATGGATCAATGCGCCTCGTCCCAATTGCTGGCAGCGCGCGCATCGACCCTCAGCGGCACGCGCATTTCGAGCGCCGGCATGGTGGCGTTTTCCATGACCGAGACGATGATCGGCATCGCCTTTTCGACATCCTCGTCCTCGACTTCGAAGATGAGTTCGTCATGCACCTGCAGCAGCATGCGGACGCGATCGCCAAGGCCGACTTCAGCCAGCGCCGGCTCCATCTTGATCATCGCCCGGCGAATGACGTCGGCAGCCGAGCCCTGGATCGGCGCGTTGATCGCCGCACGCTCGTTGAAGGCGCGTACCGACGGGTTGGAAGAGCGGATTTCGGGATAGTTGATTCGCCGCCCGAAGATCGTCTCGACATAACCCTTGTCGCGCGCCATGGCCTTTCGGCTTTCCATATAGTCGCGGATGCCCGGGAAACGCTCGAAATACTTCTTGATGTAGTCGCCGGCTTCCGAACGCTCTATCGATAGCTGATTGGCGAGGCCGAAGGCCGAGATGCCGTAGATGATGCCGAAATTGATCGCCTTGGCGCGGCGACGCACCTCGCCCGGCATGCCCTCGACCGGCACACCGAACATTTCCGACGCGGTCATCGCGTGAATGTCGACGCCATCCTCGAAGGCCTTGGTCAGCTGCGGGATCTCGGCCACATGGGCAAGCACGCGCAATTCGATCTGGCTGTAGTCGGCAGAAATCAGCTTGTGGCCAAGTGTCGAGATGAAGGCGGTGCGGATCTTGCGGCCTTCGGCGGTGCGCACCGGAATGTTCTGCAGGTTCGGCTCGGAGGAGGACAGGCGTCCCGTCGTCGTCGATGCCAGCGAATAGGAGGTGTGGACCCGTTTGGTTTCTGCGTGGACATAGCCCGGGAGCGCGTCGGTATAAGTGGACTTCAGCTTGGTGACCTGGCGCCAGTCGACGATTTTGCGCGGCAGCTCGAAACCGGCGGCGGCCAAATCCTCGAGCACCTGCGCGGAGGTGGACCATTGCCCGGTTTTGGTCTTGCTGCCGCCGGCAAGGCCCATCTTGCCGAACAGGATGTCGCCCAGCTGCTTCGGCGAGCCGATATTGAAGCGCTCGCCGGCCAGCACATAGATCTCGTCTTCCAGCCTGGCGGCGCCCTGGGCCAGCTCGCCGGACAGGCGCGACAGGATCTGCCGGTCGACGGTGATGCCGCGCGCTTCCATGCGCGCCAGCACCGGCAGCAGCGGCCGCTCCAGCCGTTCATAAACGCTGGTCAGTCCTGCCGCCGCCAGCCGTGGCTTCAGCACCAGCCAGAGGCGCAGCGTCACGTCGGCATCCTCGGCCGCATAATGGGTGGCGCGATCGATATCGACGAGATCGAAGGTGACATTCGCTTTGCCGCTGCCGGCCACGTCCTTGTAGGGGATCGGGGTATGACCGAGGAATTTTTCCGAGAGCGGGTCCATGCCATGGGCGCCGGTGCCGGCGTCGAGCACGTAGGAGATCAACATCGTGTCGTCGAAACTCCTGGTCTCGATGCCGTAGCGCTTCAACAGCAGATAGTCGTATTTCAGGTTCTGCGCGACCTTGAGAACCGCCCCGTCCTCCAGCAATGCCTTCAGCCGCGGCAAGGCATCGCGCATGGCGACCTGGTTTTCGACAAGGCCGCCGCCGAGCAGATCGCCGACGCCGTTCTTGTGGGTGAGCGGCACATAGGCGGCGCGGATCTTGGTGCCGGTGGGATCGGCCACATTGTCGGCGATCGCCAGCGAAAAGCCGACAAGCTCGGCCTGCATCGCATCGAGCGAGGTGGTCTCGGTATCGAAAGCAACGAGGCCGGTATCGCGCGCATCGGCGATCCACCGGTCGAGCGTCGCCAGATCGCGGATCGTCACATAGGCCGAATGATCGAAGGGCAGCGTCGCAAAGGCGTCGGCGCGCGCCTTGGCAAGATCGGCGGGTGAGAAGGCGCCTTCGACGGCGGTCTTTGCCTTCGCACGGGCTGGCACCGGCACCGATTCGCCGGAAACCTCGGGGATGCCGCCGGCAACGGGGGCCGGCTCGGCCGCATCGAGATCGGGGCCGTGGGCAGCCTTACCCCATTCGACGTTGACGATCGCCGGTTCGATGGCGTTCGCATCGCAATCGCAGACTTCGGCGACGCGGCGCGTCAGCGTCGTGAATTCCATGGTCTTGAGGAAGCCTATCAGCTTCGGGCCGTTCTGCGGCTCCAGCACCAGCGCGTCGAGATCGAGATCGAGCGGCACATCGGTGCGCAGCCGCACGAGGTCGCGCGAGAGCCTCGCCATATCGATATTGGCGAGGATCGTCTCGCGGCGCTTGACCTGCTTGATCTCGGTGGCGCGTTCGAGCAGCGTGTCGAGATCGCCGTATTCCTCAAGAAGCTGGGCGGCGGTTTTCGGGCCGATGCCGGGAATTCCGGGAACATTGTCGACGGAATCACCGGTCATCGCCTGCAGATCGATCATCTTTTCTGGCGGCACGCCCCATTTCTCGATGACGTCAGGAATGCCGATCTGCTTGTCCTTCATGCTGTCATACATATGGACATTGGGACTGACGAGCTGCATCAGGTCCTTGTCGGAGGAGACGATGGTGACATCGGCGCCGGATGCCTCAGCCTGGCGGGCGTAAGTGGCGATGATATCGTCGGCCTCAAAACCTTCGGTCTCGATGCAGGGCAGGTTGAAGGCGCGGGTGGCTTGGCGGATCAGGCCAAATTGCGGGATGAGCTCCTCCGGCGGGGCGGACCGGTTCGCCTTATATGCGTCGTAAAGATCCTTGCGAAACGTCTTGGCGGAATAATCGAAGATGACTGCAAGGTGTGTCGGCTTCACGCCGACATCGGTATTGCGCGCATCCCTCAACAACTTCCACAGCATGTTGCAGAAACCGGAAACGGCGCCGATCGGCAGGCCATCGGTCTTGCGGGTCAGCGGTGGCAGTGCATGAAACGCCCGGAAGATGAATCCGGAACCATCGATTAGGAAGAGGTGATCGCCTTTTTTCATGGGTGCATGGATAGCGCGGGCACGGGACGAGGTCTATATAAAGTTCGGCGCGCGAAAAGGGTTACGCACCTCTATTCAGAGGCGCAAAGGACGCTGTCGCACTTTGAATGGACGCATAATTTTTTCCTTAAACCGCATTCCGAATCGAGGAATTGTGCAGCGGAGATTCCGCTCACCAAACTGTTACCGATTTGTAACGGTCGCCCTCCCTTGAAAAACCACATTCACAGGCACAAATCCATGTCACCGGCGCTTGATCGCGCCGCGGGTCTGACTACCGGCTTGTCCCCCGCCGCGTCAGGCTTGGACAAAGGCCTTATCCCCCTCTCCGGGCCTTTGTCCCCACTTTAAGGTCGCCATGGCCAACCTCCAGGCCATGGCGACTTTTGTTTTTCCCGGACACTCGAAATTATCATCGTCGCTTGCATATTTTGAAGCATCGCATGCGATTTGCTGCATTGTCTCCAGCATGGTTTTGAGCCTAACTTGCAATCATGGGATTTAACCGCATGGATTCGGGAGCCTACCTTGCCAGCCAGCTGGCGAAGGGTTTTGCCCGCTCGCTGCACCAGCGCGCGGTCGGGCTCGGTTTTTCTCCGGGCCAGTTCCCCATTCTGCTGGAACTCTGGGCCGAAGACGGGCTGACCCAGAAACAGCTTCTCGAGCGGGTCGATATCGAGCAGGCGACCATGGCCAACACGCTTTCGCGCATGGTCCGCGACGGGTTGATCGAACGCCGGCCGCATCCATCCGATAAGCGGGCGCAACTGCTCTTCCTGACGCCGAAGGCCAGCGCCATGGAGGCCGAGGCGATCGAGACCGCGCGTGAGGCCGACCTTGCGCTGTTTAAAGGTTTTCGGGTTTTCGAGCGCGAGCTGACACTTGAATATATCCGCCGGCTTCTGGAAAACGCCAAGGCGCTCTGACCGGGATTATTTGCTGAGATTATTCGTTGACAAGGCGTGTGCGCCGTCGCGGCGGCATGCCGGGTCCGGCCTGCCGGACGTTTTTACCGACGGCTAGCTTCAAGCTCGGCTCGATATCCGGCTTGCCGAGCAACAGGCCCTGCACCTGTGCGCAACCTTCCTCGACGACGATCTGGCGCTGCATCTCCGTTTCCACACCCTCGGTGACGACGGGCATGCCGAGGCTGTGGCCGAGACCGATGATAGCGCGCACGATCGATCGCGCCGCCGCGTCATGCTCCAGCACGCCGGTGAAGCTGCGGTCGACCTTGATCTTGTCGAAGGGAAACGAGCGCAGGTTCGAGAGCGAAGAGTAACCGGTGCCGAAATCGTCCATGACAATGTGCACCCCCAACCTCCGCAGGCGCTGCAGCATTGCCATCACCCGGTCGCGATCGCGGATCAGCGCTGCCTCGGTGATCTCAAGCTCCAGCCGATCGGGTGCGAGCCCGGTCTCGGCAAGCACCGCCTCGATCCGCTCGCACAGGTTGGGCAGCATGAACTGCACCGGTGAAACATTGACTGCAATCGTCAGCGGCTGCGGCCAGCGCGCGGCCTCCATGCAGGCCTGCCGCAATATCCATTCGCCGAGCTGAACGATCGAACCGCTTTCCTCGGCGACGGGGATGAAAATGTCGGGCTCGGTCATGCCGTGGCCCGGCCGGTGCCAGCGCATCAAGGCCTCGTAGCCGCTGATCTCGCCGCTCTGTGCATTGAGGATCGGCTGATAGTTGACATGGAGTTGATTGCGGATGATTGCATGGCGCAGGTCGCTTTCGATCTGGCGGCGGTTCCGCGCCGCTTCGTCCATCTCCGCGTCGAAGAAACAAGCCCGGCCGCGACCATCATGCTTGACGCGGTAGAGTGCGGTATCGGCATTGTTGCAGAGTTCTTCGGCCGTGCGCCCATCTCTTGGATAGAGCGCGATGCCGAGGCTGACGCCGACGGCTGTGGGGTCACGGGCCGTGTCCATCTCGGCGGCGAATTCGTCGATGATATCAGCCGCAAGCTTTTGCGCCGACGCCGGCTGCTGCCCAGCGGATTGGATGATGGCGAATTCGTCGCCGCCGAGCCGGGCGATCGTATCGCTCTCACCGGCCACCCGGCGCAGGATAGAGGCAACCTTGCGGAGAATGCGGTCGCCTTCGGCGTGGCCGAAGATGTCATTGACGGCCTTGAATCGATCGAGGTCGAGACAGAACAGCGCCACCTCGGTGTTCTTTCGCTCCGCCACCTGCAGCGCCTGCCGGATGCGGGTGTCGAACAGCGACCTGTTCGGCAGATCGGTGAGCACGTCGTGATGGGCGAGATGCTCGATCATCTCCTCGGCCTGCTTGCGCTCGGTGAGATCGCGCACCGCCAGCACCTCGCAATTGCGGCCACGATAAACGATCTTGCTGGAGGTCGCTTCTACGGCAATCTCTCGGCCGGCGCGGGTGTTTAGCAGCGTCTCGCCGGGCCGGTTCTCCCGAGGTCCCTGAACGACCGTCAGCACATCCGAGGGGACCTTACCCGAGAGATCGGCAAGCTTCCAGCCTGATAAGGCCTGGAATCGTTCGTTGGCATCGATGATCCGGCCTTCGCGCAGGATCAGCAACCCCTCCTGCGAGGCATTGGCAAGCCCGCGCAGATCCGTCAGATGGCTTTGGACGAAGACCACGGCAAGTGCGACCAGGATAAGAGCCGTTGCCGCCACCACGACGATCGCCGCAAGCACCCTGGTGTCGAGCACCGATGTGGGAACCTCCATACCGGGGTCCGGGACGAGCGTAATGCTGCCCATCGAAATGAAGTGAAGAGTGCAGATGGCGAGGACGAACACCAGCGATGAGGTGAGGAGACGCCTCATCCCCTTCAGACTGAAAAAGATATGGAAAGCGGCGCTCGACAGAAGCATTCCGGCAAGGACCGCCGTCAGTGTCATCAGAGGATCGTAGAGGATAACAGCCTGCGCCTCGATCGCCTGCATGCCGGTCAGGTGCATGGAAGCGATGCCGAGGGCCATCAGAACGCCGCCGCGGATAGAGGAAAATCTTCCGTCACGTTGCGAAGCGGCGAGGATCGCCACCCATGAGCCGACCACCGACAGGAGAAAGGAAAGCAGCGTCAGGTCGAGCGCGTAGCTGATTGGCGTGCCGCCATCATAAGCGAGCATCGCGATGAAATGCGTTGCCCATACGCCGGTGCCGAAGGCAAAGCCCGACGCGCCGATCCAGAGCTTGCGGCGTCCGGCGTCGCAGTCCTGGGCACGGGAATACAGCAGCATCGCCGCCATGACGCCAACCAGGCAGACCGCGGCCGCCGCCACGACTAGCCGCCAATCGTGATTGTCGCGAATACATGCAATGACCGAAAACATCTGCGCCCCCGAACAGCTGGTTTTGGCCGATGCTATTTAGGTTGTGCTAATTAACTGTAAATTGAATTAGGTCTTTCTTTATTATCGTGAAACGGCCCTCCATAAGACCGATCCACGTCGCTTCAGCACTCTTGCGCCTCCCGCCTGATTTTTACGTTTTCCGCCTCGCCTGCTTTCCTGGTTTGGTCTATCGTCCGGCCAAATTTCGAAAAGGAGTCGAAAATGACCGATATACAACCGGTGCTTTCGCGCGCGGATCAGAACCTTTCATCAAGCCTCGAAAAATTGTTCGAACTGCTGCGCATCCAGTCGATTTCCACCGATCCCGCCTACAAAGCCGAATGCCGCAAGGCCGCCGAATGGCTTGTCGCATATCTCCAGACGCTCGGCTTCGAAGCCTCGGTGCGCGACACACCTGGCCATCCGATGGTGGTCGCCCATCATGCCGGCGCGTCCACCGATGCGCCGCACGTTCTGTTCTATGGCCATTACGACGTTCAGCCGGTCGATCCGATCGAGCTCTGGGAAAACGACCCCTTCGAACCATCGATCAAGGATGTCGGCGACGGCCGCAAGATCCTGACCGGCCGCGGCACGTCCGACGACAAGGGCCAGTTGATGACTTTCCTCGAGGCCTGCCGCGCCTATAAGGAGATCCACGGCGCACTTCCCTGCCGCGTCACCATTCTCTTCGAGGGCGAGGAAGAATCCGGTTCGCCGTCGCTGAAGCCTTTCCTCGAAGCCAATGCCGCCGAGCTTAAGGCCGACTGTGCGCTGGTCTGCGATACCGGCATGTGGGATCGCGACACGCCGGCGATCGCCGCCGCGCTGCGCGGCCTTGTCGGCGAAGAAGTAACCGTGACGGCCGCCGACCGCGACCTGCATTCCGGTCTCTTCGGAGGCGCTGCCGCCAACCCGATCCATATTCTCGTCGAGGCTCTCGCCGGCCTGCATGACGAAACCGGCCGCATCACGCTCGACGGCTTCTACGACGGCGTCGAGGAAACCCCTGAGAACATCAAGGCGTCATGGGAGACGCTGGGCAAGACCGCGGAGAGCTTTCTCGGCGAAGTCGGCCTTTCCGTTCCCTCGGGCGAAAAGGGCCGTTCGGTGCTCGAACTCACCTGGGCGCGGCCGACCGCCGAAATCAACGGCATCTGGGGCGGATATACCGGCGAAGGCTTCAAGACAGTGATCGCCGCCAAGGCTTCGGCGAAGGTTTCGTTCCGCCTCGTCGGCACGCAGGATCCGGCCGCCATCCGCGAGGCTTTCCGCAGCTATGTCACCTCGAAGATTCCCGCCGATTGCTCGGTCGAGTTCCATCCGCATGGCGGTTCGCCGGCTATTCATCTCTCCTATGATTCGCCCGTTCTGACCAAGGCGAAGACCGCGCTTTCCGACGAGTGGCCGAAACCCGCCATCGTCATCGGCATGGGCGGCTCGATCCCGATCGTCGGCGACTTTCAGAAGATGCTCGGCATGGAATCGCTGCTTGTCGGCTTCGGCCTCAGCGATGACCGCATCCATTCGCCGAACGAGAAATACGAGCTCGTCTCCTACCACAAGGGTATCCGTTCATGGGTCCGGATTCTCCAGGCGCTCGCCGCCTGAAGGAAACGCAATAACAAAAAGGCCGGTTAAAACCGGCCTTTCGTCATCCACTCGCTCAGTGCCAGTTCATCCGTGGTCAATGAGAAGCGGGTATGGCAGCCAGACTGCCTCCGAAAGGTTAACGGATCGTTAACGGCGCACGCGATCGCCAGGTTGTCGGAAGCACTGCGCCACATCGATAGAAATTCCCCGTTCAAGCTACGTTCATCACGGACCACTATAAGCCATTGAAAGACAAAGTGAATAATAACGCTCTCGCAAGTGCGGGGCGGTCGTTTCACCTTTCCTTTCAGACGGCAGATGCCAGGCAAGTGCAGCCGGGCGCAGCCCCAAAATGCGCCTATGAGGAGTGAGAAAAGCGTGAAAAATCTGTTTGCTAAAATCGCCGCGGCTGGTCTCTTCATGCTGGCGCCTGTCATGGCGCAGGCTGCCGAGGGCTATTCGACGGCGAACGTCAACATGCGCGCCGGTCCGAGCACCCGATACCCCGCCGTCGCGGTGATACCCGCCGGTTCTTCCGTCGAGATCCGCGGGTGCCTTCCCGACGTCAACTGGTGCGATGTGGAGTTCTACGGCGGCCGCGGCTGGGTATCCGGCCAATATGTGCAGGCTCTCTACCAGCAGCGCCGTATCTTTGTCGGTCCGCAATATTACCGTCCGCTCGGCATCCCGGTCATCCGCTTCAGCGTCGACAATTACTGGGATCGCTACTACCGCAACCGCGATTTCTATCGCGAGCGGGACCGCTGGAGCCGCGGCCCGGACGACTATTACCGCGACAATCGAGATCGCGACATTCGGGATCGCGACAATCGCGATCGCGACAACCGGGATCGAGACAACCGGGATCGCGATCGGAAATGGCGCGACGGGGATCGCAACCGGGACGGCGATAGAGACTGGCGCAATCGAAATGGCAATCAGGATGGGCGCGACGACAATCGACGGGGCGACCGGAGAGATGGAGATCGCAGACCCAATGGCAGGGATTTTGATTGCCGGCCCGGCGATCCCTCCTGCGACCAATGAGATCCAAAGGGGCGGCCGCAGCGCCGTCCCTTTCGAGGTTTTCCCGGGCACCGGCGGGTACGCAAGAAAAAGCCCGGCGCTCCCGAGAGGGATGCACCGGGCCTGATGTCGATCGGCGCGTGTTGAGGGGAGACGGCCGATCATGCGCGGAACGTGAGGGGTTGTCCCGCTTTTCCCTAAACAATCGCGGCGCCAATTGGTTCCGACCAGCAGACAGAAGATGTGCGACGAACGCAGCGCGCGCATTTCGGCGTCACGCCGATAAAGATCATCCGGCGGCTTTGCTCCGTCCCGTCGAGAGTGAGATTTTTGACAGTCGCCATGACTGGCATCCATGCCTGCAACAGGCCACCGACAAATTGATCTGAGAGCACGCTTGATGCTCTTGTCTTGCGGGATTCTTTGTTGCAGTTTTGAGACGTTGCGGATCGATTTCGATCCGTTCGAGGCTGGACCCTGATGACGCAAGACTACTTGGCTTTCCTAGGGCTTTTCGGCGCTCGGGCAGCCGCGATAGACGTTACCGTATGGCATAAACACAACCCACTCCTTCCTGTGCGACTTACCGATGGGGCGAACCTCAACCCTTCCGGCCAGATCTGGCGCCGCTTTCATCTCGGCGAGTGGGAATATAAGCAGGACCCGGAAACGCTCGACGATTACGAGGCCCGCCAGTTCTGAGCGCCAACGCATGTCGCCCAAAAGTGCGCAGCGGTTTTGGGATAAAGCGCATCGCATATAAAGCAGGAATGACGACGCGCTTTTTGGCGCGATCTGCTTTGCTTTCCATAATTAATACCCCGTTAAATCGCCGCATTTACAGTCCAGTCGGATGATCGCGGCGCCCGTTGCATGATTCCCTAAATCGGAACCGATTTGGGGATAGAATTATGCAGCCATTCAAAGTGCTACAGCGTCCTTTGCGCGTCTGAGAAGACGCGCGGCGCTGTGGAAGAGTGCCGTTGTGCGAAGTCACGCTTCGCGATCGAACATGGGGTGTGACCGGTCGGCGATGGCAGGCAGAAGCAGATCAGGCGACAGAATCGAACCGTCGTTCAACGGCCGCCCGGCACGCGACGATGACGCATTTTCGCTCGATGCCGACGATCGCATTGCCGGAAGCCGATCCCCGCGGCGCGGCGGCTCAAAACCGCCGCCGCAACGTGCCGTCCCTCGGCGGCGGCGCGAGCCGCGGGAGCGCGAAGGCGGCGGCTTTTTCGGCTTCCTGCGCCGCGTGATCTACTGGTGCGTCGTGCTGTTCATCTGGGCCGGCATCGGCGTTGCCGGGCTTGTCGTCTATTATGGCTCGCGCATGCCGAGCGCCAGCACATGGGCGATCCCGGAACGGCCGCCGAACGTCAAGATCACCGCCGTCGACGGCAGCGTCATCGCCAATCGCGGCGCCACCGGCGGCGAAGCGCTGTCGCTCGAAAACATGTCGCCCTATATTCCGGAAGCCGTCATCGCCATCGAGGATCGGCGTTTCTATTCGCATTTCGGCGTCGATCCGCTCGGCCTCGGCAGGGCGATCGTGACCAATTTTACGGCTGGCCACATGGTGCAGGGTGGCTCGACGCTGACACAGCAGCTTGCCAAGAACCTCTTCCTCTCCCCCGAAAGGACGCTGGAACGCAAGGTGCAGGAGGTGCTGCTCTCGCTCTGGCTGGAGCAGAAATACACCAAGGACCAGATCCTTGCGATGTATCTCAACCGGGTGTTCTTCGGATCGAACGCCTATGGCGTCGAAGCGGCCTCACGCCGTTATTTCAATAAATCGGCGCGTGACGTGAACCTCGGCGAGGCCGCGGTGCTGGCCGGCCTGCTCAAGGCGCCGTCGCGACTTTCGCCGGCCCGCGACCCGGAAGCCGCGAATGCGCGCGCCCAACTCGTGCTTGCGGCAATGCGCGAGCAGGGCTTCATTACCGATTCCGAAGTCAAGACCGCGATGTCGCAGGCCCCGGCTTCGGCCAAGAGCTATTGGTCAGGGGCCGGACACTACGTCGCCGACATGGTGATGGACGAACTGCCGGGCCTGATCGGCGACGTCAAGGAAGACGTCATCGTCGATACGACCATCGACAAGTCGCTGGAAAAGAAGGCCGAGCAATCGCTGGTCGACGTGCTCGACAAGGAGGGCGGGAAGCTCGACGCTTCGCAGGCGGCCCTCGTGTCGATCGACGGCACCGGTGCGATCCGGGCGCTCGTCGGCGGCAGAGACTATGCGACGAGCCAGTTCAACCGCGCCGTCAAGGCCAAGCGCCAGCCGGGCTCCTCGTTCAAGCCCTTCGTCTATGCTGCCGCCCTGGAGAAGGGGCTGACGCCCTATTCGGTGTTCAATGACGCGCCGATCCGGATCGGCGACTGGACGCCCGAAAATTACGAGAAGAAATACAATGGCGAAGTGACGCTGGCTACCGCACTTGCCAAGTCGCTGAACACCGTGGCCGCCCAGCTGGTAATGTATGACGGGCCGGATCAGGTGATCAAGCTTGCCCACCGGCTCGGCATCGAAAGCGAGCTGCAACCGAACGCCTCGATCGCGCTCGGCACTTCAGAAGTGTCGCTGATGGAACTCACCGCCTCCTATGCCGCCTTCATGAATGGCGGCTACAAGGCGACGCCGCACGTCATCCGCCGGGTGACGACCGCCGAAGGCAAGGTTCTCTACGAAAATACCTATGACAGCCCGCCACGTGTGCTGTCCGAGCAGATCGTCGCCGAAATGGATGCGATGATGATGGGCGTCATCGACAACGGCACCGGCAAGAGCGCCAAGATCCCCGGCTGGCAGGCGGCAGGAAAGACCGGCACGACGCAGAATTCGCGCGACGCGCTCTTCGTCGGCTTCACCAGCAACCTCACCACGGGGGTCTGGTTCGGCAATGATGACGGCAAGCCGATGAAGAAGGTGACCGGCGGCGGCTTGCCCGCCAAGGCCTGGAAGGAATTCATGGTCGCCGCCCACAAGGGACTTTCGCCAGCGCCGCTCTTCGGCAACGGCCAATTGATCGCCGATCCGAATAATGGTCAGCCGATGGCGCAGACAGCACCCGGGGCTGGACAATCTGGAAGCGGGCAACCGATGACGGCCGAAGCGTCGCCTTCGACGATCGGTGGGATCATTTCCGGCGTCTTCGGCGGCAACGACAATGCAAATCGCTATCCGCAAGCGCCTGCCCGACAGCAGGCGGCGACCTCCGGCAACGGCCCGGTTCCGCCTGGAGACATTGCCGGAGGCGGCGGTTCTGGCTACGAGGGCATGGTTCCACCCGGCGATGTCGGGGCGCCACAGACAACCTCTACCGTCCAGCCGCGGCGCACGACGCTGCTCGATCTGATCATGGGCCAGTGAGAGTTTTGCTGCATGCACGGCGCGGGCCCGATGCTCAGAAGCGCGTTGCGTCGGAATTGGTTCAGCGACGCACTTTGGTCTTTGTTTTGATGCACGCCGTTATTCCGGAACCGCTTCACACGTGAGGACGACAGGCATCAGAAATCGGCGGCTTTCCGGACATGGGGCGACCTCCTTCCCGGTGACTGTAAAAAATGAATGCAACACATTCGTTTTGCTGGATTCCGGGCGATTTCTCGCCTTGCAGTCCAGAAAACCGCTCCTTATATACGCCGCATCACCGCAATCACGATTGCGTAATCAAGTAGACCCATCCCGTAAGGGGCTGTCAGGGAAATGCCTTCTCGGGGTTCCGACAGCTTGCTTCAAGGAGAGAATGACATGGCAAAAGTAATTGGTATCGACCTTGGAACGACGAATTCCTGCGTCGCAGTCATGGACGGCAAGGACGCGAAGGTTATCGAGAATGCGGAAGGTGCACGCACGACCCCTTCCATGGTGGCATTTTCCGAGGATAGCGAACGCCTCGTCGGGCAGCCGGCCAAGCGCCAGGCGGTCACCAACCCGACGAACACACTCTTTGCGGTCAAGCGCCTGATCGGCCGCCGCTATGAGGACCCGACCGTCGAGAAGGACAAGCACCTCGTTCCCTTTACCATCGTCAAGGGTGACAATGGCGACGCCTGGGTCGAAGCCAATGGCAAGGGCTACTCGCCCGCACAGATTTCCGCGATGATCCTTCAGAAGATGAAGGAAACTGCCGAATCCTATCTCGGCGAAAAGGTCGAGAAGGCCGTCATCACTGTTCCCGCCTATTTCAACGACGCGCAGCGACAGGCAACCAAGGATGCCGGCCGCATCGCCGGTCTTGAAGTTCTGCGTATCATCAACGAGCCGACCGCTGCCGCACTCGCCTACGGCCTCGACAAAAAAGAAGGCAAGACGATTGCCGTCTACGACCTTGGTGGCGGTACCTTCGATATCTCCATCCTCGAGATCGGCGACGGCGTCTTCGAAGTGAAGTCCACCAACGGCGATACGTTCCTCGGCGGTGAAGACTTCGACATGCGCCTCGTCGAATATCTCGTCGGCGAATTCAAGCGGGACAACGGCATCGACCTGAAGAACGACAAGCTTGCCCTGCAGCGCCTCAAGGAAGCTGCGGAGAAGGCGAAGATCGAGCTTTCGTCCTCGCAGCAGACCGAAATCAACCTGCCGTTCATCACGGCCGATGCCTCCGGCCCGAAGCATCTGACGCTGAAGCTGACCCGCGCCAAGCTCGAGAGCTTGGTCGACGATCTGGTTCAGCGCACGATCGCGCCGGCCAAGGCAGCGCTCAAGGATGCCGGCGTCACCGCCGCCGAAATCGACGAAGTGGTTCTCGTCGGCGGCATGAGCCGCATGCCGAAGGTACAGGAAGTCGTCAAGCAGCTGTTCGGCAAGGAGCCGCACAAGGGCGTCAACCCGGATGAAGTGGTGGCCCTCGGTGCCGCCATCCAGGCCGGCGTTCTGCAGGGCGACGTCAAGGACGTGCTGCTTCTCGACGTGACGCCGCTGTCGCTTGGCATCGAGACACTCGGTGGTGTCTTCACCCGCCTGATCGAACGCAACACGACGATCCCGACGAAGAAGAGCCAGACCTTCTCGACAGCCGAAGACAACCAGCAGGCCGTTACCATCCGCGTTTCGCAGGGCGAGCGTGAAATGGCTGCCGACAACAAGCTGCTCGGCCAGTTCGACCTCGTCGGCCTGCCGCCGTCGCCGCGCGGCATGCCGCAGATCGAAGTCACCTTCGACATCGACGCCAACGGCATCGTGCAGGTTTCGGCCAAGGACAAGGGCACCAGCAAGGAACAGCAGATCCGCATCCAGGCTTCCGGCGGACTTTCCGACGCCGACATCGAGAAGATGGTGAAGGATGCCGAAGCCCATGCCACCGAGGACAAGAAGCGTCGCGAGTCCGTCGAAGCCCGGAACCAGGCCGAAAGCCTGATCCATTCCACGGAAAAGTCGTTGAAGGATTATGGCGACAAGGTTTCCGAGGCCGACCGCACCGCGATCTCGGATGCAATCGCCGCGCTGAAGACGGCTTCGGAAGCATCCGAGCCGGATGCCGACGACATCAAGGCGAAGACCCAGACGCTGATGGAAGTGTCGATGAAGCTCGGCCAGGCGATTTATGAAGCGCAGCAGGCCGAAGGCGGCGCTGCCGGCGATGCCTCTGCGGAAGGCGGCGACAATGTCGTCGATGCCGACTACGAGGAAATCAAGGACGACGACCGCAAGAAGTCCGCGTAATCCGCGACGGCGTGGTTATGCTTCAACATCTGATCCGGCTGCTCACCATGGCAGCCGGAAAATCCATTTCCGGGGTTTAATTCTTAATGGCAAAAGCGGACTATTACGAAACTCTGGGTGTAGCCAAGACGGCGGACGAGAAAGAGCTGAAGAGCGCCTTCCGCAAACTGGCGATGAAATTCCATCCGGACAAGAACCCGGATGACAAGGACGCCGAACGCAAGTTCAAGGAAATCAACGAAGCCTACGAGATGCTCAAGGACCCGCAGAAGCGGGCGGCCTATGATCGTTATGGCCACGCGGCCTTCGAGCATGGCGGCATGGGCGGCGGGGGCGGCGGATTTGCCGGCGGCGGCTTCTCCGACATCTTCGAGGATATCTTCGGCGAGATGATGGGCGGAGGGCGTGCGCGCCAGCGCTCGTCGGGCGGCCGCGAACGCGGCGCCGATCTCCGCTACAACATGGAAATAACGCTGGAAGAATCGTTCGCCGGCAAGACGGCGCAGATCCGCGTTCCCACCTCGATCACCTGCGACGTCTGTTCGGGTTCGGGTGCCAAGCCCGGCACGCAGCCGAAGAATTGCGGCACCTGCCAGGGAAGCGGGCGCGTGCGCGCCGCACAGGGCTTCTTCTCGATCGAGCGGACCTGCCCGACCTGCCACGGCCGCGGCCAGATCATTCCCGATCCCTGCCCGAAATGCCACGGCCAGGGCCGGGTGACGGAAGAGCGTTCGCTCTCGGTCAATATTCCGGCCGGCATCGAAGACGGTACACGCATCCGCCTGCAGGGCGAGGGTGAAGCCGGCGCCCGCGGCGGGCCGGCAGGCGACCTCTATATCTTCCTGTCCGTCAAACCGCATGAGTTCTATCAGCGCGACGGAGCCGATCTCTATTGCGCCGTTCCGATCTCGATGACGACGGCCGCTCTCGGCGGAACTTTCGACGTGGCGACGCTCGACGGCACCAAGTCGCGCGTCAGCGTGCCCGAGGGCACGCAGGCCGGCAAACAGTTCCGCCTGAAGAGCAAGGGCATGCCGGTGCTGCGTTCGGCGCAGTCGGGCGACCTCTACATCCAGATCCAGATCGAGACGCCGCAAAAGCTCACCAAGCGCCAGCGCGAACTGCTGCAGGAATTCGAGCAGCTTTCCTCGAAGGAGAACAATCCCGAATCGACCGGCTTCTTCGCCCGGATGAAGGAATTCTTCGAGGGCTAATGCATGTCATCAGGAAGTGTGCGGCAGTTCCGGGATAACGACATGCCTAAAAACAAAAGCCTAAAGCGCGTCGGATGAATCAAATTTGACGACGGGCTTTGGCCGCAATCGACATCACCATTTCCAAGGCCGGGGACGGAAACGCCTCCGGCTTTTCGTTCAGCAGATCCCGATTTGAGACATTTGCCGTGCATCTCCGCCGCCTTGTCCCAGATCGACACGGCCGCGCGCCGGAACACGACTTGCGTTAACGCAGCCACGTGATGTCGCTTGCAAGTTTTCCAAATGAATTCAGTCTCTGCCGTCAGCGCATAACCCGAAAATCAAAATCGATTTTCGATACGCGGCGCTCTACCGGGAACAATTAAACCAAGGGTATCTGCCATGGCGCCAGCCTTTTCCTCCCAGTCCGACGACGTCGACGTTCTCGCCGGCGCCCTCTACACATGGTGCGCCGAGCGCAACATCAAGCTTCGCAGCCAGCAGGGGCTTTCCGTCGCCAGCATCGCGATCGACCTCTATCATGCCGGCCACCAGACGCAGGACGATCTGCTGATGGCGCTGCACGAATGCGACATTCACTAAAACGCGCGACGTAGAATCTCAATCAACAGACATGCGTCCGGTCTTCGTCTTGATGCACGTCGCCTCCCCAAATTGCCGCACGGCTATATGTGTCCAGATATCATCCGGATCCGGGCAGGTCATGCTTTGCGTGGCGCTCGGTGAATCAGGCGGCGGTTTCGACCGCTTGGCCAGTCATCAGGGTGACGATGGTCTTGACCGCTTCCTTGCCTGCCGGCGAGCTCAGTCTGTCGTAGCTCAGCGCCAGCGCATAGGCGTCGGGGCTGAGTTCGATGCGGCTGCCGAATTGCGATATGCCGGCTCCCTCGAAAAGAGCAGATATCTCAACATCAAGAAAAACCGCGATCTGATGCAGCTTGCTGGCGGAAACGCGGTTCGTCCCCTTTTCGTATTTCTGGATCTGCTGGAAAGTCAGTCCGAGTGCTTCGCCAAGCTCGAGCTGGGAAACACGGCGAAGGGCGCGAAACTGCCTTACGTTGCGACCAACGATAATATCAACCGGATCTGGCACTTCATCACTCTCTGATACATAAACCGTTCGTTTACCATATCGTTTTTGCAGGATAACTCAACCCTGCAGTTGCAAACTTCAACTTGCTTTTTTGTGCCTTACGTCACGTCAGCCGCCTGAGGTAATTGTGGCGAAACCCCGAATATCCGGGGTTCGAAGGGACTGAAAGATGCCGTCGCCCATACTGCCTCGGCAACGTTGGCGCCTCCTCCAAAGGTTGTATTTTTAGCGAGAGTTGAACCCGCCTAGCGTCGTGCTCGGAGCTTATCGCGCACCGATCGACAGTAGCGACAACGTTCCGCGGCGACGAAGCTGCGAGCCTTGCCATCAACGCCGCTTAGGCTTAGCTGTCACGCTTCACGATTCCGGACATTCGATGCCGCACAAGGTTGCTCTTTCCCGTCTGAAGCTGACAGATTTCCGCAACTATGCGGCGGCGTCCCTTGCCCTTGACGGTCGGCACGCCGTGCTGACGGGGGACAATGGCGCTGGCAAGACCAATCTCATGGAGGCAGTCTCGCTGCTTTCGCCTGGCCGCGGTCTGCGCCGCGCCGCCTATGGCGACATTACCCGTGTCGGTGCGGCCGGCGGTTTTTCGATCTTCGCCGCGCTCGACGGCATGGAAGGCGAAGTCGAGATCGGCACCGGCATCGAAACAAGCGAGGAAACCACCTCGCGCAGACTGCGGATCAACGGCACCCCCGCCAAGACCGCCGATGAACTGACTGACCATCTGCGCCTTCTCTGGCTAACACCGGCGATGGACGGCCTCTTTACCGGCGCCTCCTCCGACCGGCGCCGCTTTCTCGACCGGCTGGTGCTATCGCTCGATCCCGCCCATGGCCGCCGCGCCAGCGATTTCGAGCGTGCCATGCGCAGCCGCAACAAATTGCTGGATGAAGGCCGTTTCGACCCCTCCTGGCTCGCCGGTATCGAACAACAAATGGCCAGCCTCGGCATCGCCATGGCGCTCGCCCGACAGGAGATGCTCGGCCTGCTGACCCGCCTGATCGAGGAAAGGCCGGAAAGTTCACCCTTCCCCTCGGCAGCGCTGCAGCTCTCAGGCTTCATGGACGGTCAGTTTTCGCGGCCCTCGGTCGACCTCGAGGACGACTATGCGGCAATGCTGGCGGAGAGCCGTTACCGCGACGCCGGCGCGGGGCGCACGCTGGAGGGGCCGCACCGGGCCGACCTCATCGTGCACCACCGCGAAAAAGCGATGGAGGCGGAACGTTGTTCCACCGGCGAGCAGAAAGCGCTGCTTATCGGCCTGGTGCTTGCGCATGCGCGCCTCGTCGGCAATCTCACCGATCATGCGCCGATCCTGCTGCTCGACGAGATCGCCGCACACCTCGACGAGGGCCGCCGCGCCGCGCTGTTCGACCTCATCGACGGGCTCGGCGGCCAGGCCTTCATGACCGGAACGGATCGCGAGATGTTTTCGGCGCTCGGCGACAGGGCTCAGTTCTTCACCGTTGCCGACGGGAAAGCTTTCGAATGACCGAGGCGGCTTTTCCCAGCGCCGGGCGCCATGATAATATCGGCGCTATGGAACCGCTCAGCCCGGACGAAATCGCCCGCTATCACCGCCACATCCTGCTCCCCGAGATCGGCGGCGCCGGCCAGCAGCGGTTGAAAGCCGCCCGTGTGCTGGTGATCGGTGCCGGCGGCCTCGGTGCGCCGGTGCTGCAATATCTCGCCGCAGCCGGGATCGGCACACTCGGTATCGTCGACGACGACCGGGTGTCGCTGTCGAACCTGCAGCGCCAGGTGATCCATGATTCCGGCACGATCGGCGAGTTGAAGACGGAAAGTGCCGCCTTGGCCATCGCCAGGCTCAATCCGCATGTCCGGCTGATCCGCTTCGAGGAACGCTTTTCCCCGGAAACTGCCCGCCGGCAATTGTCCGGCTTCGATTTGCTGATCGACGGCTCCGACAATTTCGACACGCGCTACGCCGCCGCCGATGCGGCGGAGGAAGCACGTATTCCGCTCGTCAGCGGCGCCGTCGGGCGTTTCGATGGCTCGCTGACGGTTCTCAAGCCTTATGAGAGCGCCGAGGACGGGACGCCCAACCCCAGATATCGCGACCTCTTTCCGGAAGCGCCGCCGGCGGGGCTGATTCCGGCCTGCGCCGAGGCCGGCATCATCGGCGCGCTCACCGGTGTCATCGGCACGATGATGGCGATGGAGGCGATCAAGCTCGTCACCGGCACCGGGGAGCCGCTGGTCGGGCGGCTGCTGCTCTACGACGCGCTCAAGGCCCGGTTCGACACTGTGCGCTATAAACGGCGCCGCACGACAGAAAGACAGGGCGGATGACGATTATCCCTCTTGATCATCGTTTCACGCGCTGGGACGAGCTGCTCGCACTCATCCTCGCCTCCTTCGCTTCGATGAACGGCAGGATTGATCCGCCTTCCTCGGCGCTCGCGCTGACGGCGGGGTCGCTGGCGGAAAAGGCCGATGCAGAGATCGGCCATGTCGCCATCGACGGCGACAAATTGATCGGCTGCCTGTTCCTGCGGCCGGAGGCCGATTGCCTCTATGTCGGCAAGCTCGCCGTTCTGCCTGAGGTGCAGGGCAAGGGCCTCGGCAAGCGTCTGGTGGCAATTGCCGAACTGACGGCCGCAAGGCTCGGTCTTCCTGCTTTGCGGCTGGAAACCCGCATCGAGCTTACCGACAATCACGCCGTCTTTGCCGCCTGGGGATTTTCCAGAACCGCCGAAAAGGCGCATCCCGGCTTTGCCAGAATGACATTCGTCGAGATGCGCAAAATGCTTGCTCCTCAGATCCGCATCGTCTGAATCCAGCTCGACGCGGCCTCCTTCAGCGGCCGGGCAGCACCCGGTTCGGCGGCCTGTGGCCGTCGATGAAGGCGCGGATATTGATGATGACCTTGTCGCCCATGTCGATGCGGCCTTCGATCGTCGCCGAACTCATATGCGGCAGCAGCACGACCTTGCCCTCATTGGCGAGCTTGATGAGCTTCGGATTGACGGCGGGTTCGTTTTCGAAGACGTCGAGGCCGGCGCCGGCAATCCGACCCTCCCTCAGAGACTTGATCAGTGCAGCTTCATCGACGACGTCGCCGCGTGCGGTGTTGACGAGATAGGCCGTCGGCTGCAGCAGCGCCAGCCGGCGGGCCGAGATCAGGTGGAAGGTTGCCGGCGTCGATGGACAATTGACCGAAACGATGTCGACGCGGGCAAGCATCTGGTCGAGGCTTTCCCAATAGGTCGCCTCCAATTCGTCCTCGACGGCCGGATTGACGCGTTTGCGGTTGTGATAATGGATCGACAGGCCGAAAGCCTTGGCGCGGCGGGCCACCGCCGTGCCGATGCGGCCCATGCCGACAATGCCGATGCGCTTGCCGTGAATGCGCCGGCCGAGCATCCAGGTGGGAGACCAGCCGGCCCATTCGCCCGGCTTGTCGGTCAGCACGCGCGCGCCTTCGCCGAGCCGTCTCGGAACCGCGAGGATGAGCGCCATGGTCATATCGGCGGTATCCTCGGTCAGGACGTTCGGGGTGTTCGTGACGGTGATACCCTTGCGCGCCGCCGCCTCGACGTCGATATGATCGGTGCCGTTGGAGAAGCTGGCAATCAGCTTCATCTGCGGTCCCGCCTGATCGATCAGCGCCGCGTCGATGCGATCGGTGACGGTCGGCACCAGCACCTCGGCGGTCTTGACCGCGGCGACAAGCTCGGGAACGGAACGCGGCGCGTCGTCGATGTTCAGCTCGGCGTCGAAGAGCTCCCGCATCCGGGTTTCGACGGCATCGGGCAGCTTGCGGGTGATGTAGACCTTCGGTTTTTTCTTCGCTGTCATGGCTGGCTGTGGTGCCTTGTTCAGAGGTCTTTAACCAAGAGGGGTGATAATTTTCCCATCCGGGCATTTTCTACCAGACCCGCACGCGAAGACAAACAAAACTCGCGGTGCGGCCGGGGAATGTCAGAGCCCGGACCGCGAACAGGCCGGGCCTGTCCGCGAATTCGAGCAAACGGAAACTTCCATGCGCAGCAAAGTCCTGAAGTCCTGCCTCGCCCTGGCCATCGCTCTGGCCGCATCCATGGGAACCGTCGAATTTGCCCATGCGCAGGCCGCCAAGGGTCCAAGCGGACTGCCATTGCCGCGTTTCGTCACGCTGAAATCCAAGCGCGTCAACCTGCGCATCGGCCCGGGAACGGATTATGCCGTTTCGTGGATGTACCTGAAATCCGGGTTGCCGGTGGAGATCATTCAGGAATACGACAACTGGCGCCGCATTCGCGATGCGGACGGTACCGAAGGCTGGGTCAACCAGTCACTGCTGTCAGGCCAGCGTGCGGCGATCGCCGCCCCGTGGATGAAGACGAAGGGTAAGGGCGTCTTTGTCAATCTGCGGCGCGAGGCGCAGCCCTCCGCATCGATCGTCGCCAAGCTGGAACCCGGCGTAATGGTGACGATCGGCGAATGCAACGGTGACTGGTGCCGCGCCGAAACCGACGGCGCCTCCGGCTGGGTGGCGCAGTCGGAGATCTGGGGCGCCTATCCCGGCGAAGCCTTCAAATAAGCCCAGCCTGTTTGGCAGCCTCGGAAAGCGAGGTCATCGGGCGCGGGCCGATCTGCTGGATAACGATGCCGGCGGCGAGGCAACCGAGCTTGCCGCAATCCTCCAGAGAGCGTCCCTGCGTATAACCATAGAGGAAGCCGGAGGCAAAGAGATCGCCGGCACCTGTCGTATCCACAACTTCCCTGATCTTGATCGCATCGACGTAATAACGCTCGCGGCCCTTCAGGATGACGGCGCCGTCCTCGCTCATGGTCACGGCGGCGATCTTGCAATCGGCGGCGATCCTGTTCAGCGCCTCTTCGAAATCGTCGGTTTCATAGAGCGACAGCGCTTCCTGGCGATTGGCGAAGACGATATCGACCTTGCCGGAGCGCATCAGATCGAGGAATTCGCCGCGATAGCGGCCGACGCAGAAGCTGTCGGACAGCGTCATCGACATTTCGCGGCCGTTTTCATGGGCGATGCGGGCACAATCGAGGATCGCTTCCTTGGCGCGTGGCGGATCCCACAGATAACCTTCGAAATAGGTGACCTTGGCGTCGGCCACGACGTCGGTCTCGACGTCCTCAGGCCCGAGTTCGACGCAAGCGCCGAGATAGGTATTCATCGAACGCTCACCGTCCCCGGTGACGAAGATCATCGAACGGGCCGTCGGCGGGAAGGTGCCCTTGGGCCGGGTCTGGTAGTGGACGCCTTGGGCGCGGATGTCGTGGGTAAAGATGTCACCCAACTGATCTGCGGCGACATTGCCGAAATAGGCAGCCTTGCCGCCGAGGTTAGCCACGCCCGCGGCCGTGTTGCCGGCGCTGCCGCCGGAGGCTTCGAGCGCCGGTCCCATGCGCGAATACAGCAGTTCGGCGCGCTCGGCATCGATGAGGTTCATGGCCGCCTTGGTGATCTGGTTGTCAATGAGGAACTGGTCGTCACAACGGGCAATGATATCCACGATTGCGTTGCCGACTGTCAGAACATCGAATCTTGTCATGAAATGGGGAGTCCCGGATTTGTGATAGCCGGGGTTTGGTCTTAGCGAAATTTCTACAGTTTGGAAGGATAAATGGCGGATGGCACATCTATTTCTTCGCAAAACTGCCGCCTATTCGTCATGCCCGTGTCATCTTCAAAATCTAGAAACAGTCGCAAGAAGACCGGCATGAGCAGCTTTCGGTTGCAGCCGGGCGCCCGAGGGATGATCCCTTCGATCTTACCGGCGCGATGCTGACCACGGATGAACTGGCAGCTTCGCGATCGGATATCCGGCAGGTCCGGAGCGGAAAAGCGGGCTGTGCCCGCTTTTTTTGCTCTGCGGATGCTGCCGGATTGGCGATTGGCTTTTCAATCCAGAAGGCTTGCTGCTGTCGCGCCGCTACGCCTTCTTAGACGCGCAGCGCCGTAGAACTTTGAATTGCTGGATAATTTTCTCCTTAAACCGATTCCGATTTGAGGAATTATGCAGTAGAGGTTGATACTCCCCCCGCGCAAAGCAGCCTCCCCCATGTCAGCCATCATTCTCGACGTTCTTCCCATCTTCATCCTGATCCTCATCGGCTGGGTGATCGTCCGCAGCGGCCTGATGGCATCGAATGTCGGCGAAGCGCTCAGCGAATTTGTCTTCAAGATCGCCGTGCCGCTACTGCTGTTTCGCACCATCGCCGAGGCGGATTTTCATGGCGCCTCGCCTTTCCGGCTGTGGATCGTCTATTTCTCAGGCGTTGCCATCACCTGGGCGACCGGCCATATCGCCGCCACGCGGCTCTTCGGCCGCGACGAACGGATCGGCGTGCTGGCCGGCGTTTCCTCCGCCTTCGCCAACAATATCTTCATCGGCCTGCCGCTCGTCGAGCGGACCGTTGGCGATGAGGGGCTGGTGGCGCTGTCGATCCTGCTTGCCGTGCATTTGCCGGTGATGATGGTCGCCGGCACCGTGCTGATGGAGCATGCCGAGCGCAAGATCGCCGGCAAAAGCGATCGCAGCATGATGCTCGTGCTGCGCCAGATCGCCGTCAATCTGGTGCGCAATCCGCTGGTGATCGGGCTTGCGGCCGGCATGGCCATGCATCTTTCCGGTCTCACCATGCCCGTAACCCTGGCAACGGTCGTCAAGCAGATCGCCGGCATTGCCGGTCCGGCGGCGCTGATCTCGCTCGGCATGGCGCTGGAGAAATACGGCATTTCCGGCAATCTCGGCATCGCCAGCGTCACGTCAAGCTTGAAGCTGCTGATGCTGCCCGGCTGCGTATGGGCGGCGAGCCATCTCCTCGGCCTCAGCCCCGAATGGACGGCGGCGATCGTGCTGACCTCCTCGGTGCCCACAGGCGTCAACGCCTGGCTAATCGCCAACCGCTTCGGCGTCGGTCATAGCATCGCCGCCTCGACGATCACGGTGACGACGGCGCTCGGTGCAATCACGGTGTCGCTCTGGGCCTATTTCCTGGGTGCCTGAAAAACTCTTTGCACAACAAAAAGCCCGGCTTCGCGGGCCGGGCTTCTATGACATGCGATTATTCCGTCCGCGTCACTGCGTCGCGGTCGGCAGCGGCACCGGCGAATCGGCGAGCGTGTGCAGGTAGAGGATAACGTTGGCGCGATCCTGATCCTTCGGCAGACCGGCAAAGCCCATCGCCGTGCCGGGAACATCCTTCTTCGGCGCCATCAGGAACTTGTTGAGAAATTCGAAGGTCCACTTCTCGCTGCTGCCCTTGGAAAAATCCTTGATGGCAGCGGAATAGGCAAAGCCCTCATGCGAGGCGATCGGGCGATCCACGACACCAAAGAGGTTGGGACCGACCTTGTTCGGTCCCCCTTTGGTGCCGTCATGACAGGCCTGACACTTCTTGAAGACCGTTTCACCGGCCTTGGCATCGGCAGAAGCGAGCAATTGCGCGATCGGAACGGCAGCAGCGGCAGGCGCAGCTTCGCCACCAGCGGCGGGCGCCTCTTCGGCAACGATCGCGAAACCTTCCTTTTCCGGTGCTTCGGAATGGAAGATCCCTTCGGACGCGATGGAGACCGACATCAGAACGAAAATCGTTCCGAGCAGCGCCCCAACGGCCGTATTGACGTATGAATTCATCTGCAATGCTCCCCTTGCAGCCGGCAGACCATAACCCGACCATCTTGAAATCGCGCGGAACCTATGTCTTTTGGCTGATCGTTGCAACTGTCTAAATGGTCTTGTGCGTGAGACTTTTTGACACTTTTCAGCCCGGAATAGAAGGCCCGACCAATGAGTGATTCAAATTTAGATGACGTGCTTGTATTGATCCCGGCGCGTATGGCCTCCACCCGACTTCCGGGCAAGCCGCTCGCCGATATTTGCGGGCTGCCGATGATCGTCCAGGTGGCGATGCGCGCCAGGGAGGCAGCCATCGGCCGCGTCGTCGTCGCCGTCGACGACGCCCGGGTGTTCGATGCCGTTTCGGCCGCCGGCTTCGAAGTCGTCATGACCAGCAGTGATCATCAATCTGGTTCCGATCGGATCTTCGAGGCGCTGAAGAAAGTCGATCCTGCCGGCAGGGCAAAATTCATCGTCAACGTCCAGGGCGATCTGCCGACGATCGATCCGGAAACCGTGCGCGCGGCTTTGCGCCCTCTCGAGAACGAGGCGGTCGATATCGGCACGCTGACGACCGAAATCGACAATGAAGCTGATAAAACCGCGCCGCATATCGTCAAGGTTGTCGGTTCGCCCGTTTCCGACACCCGACTGCGCGGGCTCTATTTCACGCGTGCGACGGCACCTTACGGCAAGGGCCCGCTCTACCACCATATCGGCCTTTATGCCTATCGGCGCGCGGCGCTGGAACGGTTCGTCGCGCTCGGGCCTTCAACGCTCGAAAGGCGCGAATCGCTGGAGCAGTTGCGGGCGCTGGAGGCCGGCATGCGCATCGACGTTGAGATCGTTGACACGGTTCCGCTCGGTGTCGATACTCCCGCCGACCTCGAAATAGCGCGGCGCATCCTCTCCGCAAAGTCGAACTGACGGAACCATCATGAACATCAAGACCAACAGGATCGCCTTCCAGGGCGAATTCGGCGCCAATTCCGACATGGCCAGCCGGGACATGTTTCCGACCATGGAGCCGCTGCCCTGCCAGACCTTCGAGGATGCGTTCACGGCGGTCGACAACGGCGACGCCGATATCGGGATGATCCCGATCGAGAACACGATCGCCGGGCGCGTCGCGGATATCCATCATCTGCTGCCTGAATCGCGGCTGCACATCATCGGCGAGTATTTCATGCCGATCCGCTTCCAGCTGATGGTGCTGCCGGGGGTGACCAAGGACGAGATCCGCACCGTGCACAGCCACATTCACGCGCTCGGCCAGTGCCGCAAGATCGTTCGGGCCAATGGCTGGAAGCCTGTGATCGCCGGCGATACGGCAGGCGCGGCAAAGCTGGTGAAGGAAACCGGCGACCGCTCGATGGCCGCCCTGGCGCCGCGGCTTGCCGCCGATCTCTACGGGCTCGAGATCATCGCCGAAAATGTCGAGGATACCGAAAACAACGTCACCCGCTTCGTCGTGTTGTCGCGCGACGAGGAATGGGCGCAACGGAATTCGGCGGACGAAAAGGTCGTTACCACCTTCGTCTTCAACGTTCGCAACATTCCGGCCGCGCTCTACAAGGCGCTCGGCGGGTTCGCCACCAACAATATCAACATGACCAAGCTGGAAAGCTATCAGCTCGGCGGAAGATTCGTGGCGACACAGTTCTACGCCGATATCGAAGGCCATCCGAACGATCCAAACGTGCGGCGGGCATTGGAAGAACTGCGGTTCTTCTCCGAGAAGGTGCGCATCCTCGGCGTCTACAAGGGGCATGCGATGCGAGGCCTGCTTTAGTTTTTTGCATATCGCCCGGAACCACCTTCCGGGCGGCATGCATGAGAGGCCTCGCATATCAGCTATTATTTATCCGGCTCACAGACACGCAGGCGATGACCATCCGGATCGAGCACGACGAAGGTCGGGCCGAAGTCCAGTTCGGTTAGTTCCTGGGCGATCGGCAGGCCGCGCTTGCGCCAGTCCTCATAATGGTTGGCGACAGCATTTTCCCCCGCAACCATGAAGGCCACCTCCCCGCGGTTGCCGATGGCGGAGGGCTGCGGTTCGACCTTGCTGCGCCGCCAGAGGCCGAGGGTGAAGCCGCCATCGAGCGGAAAGGCGACGAAATTCGGTGCTTCCACGGTCGGTTCGCGGTTCAGGAGGTTCCGGTAGAAGCTTGCGCTTTCGCCGGGGTCCTTGACGTAGAGGATAATCAGATTGGGGCTGGTCATTTTGGTTCTCCCGGTGGTGTTAAATGGTGGACGAGGAATTACCTGCTGCCAATTTATGGCAGCAGGGCACAAAGGGCGTTGCCGAAGCAACGCCCTCGTCTCCTCGCGGATGCGGATAACGATGAGGTGGCCTAGAGCGGGAAACCATCCTTGTGGCGTGGGTTGCGCCCATCCATGAAGCCGAGGTCGCGCTTCAGATAGTCGGGTGTCGCTTCAACGTCGAGCTTGGAGCGGCTTCCCCCGGGGATCCAGAAAAAGCTGATGGCCAGGCGCAGCAGGCCGGAGCGTGCCGATTGGCGGACGTCGGCGAAAGTTTCGGCCGAAATGATGTCGGCAAAGCTATCAGTGGCGAAGCGGTCGCCGGCCCGCTGAATGACTGGAGGCATTGCCATGATCAGTACTCCTTCCTGTTGAATTGGTACTGATGATAACCCCGACTGCTGACAGTTTATGGCAGCAGCGTTTCAGTTCTCGAGCGGCACGTCCTGCTCGCGCCATTCCTTGAGAAGAACCGTGCGGCGGCGCGGATAACGCACCTCATGCAGCGTCATGTCGATGATGCGGTCGGTGCGGAAATGGCGGAAGTCCTGGCGCAGTTCGCACCAGGCCATGAGGACGCGTACATGCTCGAAATAGCCGAGTGCGAAAGGCCAGACGCGGCGACGCGAGATCCGGCCCTGCTCGTCGCCATAATGCAGTTCGAGGATCCGCTCCAGGCGGATCGCCCGGCGGATGGCCGAGACATCCGCCTTGTCCTCGTCCCGGCGTTTGGGGCCGACGAAAAGGGCTGCCGAATCGATCATCTCCCGCATATCGGCCGGCAGCACGGCGGCAATCTTGGCGAGCGCATCGGCGCCGGCGCCGGCCAGGCGCGGTTCGGCGGCGCGGGCGACCCAGCGCGAGCCGAGCACCAGTGCTTCCAGCTCCTCTTCGGAAAACATCATCGGCGGCAGCATGAAACCCGGCTTCAGCACGTAGCCGATGCCGGCTTCGCCTTCGATCATCGCACCCTGGGCCTGCAGGCTGGCAATATCGCGATAGAGCGTGCGCAGGCTGACGCCGGTTTCCTCTGCAAGCACGATGCCGGTCACCGGCCGCCGGTAACGCCGGAGCGTCTGGAGCAGCGTCAGCAGCCGTTCCGAGCGGGCGACCGGCATGGCGTTACCGCTTCCACTCCACCCAGTCGCGCATCAGGCGGTGGGCGATCGCCCCTTTCGGCGGAGAGGCCTTGCCTGTCGCGCTCGGGCGTTCCAGCATCTCGATCGTTTCCTCGCGGGTGAACCAGCGGCAATCCTCCAACTCCGTCTCGTCGCGGGTGATTTCGGCGGATCTGGCCTCGGCGTAACAGCCGATCATCAGGGAATGTGGCATCGGCCAGGGCTGCGAGGCGTGGTAGCGGATGCGGCCGGTGCGGATGCCCGATTCCTCCAGCGTTTCGCGGCGCACGGCGTTCTCGATGGTCTCACCAGGTTCAACGAAGCCAGCAAGACAGGAATACATGCCGGGCGCGAAATGCGGACTGCGGCCGAGCAGACAGAGGTCGCGGCTCTCATCGATCGTCAGCATGATAACGACAGGGTCGGTGCGGGGGAAGATCATGTGTTCGCAGGCAGCGCAGACACGTTTGTAGCCGCCGATGTGGATCTCCATCGCCGAGCCGCAACGGCCGCAGAAGCGGTTGTCGCCATTCCAGCGGATGAGGCTCGCGGCCTGGGCGAATTCGCCGAGCAGCACCTCGTCGATCAGCATTTCGCGAAACAGCGTGCGGCCGTCGGCAGGCTTGTATTGGCTGGTGAGATCGTCGACGTCGATACCGACGGGAACCGCAAGGCGCGGCTCGCCTGATTTGCGGTAGCCGAGAAGCACCGTCTCGTCCCAATTCGGCCGAAGCTCCTGAAGCTCATAGCGGGCAAAGAGCGGATCGAGCACCTGGCCGTCATGCTTCAGCACCAGCTTGTCGCCGGCGAAGGCGAAGATATGCGTGCCCTCCTTGGCCAGCGCTTTTTCGACGGAGCGTTCGTCGCGATGTTCGGAATCGCGATTGAGGTCGTTGGCGGCAAAAGCCGTGAGATTGCTGGGCTCCGGATGCGGCACATCCGAATCGAAAAGCGAATGACTCATGATGAAAGGGCTTCCCGCAGCTTCGCTGTGAATTCGTCTCTCTTTTCGTCTTCGTAGGGTTCCGCGCGTCCGAAGCCCCAGACGGGACCCGGCCAGTTGGCATCGCCTTCGAAGCGGGCAATCACATGAACATGAAGCTGGCGGACGATATTGCCAAGAGCCCCGATATTGATTTTTGCGGCACCGGTGATCTGCTTCAGCGCCGTGGCAGTGAGCTCGGTCTCGAAGGCAAGCAGCACCTGGTCGAGCGGCGTCAGCTCGAAGATTTCGGTGATGCCTGCCCGGCGCGGCACGAGAATGAGCCAGGGCCAGCGGGCATCCCTCGACAATCTCAGATCACAGAGGCCCGTGATCATGATGCTGACGCTGTCGTTTTCCAGCCGAGGGTCGAGCATAAAGCCGTTCAAGGGCATTCCTCCTGTCTTTTCCAACGACTAGCAGTTTTTTATCATGTTGGCTTGCTTTTGATGACGATATTGCCGATATGTGCATTCGGGAGGTTGGTGGTGGACGAGCCACTCGCCAACCGGGTCAGGTCCGGAAGGAAGCAGCCCTAACGAGCCCGGCACGGGTCATCGTGCCAGCCTCCCACCTTCTCTCCACGAAGTGCCCGACGATCCGGGCGACAAGCAGGGCGATGAGCGACACCGAGCGACAATCAAAAGATGCCGCCTCGACGGGCACCGGATACCGGGTGCTGGCTCGCAAATACCGCCCCAAGGATTTCACGGACCTGATGGTCGGCCAGGAGCCGATGGTCCGCACCCTTACCAACGCCTTCGAGACCGGCCGCATCGCCCAGGCCTACATGCTGACCGGCGTGCGCGGCGTCGGCAAGACGACGACTGCGCGCATCCTGGCGCGAGCGCTGAATTACAAGACAGCTGATGTCGACAAGCCGACGATCGACCTTCGCACGCCCGGCGAGCACTGCCAGGCGATCATGGAAGGCCGGCATGTCGACGTGATCGAGATGGATGCCGCCTCCCATACCGGCATCGACGATATCCGCGAGATCATCGAGCAGGTGCGCTACCGGCCGGTTTCGGCGCGCTACAAGGTCTACATCATCGACGAAGTGCACATGCTGTCGACGCAGGCCTTCAATGGCCTCTTGAAGACGCTGGAAGAACCGCCGGAGCATGTGAAGTTCATCTTCGCCACGACCGAGATCCGCAAAGTGCCGATCACCGTGCTGTCACGCTGCCAGCGCTTTGACCTGCGCCGCATCAGCGCGTCGGATCTCGTCGGGCTGTTTTCGACGATCGCCGCCAAGGAAGGCATCGAGGCGGAACCGGACGCGCTGGCAATGATCGCGCGTGCCGCCGAAGGCTCGGCGCGCGACGGGCTGTCGCTGCTCGATCAGGCGATCGCCCATGGTGCCGGCGCCGTGCAGGCGGAAGCCGTGCGCGGGATGCTCGGTCTTGCCGACCGCGCCCGGATCGTCGATCTCTTCCAGCATGTCGTCCAGGGCGACGTGGCCGCAGCCCTCGGCGAATTCCAGAGCCAGTACGAGGCCGGCGCCAATCCCGTGGTGGTGCTGACCGATCTTGCCGATTTCACCCATCTGGTGACGCGGCTGAAATATGTGCCGGATGCGGCGAACGACCCCTCGCTCAGCGAAGTCGAGCGCACCAAGGCGGCGGAATTCGCCAAGGGCGTTGCGGTAACGACGCTGTCGCGCATCTGGCAGATGCTGTTGAAGGGCATTCCGGAAACGGAAGGCTCGTCGCGGACGGCAGGTGCGGCCGAAATGGTGCTGATCCGGCTGGCGCATGCCGCGCATCTGCCGGCGCCCGAAGACGCGGCGCGGCGGCTTGCCGAATTTTCCGGCGACAATGCCGGCCCGCGGCCCGCCTCCCCGCCTTCAGGCAGTGGCGGCGGCAACGGCACGCGGGTTCCCTATCAAAGCAGTGTCGCGGCACGCGCGCCGGAAATCGCACCGAGCAAACCACAGGCGTCCGCGCCGGTGGCAATGCTGCGTGCGGTGCCGAGCAGCCAGCCCGAGACGATGCCTATCGGCCGAATCGAGACGAAACCGGCGGAAGCGCTAAAGTCGCTCGTCCAGGTCAACTCGGTCAGCGATATCGTCGATCTTGCCGCCGAGAAGCGCGATCCGAAGTTGAAGGCGATGGTGCGCGCCTTTGTGCGCCCGGTCCGGATCGAGCCCGGCCGCCTTGACGTCAGCCTGACCGAGGGCGCGCCGACGACACTGCTCAACGAGCTTGCCGTCAAGCTGAAGGAATGGACCGGCATTCACTGGATCGTCAGCCTCAGCCGCGAAGAGGGCAAGCCGACGCTGGTGGAAGCGGAGGCCAGGACCCGGGAGCAGCATGTCATCGACGCCCGTCAGGACCCTGACGTGGCAGCGATCCTGGCGCATTTTCCAGGGGCGAAAATCATCGACGTGCGCGTGCGGGCGCCCGAACCGGAAGAGGAAGGCGAGGCAACGCCACCGGCCGCCGCCGAATCCGAGGAAGGCGACATCCTGCCTGGCGACGACATAGAGTTCTAGAGTTTCAACAAGGAGCAAGACGATGCGCGACATCATGGGCATGATGGGCAAAGTCAAGGAAATGCAGGCCAAGATGGAGCAGATGCAGGCGGAGATCGCCGAGCTCACGGCCGAAGGCAAGGCCGGCGGCGGCCTCGTCACTGTGCTCATCTCGGGCAAGGGCGAGCTGAAGAGCCTGAAGATCGACCCATCGCTGTTCAAGGAAGACGATGTCGAGATCCTCGAGGACCTGATCGTCGCCGCCCACAAGGACGCCAAGGACAAGGCCGAGGCGCTCGCCGCCGAAAAGACCAAGGCACTCACCGCCGGCCTGCCGATCCCGCCCGGTTTCAAGCTGCCGTTTTGATCGAGCCGCAAACAAAATAGGCCCGCGCCTATGCCCAGTGTTCGTGCGCGGCTTCCAACACTGCTTTCAGTTTGTAGTGGATCGGTGATGCGAGATATCTCGCCCGGTCCACCTCAGACAGGCGCCGGCCGAAGGTTTCCATTAGCTCCGGCATCGTCACCTTCTCTCCCGCAAATGGTTGGTGATCGACCGGCATTCCGGCCTCGGCCACCCCACCCCTGATCACGCGGCAATAGATGCCGGGACGGGCGGCGGCGGTGTAACGCTTGACGAATGTCGGATCGTCCATCCTGGCGGCGAAGGTAGCGCAGGGAATGCGACATGAGGTGACTTCTAGGACGAGATCGCCCGCGGCAAAGCGGTCGCCGACGGCGACGTCGCGGTTGTCGAGATCTGATATCACCATGTTTTCACCGAAAGTGCCGGGCTCGTATGGCCGGCCAAGCTCCCCGCTCCACCAGTCGAGCGTCAGCGACCCCTCGACATAAACTGCCTGATCGACTCCGCCATGGTGTTTTCGGTTGCAGATGGCATCACCGACCAGTCCTTCAGCATCGATTATCACCGCGCCGTTGACGGCATGCTTGAAGATGCCGGTCTTATAGCTCTTGCCCGGCAGTTTTTCCGGATTGCCGGTGCACAGCGCCAGGATTTTCATGGGACGGCCGATCCTTCCGCGATTCCGTTTTCGTTCCATATCAGTTAAGAACGGCGCATGGCAAAACGAGTCACCGGCCCCGAAATCGAAAAACTCATCCAGCTTCTGGCGAAGGTGCCGGGCCTCGGGCCGCGCTCGGCACGCCGGGCGGCACTGCATCTGATCAAGAAGAAGGATCAGCTGCTTGGCCCGCTGTCGAATGCGATGGGCGAGGCCTATGACAAGGTGAAGATCTGCTCTCGCTGCGGCAATGTCGATACCGTCGATCCGTGTACCGTTTGCACCGACACGCAGCGCGATCAATCCATCATCATCGTCGTCGAGGACGTATCGGACCTTTGGGCGCTGGAGCGGGCAGGCGCAATGAACGCCGCCTATCATGTGCTCGGCGGTACGCTGTCGCCGCTTGACGGGATCGGGCCCGACGATCTCAACATTCGCGGGCTGATCGACCGGATCGGCGAAGGTGGCATCCGCGAGCTGATCATCGCCGTCAATGCCACCGTCGAGGGCCAGACGACGGCGCATTACATCACCGACCAGTTGCAGGGGCTCGAGGTGAAGATCACCCGCCTGGCGCACGGCGTGCCTGTCGGCGGCGAGCTCGACTACCTCGACGAGGGTACACTTGCGGCGGCCCTTCGGGCGCGGACGGTGATATGAGAGGCTTGGGTATGGCGCACCGCACCCCCCTCTGCCCTGCCGGGCATCTCCCCCACAAGGGGGGAGATCGGCTAGGGGGGACCTCTTGCCTTGATCAACGGCCACAGATGGCCGAAACCGCTTCGCTCACGACCAAGATTCCGCGAAGCCGGCGCTTCTTGCCGATCTCCCCCCTTGTGGGGGAGATGTCCGGCAGGACAGAGGGGGGTATTCTACGGCGGCTGCGGATATTCGCACTCGCTGCAATGGCCGCTCTCCTACCCCTCCCCGCCCTCGCAACCCCTTCGAAAGCCGATGTCGAAGCGCAGTTCGAGACGTGGGTGCAGAAGGACCTCTGGCCCGAGGCGAAGGCAAACGGCATTTCGGAGAAGACCTTCCAGGCCGCTTTCTCCGGCATTAGGCTGAATTGGGACCTGCCCGATCTGGCGCCGCCCGGCTTCCCGCCGCCGAAGGAGCAGAAGCAGACGCAGGCGGAGTTTTCCTCGCCCGGTCCCTATTTCAACGAGGACCATCTGAAGAGGCTTGCCGCGACGGGGCGCGGCTTTGCCGCGCAATATGGTTCGACGCTGAAGCGGATCGAGAAGACCTATGGCGTGCCGGGCTCGATCGTGCTTGCCATCTGGGGCCGGGAGACCGGCTTCGGCGCGGCGAAGATCCCGAATTCGGCGATCGAGGTGCTGGCGACCAAGGCTTTCACGTCGACGCGTAAGGAGATGTTCCGCACCGAATTGGTGGCGGCGCTGCATATTCTCGACGGAGGCGACGTGACGCCCGCCGATTTCAAGGGTTCGTCGGCGGGCGCGCTTGGTCAGCCGCAGTTCATGCCGACCAGCTATCTGAAATATGCCGTCGATTTCGACGGCGACGGCCATCGCAACATCTGGACCTCGGTGCCGGATACGCTCGCCTCGATCGCCAATTTCCTGGTCAAGAAAGGTTGGCAGCGCGACCGCGACTGGGGCTTCGAGGTATCGATACCGGAGGCGGTCTCCTGCGCGCAGGAAGGCCCCGACCTGGCAAAGCCGCTGTCGCACTGGGCCTCGCTCGGCATCGACCGCATCTCCGGCAAGGGTTTTCCATCGGGCGAGATGAAGGCTGAGGGCATGATGCTGGTCCCGGCCGGCCGCGACGGGCCGGAATTCGTCGTCACGCCGAATTTCTACATCATCAAGGAATATAATAATTCCGATCTCTACGCGCTTTACATCGGCAATCTCGCCGACCGGATCGCCGATAATGGCGGCGCCTTCCAAGGCCGATGGGGAGATGTCGGCAAGATGCTGCGCTCGGATGTCGCCGCCATGCAGAAGGCGCTGGAACGGCAGGGCTACGATGTCGGCGGTTCCGACGGCCTGCCGGGCTACAAGACCCGGCGTTCGATCGGCCAGTGGCAGGCGAAGAACGGCATGAAGCCGACCTGCTTTCCCGAAGCCACGATGAAAGGCAAGTTGAAATAAGGATTCAGAGCGTGCGCTTCAGCCCCTCATGGCTGGCGACGAAGCCGAGCTTCTCGTAGAAGCGCATCGAGCCTGCTCGCGTCTTGTCCGATGTCAGTTGCACGAGGCCGCAGCCGCGCGCGGCGCATTGGCCAATCGCCCATTCGATCAATTCTGCGCCGAGACCCGAGCCGCGACGATCGCTTGCAACACGCACACTTTCGATCTGACCGCGCCACATGCCCGTCCTCGACAGGCCGGGAATAAAGCTCAGTTGCAGGCAGCCGACGACCCGATCGGCCGCATCGATTGCAACGGCCAAAAGCTGATTGGCATCCGCCTCGATCGCGGCAAAGGCCGAGAGATACCGCGCATCGACGGGGTCGGCGACGATTTCCCTGGTGCCGCCAAGATCGTCGTCGGCCAGAAGCCGGACGATGGCGGCGAGATCGGATTGGCGGGCGAGCCTGAAACTCATGCTTGGCCTCAATGATGCAGATCGATCGGCGCCTTGTGGAAGACATCGTCGCCCGGCGGGATCGCCTGGCGTTCGATCATCCGGTGAACATGCAGCGGACCTTCGCCGCGGTGAAGCGCACGCAGCCTGTCGGTGTTTTCGGCATCGGCCTGCGTCCGCCGCTGGTTGTGTCTGATGTATTCGACCCAGGTCGGCGTATGGTAGGTTTCCGTCCACAGTCCGGGGTTTTCGAGATCGCGCATCAGCGCCCAGTTGCGGGCGCCATCGCGGATGCGGATACGGCGCCGTTCGCCCATCAGCTCCATGAATTCGGCCAGGTCGTCATCTCCGATCTCATAATCGACCTGAATGACGATCGGGCCGCTGCGCGGCGTAATGTCGAGACTGAGGGCCGGCTCGGTGAAGCGGTTCAGCGGATCGAGATTGAGCGAGGCGAAGGCCGGCATGGAAAAACGCAGGCCGATCACGATGCCGAGCAGCATGACGGTCGATGACATCAGCAGCGCATCGGCGACGCCGTATCGATCGGCGGCAATACCCCATAGCCAGCTGCCGCCGGCGATGCCGCCAAAGGTAACGGTCTGGTAGAGTGACAGCGCGCGGCCGACCACCCAGCGCGGCGTCGAAAGCTGGACGATGGTGTTGAAGAGCGAAAGTGCGGAAACCCAGCAGGCGCCGGAGACGAGCAGCCCGGCAGAGGTAAGGACAGCGCTTGGGCTGAAGGCGGCGATGACGGCGCTCAGCGCGAAGCCGGCGAAAGAGAGGCGGATGATCATCTCGCTGGAAAGCATTTGGCGCAGTCGCGCATTCAGCACCGCCCCGCCGATCGCACCGATGCCGAAGGCGCCGAGCATGAAACCATAGGTCAGCGGGCCACCGCCGACGAGATCGAGCGCGACGATCGGCAGCAGCGCCAGGATCGAGCTGGCGCCGATGCCGAAGAGCAGTCCCCTGAGGAGAACCTTTTCGAGATTGGGCGACATCGAGACATAACGCAGGCCAGCGAAGATGGCGCTGCCGAGCGCCTCCCGCGGCAGAGTCGAGACCGGCGTGCTCGGCCGCCAGCGCAGCAGGGCATAGATCAGCGCGAGGTAGCTTACGGTGTTCACTGCGAAAGCTGCAGCGGCGCCGGCTGCGGCGACGATGACGCCGCCGATCGCCGGCCCAACGCTGCGAGTAATGTTGAAACCCATGCTGTTCAGCGTGACGGCGCCCGGCAGATCGGCGCGCGGCACCATGTCGCCGACCGAGGCCTGCCAGGAGGGATTGTTGAGTGCTGTGCCGCAGCCGATCAGGAAGGTGAAGAAGAGCAGCAGCCAGGGGGTGATCCAGCCGAGAAGGGCGAAGATCGTCAGCAGAGCCGAAACCGTCAGCATCATGCATTGCGCCGTCAGCATGACCCGCCGGCGGTCGTAATTGTCGGCGAGCGCACCCGATATCAGCGAAAACAGCATGATCGGCAGCGCCGTCGAGGTCTGCACCAGCGCGACCATATCCTCCGAGGCGCTGATCGTCGTCATCATCCAGGCAGCACCAACCGCCTGGATCAGGCCGCCGAAATTCGAGGACAGGCTGGCGAACCAGATGGTGCGGTAGGTATCGTGCCGCAGGGGCGCCAATGTCGACGAAGTGTAGGCCACGATTTCTCCGCTTTTGTTGTTGCGCCGCAACGGCAATATATGCGCAAGATCGGCGCTGGCCATAGGCCCACCGACGTCACCCGACACGAATTGGCGGAATCAGCCGCAGACCTTGCAATTTCGGAAAAACCCGACTATATGGCTCTCAAATTCTTGATCGCTTGATGAAGAGTGGGCCGCAAGGACCCGCTCTTTTTTATTAGCGCGATCCCTAAAAAGCATGAAATTGCGAGGAGCGCACCGCTTGTCGGACATGACAAACGCAGGCAACGAACTTGAGCCGCGGCTGATTACCGAAACCGGGCTCGACCAGCGTCTTGCCGATATCATCGAACCTGTCCTCATCGGCATCGGCTTCCGGCTTATCCGCGTCCGCATGCTGAACCAGAACGGCGTGACGATGCAGGTGATGGCCGAACGCAACGACGGGACGATGACGGTTCAGGACTGCGAAGAAGTCTCGATGGCGATTTCTCCTGTCCTCGATGTGGAAGATCCGGTCGATAAAGAGTATCATCTCGAAGTGTCTTCGCCCGGCATCGACCGTCCGATGGTGCGGAAATCCGATTTCGTCCGCTGGCAGGGCCACCTTGTGAAATGCGAGACGTCGATCTTGATCGACAATCGCAAGCGCTTCCGCGGCAAGATCGTCGAAGCAGGCGTCGATGGTTTCACGCTCGAGCGTGACCAGGTCGCTTACGGGGAAGAGCAGAAGGTCACCATTCCCTTCACGGCGCTTAGCGATGCGAAGCTCATTCTGACCGACGACCTGATCCGCGACGCGTTGCGCGCCGATAAGCTGGCGAAAGCCGAGGCCGCCAACCAGAACGAAGCGGACGACCAGGAATAACCGATCAACAGACCGCTACAGGGACGGGAACCCTGGAGTAAAGACGGAGAAACAAGACAATGGCAGTCAGTGCGAACCGGCTCGAACTTCTGCAGATCGCAGATGCAGTGGCGCGCGAAAAGGTCATCGACCGCGAGATCGTGCTGGCCGCAATGGCCGACGCCATCCAGAAGGCGGCACGCTCCCGTTACGGCACCGAGTCCAACATCCGGGCCGATATCAATCCGAAGACCGGCGAAATCCGTCTGCAGCGCCTGCTCGAAGTTGTCGACAAGGCTGAGGATTATTCGACGCAGATCCCGCTGGAGCTTGCCCGCGACCGCAACCCGGACGCCGCACTCGGCGATTTCATCGCCGATCCGCTGCCGCCAATGGATTTCGGCCGCATCGCCGCACAGTCCGCCAAGCAGGTGATCGTGCAGAAGGTGCGTGAAGCCGAGCGCGACCGCCAGTTCGACGAATTCAAGGATCGCGTCGGCGAAATCGTCAACGGCACCGTCAAGCGCGTCGAATATGGCAATGTCATCGTCGATCTCGGCCGTGGCGAAGGCATCATCCGCCGCGACGAAATGATCCCGCGCGAAAACGTCCGCTATGGCGATCGCGTCCGTGCCTATGTTTATGATGTCCGTCGCGAGCAGCGCGGCCCGCAGATTTTCCTGTCGCGTACGCATCCGCAGTTCATGGTGAAGCTGTTCACCATGGAAGTGCCCGAGATTTACGACGGCATCATCCAGGTGAAGTCGGTCGCCCGCGATCCGGGCTCGCGCGCCAAGATCGCCGTGATCTCGAACGATAGTTCGATCGATCCGGTCGGCGCCTGCGTCGGTATGCGCGGCTCGCGCGTTCAGGCCGTCGTCGGCGAACTCCAGGGCGAGAAGATCGACATCATTCCGTGGTCGCAGGACCCGGCGACCTTCGTCGTCAATGCCCTGCAGCCGGCCGAAGTCGCCAAGGTCGTTCTCGACGAGGATGCCGAGCGTATCGAAGTCGTCGTTCCCGACGAGCAGCTGTCGCTTGCGATCGGCCGCCGCGGCCAGAACGTCCGGCTCGCCTCGCAGCTGACCGGCTGGGACATCGACATCATGACGGAGGCCGAGGAATCGGAACGCCGCCAGAAGGAATTCAACGAGCGTACCAACCTGTTCATGGATTCGCTCGACGTCGATGAAATGGTCGGCCAGGTTCTGGCCTCTGAAGGCTTTGCAGCGGTCGAAGAACTGGCTTATGTCGATCTCGACGAAATCTCCTCGATCGACGGTTTCGACGAAGAGACGGCGCAGGAAATCCAGCAGCGTGCCCGCGAATTCCTCGAGCGTCTCGAAGCCGAGATGGACGAGAAGCGCAAGGCGCTCGGCGTTCAGGACGAGCTGCGCGAAATCGACGGTATCACCGCCCAGATGATGGTGGCGCTCGGCGAAGACGGCATTAAGTCGATCGAGGACTTTGCCGGTTGTGCCGCCGACGACCTCGTCGGCTGGACGGAACGCAAGAACGGCGAAACGAAGAAGTTCGAAGGCCTGTTCTCGAAGTTCGACGTCTCGCGCGTCGAGGCCGAACAGATGATCGTCCAGGCCCGCCTTTCGGCCGGCTGGATCACGCAAGAGGACCTGGCTAAGGGGACCGAAGAAGAGGTCGCCGAAGCCGAACAGGAAGTATGATGACCGCGCATGAGCCGGACGCTCTCCCTGATGAGGACGACGATCTTGCAGGTTATGACGTGAACGGACGCATGTGCATCGTGACGCGCGAAAGCGGATCGCCGGAAGAGCTGATCCGCTTCGTTGCCGCTCCCGATGGAACTATTGTCGCCGACCTGAAGCGCGAGCTTCCGGGACGCGGATGCTGGGTAAAGATCGACCGGTCGCTGGTCGACAGGGCGGTGGCGAAGAAACTCTTCGCCCGCGCGCTGAAAATGGATGTGAAGGCGGCAGACGATCTCGGCGCGAGCGTCGATCGGCTGCTCGCGGCGCAATTGATGCAGATGATGAACATGGGGCGGAAAGCCGGCCAGTTCGTCAGCGGATCCTCGAAAGTGGATGCCGCAGTTAGAAGCGGGGCAGCGCTTGCGGTGTTCCATGCGACTGATGCAGCGGACGACGGCGTCCGAAAAATCGACCAGGCCCGCAAGGCCTGGCACCTCGGAATGGAGACCGAGGAGGAGATACCTTCCTTCCGTCTCTTCTCGGAGAGCGAAATGGAAGGCCTGATGGGTCAGAATGCTTTTATCCATGCCGCAGTGCTTGCAGGGCAGGCGGGTGAGGGTGTAGTGAAGCGCGCAAAGATGCTCGAACAGTACCGTATTGGCGGTCAGTCCCGGGCAGCAGCGGGCGGCGCTGGCCGGCAAAAACAATGAGGCGGTCACCGGCATCGGCCGGTCGCATCCTCATTGATCGACAGTATTGAACGACAGGGTCTGATCTAGTCATCGCTCCCTGTCCGAAGGAACGGGAACGAATGACCGATAGTAACGACGACAAGACAATCAGCGTGACGGGCAAAAAGACGCTTACCCTGAAACCATCGGGGATGAGCCAGGGCACCGTTCGCCAGGATATGGGTCGAGGTCGCACCAAGGCGGTTGTCGTCGAGACCCGCAAGCGGCGCCCGATGCGCCCGGAAGACGAAAAGCCGATCACACCTGCCGCTCCGGTGGCCCCTGTGCGTGCTGCCGAACCGGCGCCGGCGCCTATGCAGGCGCGCCCGCAGCAGCCGACGCCGGCACCGCGGATCCAGCAGGGCAACAACAACCAGACGAACCAACGTCCGCAGCAGTCCCACCAGGCGCCGCGCCAGAACGATCGTCCGCGTCCGGTAGTGCTGAACCATCTGTCGCCGGAGGAAATGGACGCCCGCCGCCGTGCGCTTGCCGACGCCCAGGCGCGTGACGCCCAGGATGCGATCCGCCGCGCCGAGGACGAAAAGCGCCGTGCCGCCGAAGAGGTTGTCCGTAAGGCAGCCGAAGCAGAAGAAGCTGCCCGCAGGGCCGCTGAAGACGCTATCCGACAGGCTGAGGCGCCCGCCGCCGTTGCTGAACCAGCAGCCGCGGCACCGGCTCCGGCCGAGGCAAGCGCCGACGCCCCACAGCCGCAGCAAACCGCATCGTCGGCACCAGCTGTGCGCCGGCCCGATGCGGCCGGAGCACCGGCTGCTGCCCGTCCGGCAGCGGGCGCTGCCGTTCCCGGCGCCGTTCGCGGCCGTCGCGACGAAAAGGAAGAAGAAGATCGGGGTGCCGCGCGCGGTGGTCCGGTCCGTGGCCGTGTCGTTCGCCCGGAACCGGCAAAGCCGGTCACCACGCGTCCGAAGACGGATGAAGAGCGCCGTCGCGGCAAGCTGACGATCTCCACTGCCAACGTCGACGGCGACGACAATGCCCGCGGGCGTTCGCTCTCGGCGATGCGCCGCCGGCAGGAGAAGTTCCGCCGCGGTCAGATGCAGGAAACCCGCGAGAAGATCTCCCGCGAGGTAGTTCTGCCAGAGACCATCACCATTCAGGAACTGTCGCAGCGCATGTCCGAACGCGCTGTCGACGTCATCAAGTACCTGATGAAGGAAGGCCAGATGATGAAGCCGGGCGACGTCATCGACGCCGACCTTGCCGAACTCATCGCCGGCGAATTCGGCCATACGGTCAGGCGCGTGTCGGAATCCGACGTCGAACTTGGTATCTTCAACGTGTCCGACGAGGATGGCGAACTGGTTTCGCGCCCGCCCGTCGTCACCATCATGGGCCATGTCGACCACGGCAAGACCTCACTGCTCGACGCCATCCGTCATGCCAACGTGGTTTCCGGCGAAGCCGGTGGCATCACGCAGCATATCGGCGCCTATCAGGTGGAGCAGAGCGGTCAGAAGATCACCTTCATCGATACGCCCGGCCACGCCGCCTTCACGGCAATGCGTGCCCGCGGTGCGCAGGCGACCGACATCGCGATCCTGGTCGTCGCAGCCGACGACAGCGTGATGCCGCAGACGATCGAATCGATCAACCACGCCAAAGCGGCCGGTGTTCCGATCATCGTTGCGATCAACAAGGTCGACAAGCACGAAGCCGATCCGCAGAAGGTGCGCAATCAGCTGCTGCAGCACGAAGTCTTCGTGGAATCCATGGGCGGTGAAGTGCTCGACGTCGAAGTTTCGGCAAAGACCGGCAAGAACCTCGACAAGCTGCTCGAGGCGATCCTGCTGCAGGCGGAAATTCTCGATCTCAAGGCCAATGCGAACCGGACTGCTGAAGGTACCGTCATCGAAGCCCAGCTCGATCGCGGCCGTGGTTCGGTCGCGACCGTGCTTGTCCAGAAGGGCACGCTGCGTCCGGGCCAGATCATCGTCGCCGGTGACGTCTGGGGCCGCGTGCGCGCGCTTGTCACCGACAAGGGCGACCATGTGAAGGAAGCAGGTCCGGCAACCCCGGTCGAGGTTCTCGGTCTTTCCGGTACGCCGCAGGCGGGCGACAAGTTCGCCGTCGTCGAAAGCGAAAGCCGCGCCCGCGAAATCTCGGAATATCGCCAGCGTCTTGCCCGTGACAAGGCGGCTGCCCGCCAGTCGGGACAGCGCGGTTCGCTGGAACAGATGATGATGCAGCGCCAGAGCGTCGGCATCAAGGAGTTCCCGCTGGTCATCAAGGGCGACGTGCAGGGCTCGATCGAAGCGATTGCCGGCGCGCTCGAGAAGCTCGGCACCGACGAGGTCCGCGCCCGCATCGTCCATTCGGGCGCCGGTGGCATCACCGAGTCGGATATTTCGCTCGCCGAAGCGTCGAACGCGGCCATCATCGGCTTCAACGTTCGTGCAAATACGCAGGCACGTCAGTTCGCCGAGCGCGAAGGCATCGAAATCCGCTACTACAACATCATCTACGACCTGGTGGATGACGTGAAGGCAGCGATGTCGGGCCTCTTGTCTCCGGAACGACGCGAAACCTTCATCGGCAATGCCGAAATCCTCGAGGTGTTCAACATCACCAAGGTCGGCAAGGTCGCAGGCTGCCGTGTCGTCGAAGGCAAGGTCGAGCGTGGCGCAGGCGTCCGCCTCATCCGCAACGACGTCGTCGTTCACGAAGGCAAGCTCAAGACCCTCAAGCGCTTCAAGGACGAAGTGTCCGAAGTGCCGATGGGCCAGGAGTGCGGCATGGCCTTCGAAAACTACGAGGATATGCGCGCCGGCGACGTCATCGAGTGCTTCCGCGTCGAACATATCACGCGCACGCTCTAAACCGCTGCGGCTGAGCGCAGCATCAGCCTTCCGAAAGCCATTCGCCAGCCGGCGGATGGCTTTCGGGTACCTGCGACTTGACCTTTTCTGCCAAAAGAGTCATGGACGCTCTCCTTTGACGGGTTCGATTCCCAGCCGCATCGGCAAATAGAGATAACAATGACCAGATCGACTTCTTCCGCGCCTTCGCAGCGCATGCTGCGCGTTGGCGAACAGGTTCGCGCCGCGATCACCCAGGTATTGCAGCGCGGCGAAGTGCGCGACGACGTCATCGAAGCGACCGTGATCTCGATCTCGGAAGTGCGCATGTCGCCCGACCTCAAGATGGCCACCGCCTATGTGACACCGCTCGGCGTTTCCGACCACAGCATCGTCATCGAGGCGTTGAACCGTAATGCGAGGTATATCCGCGGCAGGCTCGGGCAACAGCTTCGGCAGATGAAATACATGCCGGAGGTGCGGTTCCGCGACGATACCAGCTTTGACAACTACAAGAAAATCGACGAGCTGCTGCGTTCGCCCGAGGTGCAACGCGACCTCGACGGCGATAATGACGAACAATAAACAGAAGAGACGCATGTCCAAACCACGCAAACCCAAGGGCCGGCCGATTTCCGGCTGGCTGATCCTCGACAAGCCGGTGGATTTCGGCTCGACGGAAGCCGTTTCCAAGATCAAGTGGCTCTTTAAGGCGCAGAAGGCCGGTCATGCCGGCACGCTCGATCCGCTCGCCTCCGGCATGCTGCCGATCGCGCTCGGCGATGCGACCAAGACCGTTCCCTATGTGATGGACGGCCGCAAAATCTATGAATTCACGGTCAGCTGGGGCGAGGAACGCGCGACGGACGATCTCGAGGGCGACGTGACCGAAAGCTCGGACAAACGCCCGAGCGAACAGCAGATCCGCGATATCCTAGCCAGCTATATCGGCACCATCAGCCAGGTGCCGCCGCAGTTTTCGGCGATCAAGATATCGGGTGAACGCGCCTATGATCTGGCGCGCGAAGGCGAAGTTGTCGAGATCCCCTCGCGCGAAGTCGATATCTTCCGGCTGACATTGCTCGCCTGCCCGGATGCCAATACCGCGCATTTCGAAGTCGAATGCGGCAAGGGCACCTATGTCAGGGCGCTCGCCCGCGATTTCGGCCGGGAGCTCGGCTGCTATGGCCACGTGTCCGGGCTGCGGCGCACCTTCGTCGCGCCGTTCGCGGAAGAGGCCATGGTGCCGCTCGCAGACCTTGTGGCGCTGGAGGCAATCGAGGATATGGACGAGCGGCTTGCCGCCCTCGATGCGCTGCTGATCAACACCTGCGAGGCGCTTTCCGCCCTGCCCCATCTCGTCATCAACGACGATCAGGCGCACCGGCTGAAGATGGGCAACCCGATCCTCGTGCGTGGCCGCGATGCGCCGGTTGCCGAAAGCGAAGCCTATGCGACGGCCCGCGGCAGGCTGATTGCGATCGGCGAGATCGGCCAGGGCGAGTTTCGCCCGAAGCGGGTTTTCGGCTGAGTCTGTACAGCTAACGATTGTCAGGCGTTAGCGATGCGATATCTTCCTTTCGGGCCGTGGCGGCCCGAAGGGCCATGGCGGCCCGACAAGGGGATGATTATGCGCGCAACCACTATCGGCATACTGACGTTCTTTTCGATGTTCCTGACTGTTGCCGGCGCTCAATCCGCCGAGCGCTGGGCCGAGCTCCCGGCCTTTCCTGCAATGCCCGTGCCGAAGACGAGCGGCATGGCCGATGTGAACGACATCAAGATGTATTACGCCGAATATGGTGAAGGCGACCCGATCCTCTTCATCCATGGAGGTCTTGGAAATGCCGAGGTCTGGGGTCATCAGATCGCCGATTTTGCCAAGGATCATCTGGTCATCGTTGCCGACAGCCGCGGACATGGGCGCTCGACGCGCAGCCGACAGCCCTTCGGCTACGATCTGATGACATCGGATTATGCCGCGCTTCTCGACCATTTGCAGATCGGCAAGGTGACGCTGGTGGGATGGTCCGACGGCGGCATTATCGGCATCGACATGGCGATGAAACATCCGGAAAAGCTGACGCGCGTCATTGCGCAGGCCGCCAATGTCACCACCGACGGCGTCAAGCCTGACGTCTTGAGAAACAAGACCTTCAACGACTACATCAACGTCGCCGGTGAACAGTACCGGAAGCTGTCGCCGACGCCGAACGAATATGATGCCTTCGTCACCCAGATTTCCGAGATGTGGGCGACACAGCCGGCCTGGACGGCGGCGGATCTTGGAAAGATCACGATACCGGTCACGCTCGCCATCGGCGACCATGATGAAGCCGTGAAGCTCGACCATACGGAGATGATGGCCAAAGAAATTCCGGGCGCAAAGCTCGTGATCCTGAAAGACGCCAGCCATTTCGCCATGCTGCAGGATCCCGCAGGTTACGATGCAATGATCCGGGAGGCCATGGCGGGCCGCTGAAAACCGCCGCGGGAGCTCCCCTCTTTCCATCGCTGCTTATTTGGTTTATAGGCAGCGCCAGCGTCAGGTTCGCCTGCTCGCATTCACGGCCAAAGCTGGACGACATCCCGGCTTTTGGCGACCTTTATCTCCTCTCTTAGAAAGGATCACCCGATGTCGATCACTGCTGAGCGCAAGTCTGCGCTGATCAAGGAATACGCAACCGTCGAAGGCGATACCGGTTCTCCGGAAGTCCAGGTCGCGATCCTGACCGAACGCATCAACAACCTGACCGGACACTTCAAGGACCACAAGAAGGATAACCATTCCCGCCGTGGCCTGTTGACGATGGTTTCGAGCCGCCGCTCGCTTCTTGATTATCTCAAGAAGAAGGATGAAGGCCGCTATTCCAAGCTGATTTCCAGCCTGGGTATCCGCCGCTAAGATTGTCCGGCGGGCGCTTTCCAAGTGCCCGCCGGATCTGTTTCGGGACATGGTTCCCGATGAAATGTTCCAGCCGCGCCCTATCTTCAAGCGGTGGAAAAGACCGGCGGACCCGGATGGGCCGGTTCTGCCAAACCAACCGTTGACCTGTCATGGGGCAGGATTGCCGGATGCTTTCGGCCAAGGCTTCTCGAGGCTTTGGCTTGGTTTTCTCAGGGACCCTCGGATTTATCGAGGAAACCAAGGATGAAAAGCCTCCCGTTGTCTTGCCCGTGATACGTCACATTATTTGCGGTCGACTGTGCGCTGCGCCTTGATATCGGCGATGGCGCGTGCTCCCGCATTGAAGGACAAGTCATGTTTAATACCCACACAGTCGAAATCGAGTGGGCCGGCCGCCCGCTGAAGCTCGAAACCGGCAAGATAGCCCGTCAGGCCGACGGCGCGGTTCTCGCCACCTATGGCGAAACCGTGGTTCTCGCCACCGTCGTTTCCGCCAAGGCTCCGAAGCCCGGCCAGGACTTCTTCCCGCTGACGGTCAACTATCAGGAAAAGACCTACGCAGCCGGCAAGATCCCCGGCGGCTACTTCAAGCGCGAAGGTCGTCCGTCTGAAAAGGAAACGCTGGTTTCCCGCCTGATCGACCGCCCGATCCGCCCGCTGTTCCCGGAAGGCTACAAGAACGACACGCAGGTCGTCGTGACCGTCGTTCAGCACGACCTTGAAAACGATCCCGACGTATTGTCGATGGTTGCTGCGTCTGCAGCGCTCACGCTCTCCGGCATTCCCTTCATGGGCCCGGTCGGCGGCGCGCGCGTCGGCTACATCAACGGCGAATATGTTCTCAACCCGCATCTCGACGAGATGGACGAATCGAGCCTCGACCTCGTCGTCGCCGGCACCTACGACGCCGTGCTGATGGTCGAGTCCGAAGCCAAGGAACTGAACGAAGACGTCATGCTCGGCGCCGTCATGTTCGGCCACAAGGGCTTCCAGCCGGTTCTCGACGCGATCATCAAGCTCGCCGAAGTTGCCGCCAAGGAACCGCGTGATTTCCAGCCGGAAGACCATTCCGAACTCGAAGCCGAAATGCTCAAGCATTTTGAAGCTGAACTGCGCGAAGGCTACAAGATCACCCAGAAGGCTGATCGCTATGCAGCCGTCGACGCCGTCAAGGCAAAGGTCAAGTCTCACTTCTTCCCCGAGGGCGTCGAGCCCAAGTACAGCGCCGAAGTCATCGGCGCCGTCTTCAAGCACCTGCAGGCGAAGATCGTTCGCTGGAACATCCTCGACACCAAGAGCCGCATCGACGGCCGCGACCTCGAAACCGTTCGTCCGATCGTTTCGGAAGTCGGCCTCCTGCCGCGCACCCATGGTTCGGCGCTGTTTACCCGCGGTGAAACGCAGGCGATCGTGGTTGCCACGCTTGGCACCGGCGAAGACGAGCAGTATGTCGACAGCCTGACGGGCATGTACAAGGAGCGCTTCCTGCTCCATTACAACTTCCCTCCCTACTCGGTTGGCGAAACCGGCCGCATGGGCTCCCCGGGCCGCCGCGAAATCGGCCACGGCAAGCTCGCATGGCGCGCGATCCGTCCGATGCTGCCGACGCCTGAGCAGTTCCCCTACACGCTGCGCGTCGTCTCCGAAATCACCGAGTCGAACGGCTCGTCCTCGATGGCGACCGTCTGCGGTACTTCGCTCGCTCTGATGGACGCCGGCGTTCCGCTGGCAAAGCCGGTTGCCGGTATCGCCATGGGTCTGATCCTGGAAGGCGATCGCTTCGCCGTCCTCTCCGACATTCTCGGTGACGAAGACCACCTCGGCGATATGGACTTCAAGGTTGCAGGGACCGCCGACGGCATCACCTCGCTGCAGATGGACATCAAGATCGCCGGTATCACCGAAGAGATCATGAAGGTCGCCCTTGGCCAGGCCCAGGGCGGTCGCGCCCACATTCTCGGCGAAATGTCCAAGGCCATCACCGAAAGCCGCGGCCAGCTCGGCGAATTCGCTCCGCGCATCGAAGTCATGAACATCCCGGTCGACAAGATCCGTGAAGTCATCGGCTCCGGCGGCAAGGTCATTCGCGAAATCGTCGAAAAGACCGGCGCGAAGATCAACATCGAGGACGACGGCACCGTCAAGATTGCCTCCTCCTCCGGCAAGGAGATCGAAGCGGCGCGCAAGTGGATCCACTCGATCGTTGCCGAGCCCGAGATCGGCCAGGTCTACGAGGGCACGGTCGTCAAGACCGCCGACTTCGGCGCCTTCGTCAACTTCTTCGGCGCCCGCGACGGCCTCGTCCACATCTCGCAGCTCGCTTCCGAGCGTGTTGCCAAGACGCAGGACGTCGTCAAGGAAGGCGACAAGGTCTGGGTCAAGCTGCTCGGCTTTGATGAACGCGGCAAGGTTCGCCTGTCGATGAAGGTTGTCGACCAGGCCACCGGCCAGGAGATCCCGAACGAGAAGAAGAAGGAAGAAGCGGCCGAATAAGCCGCGCCTTCCAGATTTAATTCCGGGCGCGGGAATGCTTCCGCGCCCTTTTTGTATCCTGGTTTTGCGCATGTCGTGGTCGCAAAACCGCTCAACACCTTTGCGCGACATGCTTTTAACGAGACGAGACCCATGAGCCGCGAGACGCTGAAGACCCTGTTCCATCCCTTTGCCAGCGACACAGTCGCGGTGCCCAGTGAGGGCGAGCGCGTGCTCTTCCTCGGCGCCGAGGCCGGCTTTGCGCTGCCGGACGGCTTTGCCGCCTCGCTCAGCGCCGTCCAGGGCTTCCGGCCGCTCTACCGGCAGCTGCTGGCGCAGCGGATCGAAGCAAAGCCCGAGATCGACGGCGAGGACTACGATGCCGCCCTGGTGCTCTGCACGAAGCACAAGGGCGAGAACGAGGCCAATCTCGCCGCGGCAATCGCCCGCACGCGGGTCGGCGGCCTGATCGTCGTTGCCGGCGCCAAGGAAGACGGCATCCAGCCGCTGCGCAAGCGCCTTGAAGGTTTCAACCTCGCAATCGACCATATGCCGAAATATCACGGTGTAGCCTTCTGGTTCGGCCGCCCTGCCGATGGCGACGACATCGTCTCCAAGCTGGTAAAGGCGCCGGTGCGCGTCGACGGCCGATTCCATGCGACCGCCGGCATGTTCTCGCATGACCGGATCGATGCCGGGTCGGAACTGCTCGCCTCGCGGCTGCCGCAGGATTTTACCGGCGACGTTGCGGATTTCGGCGCCGGATGGGGTTATCTCTCCGTCGAGATGGCGCAGAAGTCGCGCGGACTGACCCGCCTCGACCTCTACGAGGCCGATCACGCGGCTCTGGAGGCTGCGAGGGATAATCTGGCGGAGAACTGCCCGAAAGCGCCTGCGCGCTTTTTCTGGCATGATCTGGCGGGAGAGCCGGTCAAGGACAAATACGATCTCGTCATTATGAACCCGCCCTTCCACGAAGGGCACGCCGCCGATCCGGCTCTCGGCCAGGCAATGATCAAGACAGCCGCATCCGCGCTTCGCGGCGGCGGCCGCCTGATGCTCGTCGCCAATCGCGGGCTGCCCTACGAGCCGGTTCTGGCGGCGAATTTCAGGGAAAGCGGCGAAACCTGCCGCAACGCCCGTTTCAAGGTGCTGTGGGCGAAGAAGTAAGGGTCAGGGCTCGAACCGTTCCCTTTCGTCGATCGAAAGAAAAAAGGCCGTGCGCACCATCTGCGCACGGCCTTTTGAGTTTCAGATCGAGATAGCAGCTAGTCGACGTCCGCCCTGCGCAGCGTGTCCAGCGTCGGCATGGAGGTGACATTGAAGCCGGCGTCGACGAAATGGATTTCGCCGGTGACGCCGGCGGAAAGGTCGGAGAGCAGGTAGAGAGCCGAACCGCCGACCTGATCGATGGTCACGGACTTGCGCAGCGGCGCATTGCGCTGGTTCCAGGAAAGGATCGCGCGCGCATCGGAGATGCCGGCGCCGGCCAGCGTCCGGATCGGGCCGGCTGATATGGCGTTGACGCGGATGCCGCGCGGACCGTAATCGGCGGCGAGATAACGCACCGAAGCCTCGAGCGCTGCCTTGGCGACGCCCATGACGTTGTAATTCGGGATCACGCGCGTCGAACCGTTATAGGTCAGTGTCAGCATCGCACCGCCGTCTTCCATCAACGGAGCACAGCGCTTGGCGATCTCGGTGAAGGAGAAACAGGAAATGACCATGGTGCGGCTGAAATTCTCCCGCGTCGTATCGGCGTAGAGACCCTTCAGCTCGTTCTTGTCGGAAAAACCGATGGCGTGGACGATGAAATCGAGTTTGCCCCAGCGCTCGCTGATCGCGTCGACCACGGTATCGACCGAGGCGACGTCCTCGACATCGCAGGGCAGCACGAAATCCGAGCCGACTTCGGCAGCCAGCGGCTTGACGCGCTTGCCCAGCGCATCGCCCTGATAGGTGAAGGCGAGTTCCGCACCCTGTGCGGCGAGAGCTTTTGAAATCCCCCAGGCGATCGAATGGTTGTTTGCGACGCCCATGATGAGGCCGCGCTTACCCTGCATGATTCCCGACATGTTATTATCCGTTATAACGCTGGAAGACCAGCGTGGCGTTGGTGCCGCCGAAGCCGAAGGAGTTGGAGAGGGCGATATCGATCTTCGCATCGTCGATACGCTTGCGCACGATCGGCACGCCTTCGAATTCCGGATCGAGCTCTGAGATATGAGCGCTTTCGCCGATGAAGCCATGTTGCATCATCAACAGGGAATAGATCGATTCCTGCACGCCGGCAGCGCCGAGCGAATGACCGGTCAGCGACTTGGTCGACTGAATATGCGGGATCTTGGCGCCGAATACCTCGCGGATGGCGCCGATTTCCTTGCTGTCGCCGACCGGCGTCGAGGTGCCGTGGGTGTTGACGTAGTCGACATCGCCTTTGACGGTGGCGAGCGCCTGGCGCATACAGCGGATGGCGCCCTCGCCCGAGGGGGCGACCATGTCGTAGCCATCCGAGGTTGCGCCGTAGCCGACGATTTCGGCGTAGATCTTGGCGCCGCGGGCCTTGGCGTGCTCCAGCTCCTCGAGCACCAGCACGCCGGCGCCGCCGGCGATGACAAAACCGTCGCGGTTGACATCATAGGCGCGCGAAGCGGTATCGGGCGTATCGTTGTACTTGGAGGACATGGCGCCCATGGCGTCGAAGAGGTTGGACATGGTCCAATCGAGATCCTCGTGGCCGCCGGCAAACATCACGTCCTGCTTGCCCCACTGGATCATCTCGGCGGCGTTGCCGATGCAATGCGCCGATGTCGAGCAGGCAGACGAGATCGAATAATTGACGCCGTGGATCTTGAACCAGGTGGCAAGCGTCGCCGATGCGGTCGAGGACATCGCCTTCGGCACGGCGAAGGGGCCGATGCGCTTCGGGCTGTTGTTCTTCACGGTGATCTCAGCCGCCTCGATCAGGGTGCGGGTGGACGGACCGCCGGAGCCCATGATGATGCCGGTGCGCTCGTTCTGAGCGTAGTCCTTCTCTTCCAGCCCGGAATCGGCAAGTGCCTGCTTCATGGCGACATGGTTCCAGGCGCCGCCCTGCGACAGGAAGCGCATGGCGCGGCGATCGACCAGTTCCGCCAGCTCTGCCGAACCGAGCTTGGGGCTGCCCCAGACCTGGCACCTGAAGCCGTGCTCTGCGAAATCGCTGGAGAAGGAGATACCGGACTTTGCCTGCCGCAAGGATTCGGTGACTTCGGCGGCGTCGTTTCCGATCGAGGACACCACACCCAGACCCGTGACAACTACCCGTCTCATCTGATCAAACCTTTTTTGTTTCGTGAGCCGCTTGAGATACGGTTCAGGCCGTCTTGTCTTTCGAGAGACCGACGCGAAGATCGGCCGCCTGGTATATGGTCTCGCCGTCAGCCTTCAGCCAGCCGTCGGCCGTGCCGAGGACCAGACGGCCGCGCATGACACGCTTGAAGTCGATGCCGTATTCGATCAGCTTCGTCTGGGGCCGGACCATGCCCTTGAATTTCACTTCGCCTGTCGACAGGGCCATGCCGCGGCCTGCCTCGCCGAGCCAGCCCAGGAAGAAGCCGGTCAGCTGCCACATGCCATCAAGGCCGAGGCAGCCCGGCATAATCGGATTGCCTTCGAAATGGCAGGGAAAATACCAATCGTCAGGGCGTACGTCGTATTCGGCCCTGAGATAACCCTTGTCGAAAGTCCCGCCCGTTTCGGAAATATCGGTGATGCGGTGAACCATCAGCATGGGCGGCAGGGGAAGCTGCGCATTGCCGGGCCCGAACAGCTCGCCATGTGCGCAGGCGATGAGTTCGTCGTACGAGAAGCTGGACTGTCTTGTCGTCATAAAGTTTCTTTTCCCTCCCGCGTGAGCCCATGGTTATGAACATGTAGTCCAGATTCTTCAGAAAATGAAGCACGAGCAAGGCAGCTTCATTCACGGTCCCGGACCAAGCTTGCGCTATTATTTGGTGGTCGCATACAGGAAGGCCAGGGCTGCGACCAGACCTATTTGCGTCAAAAGCCCGTTTTGGCCGCGTTTATCAGGCTCTTGTCCCCATTGAACTATTGAAAGGCTCCGGTGCAAAAGTTATACCGCTTGAAGAAACATGATTGAATTATGCAGGAATAACCGGAGTTGGTTTTGATGACGGGTGCACTCCCGATCGCAATAGAGGTAAGGCTGCGCGGCGCGGGCCTGCGCCCCACCCGCCAGCGTGTCGCGCTCGGCGACCTCCTGTTTGCCAAGGGCGACCGGCATCTGACCGTTGAGGAACTGCATGAGGAGGCGGTTGCAGCCGGCGTTCCGGTGTCGCTGGCAACGGTCTACAACACGCTGCACCAATTCACTGAAGCCGGTCTCATCCGCGTTCTCGCCGTCGAGAGCGCCAGGACCTATTTCGACACCAATGTTTCCGACCACCACCATTTCTTCGTCGAAGGCGAAAACGAGGTACTCGATATTCCGGTCAGCAACCTGACGATCGCAAACCTGCCGGAGCCGCCGGAGGGGATGGAAATCGCCCATGTCGACGTGGTGATCCGTCTGCGGGCGAAGCAGGGCTGACGACACCGCTTCTTCACATCACATCGTCGGGATGCCGGCCGGGCTTGTGCCTGTAAGTCGGGAAGGTCCAGCCGAACCACAGTGCTCCGCCGCGCACCGCAAAGGCCGCCACGACGCCGCAGGCAGACGCCAGATAGAGCGGCATTCCCAGCGCATTGGCGAGCGTGAACACACCGGCGCCGACGAGGGCTGCGGTGACGTATATTTCCGGCCGCAAGAGCACCGAAGGCTCGTTTGCCATCAGATCGCGCAGAATGCCGCCGAAGGTCGCCGTCAGCGTGCCGGTGACGATCGCGATGGTCGGCGAACCGGTGGCGGCAAGGCCCTTGGCGGCGCCGAGCACGCAATAGGCGGCAAGACCGATCGCATCCAGCCAGATCAGCAGCCGATAGCGCGATTCCAGCAGGTGGGCGGTGAAGAAAACGACGACGCCCATGACGCAGCAGACGAGGATATAGGCGGGGTTCAGCACCCAAAAGACCGGCACGCGGCCGAGCACGATATCGCGCACGGTGCCGCCGCCGGTTCCCGTGACCATGGCGAAAAATAGAAAGCCGATCAGGTCCAGCTGCTTGCGCGAGGCGGCAAGCGCGCCTGTCGCAGCAAACAGCGCAATGCCGGCATAATCGAGATAAACGAGCAAGGACATGCGGCCCCCAGAACCGGCTTATGTTTTTGCCGAAAGAACCATGATGGCAAGGGCGGCGCAAGGCGGCGGCGCCATAAAGCCAAAGTCTTTATACGATGCATGCCGTTGTCCCAAATCCGCTGCACACATTCGGGCGACATGCATCAGGCTGCAGAGCCTTTATCCAAAAGAGGAAAGCCGTGAAAACGCTGGTGCTCGCCGTTCTGAATATCGTCCTGCTGCTTTTCACGCCGGCTGTCGCCTTCGGCCAGCAATCGCTGATTTCCGATCCGGAGATCTACGAGAAGAAACATTTCCAGGAGCAGTGCAAGACGGCCGAGTTCGCCGACGGCTTCATCATCCGGCAGGACATCAACAATGACGGCCTGATCGATGCGGTGGTCAACGAGGGCCAGCTGACCTGCGACGGGCAGAAGGGGCCGCAGTGCAATGACGACGGCTGCACCTATAATTTCTATCTTCAGGTGGCGGAAGGCGGTTATTTCATGATCGCGACGGCGCAGATCTATGGCTACGACTTCGTCCAGCGCTTCGGCAACATGGTGCTGGCAATGAAGATGCATCCGCGTTTCTGCGACCGCACCGAAGGTGATCCCTGCACGGTGACGGCCCGCGTGCGCGGCACGAAATTCGTCACCATTTCAAAAAAGTAACTCAGCCCGGATAGAGCTCCGATGTCCGGCCGGCGAGATAATAGCCGACCAGGCCGTACCATTCGCGGATCGCCGTCGCCATGTTCTGGGCGTTGAGGCTCGGCTGGGTGAAATCCAACCCCGGCCTCACCTCACCGTCGGTGCGATAATCGGTCGGCCAGGGCACGATATCGATGCCGAGCTTGCGGAAGATGCCGACGGAGCGCGGCATATGAAAACCCGAGGTGATCAGCAGGCAATTGGCAAGCCCCTGGCTTGCGAGGAATTCCTTGGTGTTGACGGCGTTTTCGAAGGTGGTGCGCGATTGCTTCTCCTCGATCAGGCGATCCCTGCCGACGCCGAAGAGCGGGAAGAACCGCTCGGATGCCGCCGCATCGCCTTCGTAGATGCCCGAAAGCGAGCCGTCGCCGCCCGACACCAGAATGCGCGACTGCGGAAATTTCTGTGCGAGCCGCAGAGCTTCGACGAAGCGGTCGGCCGCGGCGTTGAATTCTATGCCATGGCGCGCCGTGTTCACCTCGTTTTCGAAAGCACCGCCGAGCACGATCATGCATTGCAGGCTATCCGGATCGGCGGCGGGCTTGGCGAAGCGCTGCTCGAGACCCTGCATCATGAGGTTGCCGGCCGTGGTGTAGAGCGTGACGAAGAGGATAAGGGCCGAACCGGCTGCGCCGAGGATACTTAAGGTACGCCAGCGCAAAAGGCCGGCAATGAGGGCAATGATGAGGAGGAAGAATGCCAGCGACAACGGCTGAGCGAAAATCCAGACGAGCTTCGAAATCAGGAACAAGACCTACTCCTTGAGGATGGGCGGCGGTCCTTCCTATCCGATTCGACGGTAACAGGAATGCGACGGCTCTATTTCGCCCGCGCGACGGCCGATCGATGCGGCGCGATCTTCTGGTTGAAGCGCCGCTGAAGCGGCCGGGGGATGAACATGGCGGCAAGCGCAAGCACCATCGCAAAAAGGGAGACCAGCCACAGCGCATACGCGCCGGTCAGTCGCGTCACGAGGGCGCCGGCAATCGCCCCGAGCAGCATGCCGCCCCAGGGCACGATCTGGATCGTCCATTCGATACGGCGATCGCCGATGATCCAGCGGCCGATGCCGCGGCCGAAGCGCGACAGTGCGCCTGTGACATAAGTCAGCCCGATCGGCAGGCCCTCGATTTGCTCGACGGCGGCGTTCACCATGCCCATGGCAAGAACGATCAAATAGAAGCGCGACAGCAGCAAGTTTTGCATCGTCATCATCGAAGCAAGTGCCAGGACGAGGCCGACGCATCCAAGCACCACGAAAATGCGGCGTTGCGAAAAATGGGCGACTACAATGCCGGCCGCATTGCCGAGCACGAAAACCAGAATGGCGGAGATCAGTACCGCCGCGTGATAAAGGTTGCCCTGGCTCAAGGCCAATGCCGCCCGCGTCGTATTGCCGGTCATGAAGGAGACGAAATCGCCGGTCAGCAGCAGGCCGGTCGCATCGGTCATGCCGGCAAGAAACGAAATCGAGCCAACGAGGGCGATCCCGGTCATGGTCCGTCGGGTGCGGATGAGGCGACGGCGTCGTGCTCTGGTCATTGCGGAGGGTCCTGGGGCCGAATCGCTGAGATGCGGCAGAAGGATAATTCCTTTTGTTGAGGAATTGGCAAAGACGACTGCGGTTGGCTGATGCCACGCTCGGAAATGCTACTCTGAGAGACACCAGGAAAGAAGTGGTGATGCCCTGTTTTGCCGACAGGTCGGAGAGAAGCACGGCCGTCAGCTGAGGGAGCATAGGTCGGCTCGCTTGTTCTCACAGAACGACGGCGATCCGTTGCTGGGTACGCACCTTGGGCGCTTTCCTGGGCAATCGCCTTTCCCGTCTTACTATTGGTGCTGCCGGTGATGAAGCCGGTGACAGCGGTTATCGTCGAGATGTGAGGCTCGAGGCGCCGGTGGGCTGTGGGAGCGGCCTGCCGGGGCGACGCGGGGCGGTTAGAGTTTACCTGGATCCGAATGCGGCTGGACCAGTCTCTTGCTGGCAAAAGCCCTGCCGGAATGCGATTTCAGATATGCTTCGAATTCAAGCGCTTTGTGTTTGTCAGGAAAGGCGCAATACCAGAACAAAATCCATGGTGCGAATTTGGCCGTGTGGGTGGATTTTCCGGCATTGTGAGCGGCGAACCGTTGTTTCAGATCTGCGGTGGACCCGGTATATTCCTGATCGAGAAAATCGACGCTGCGGAGAATATAGACATACCACATCAGCGTTTCAGCCCGTCGTCGCCCTTCGGGCTATGCCGGGCACTGCTTCGGCCTAACGGTTTCTCGCGGCTGCGCCACGCGAAGCCCGTAAGGGCGAAGCGTGGTGGAGCTAAGCGGGATCGAACCGCTGACCTCTTGCATGCCATGCAAGCGCTCTCCCAGCTGAGCTATAGCCCCATCAAGGTGGTCCGGCGCAGGGCCGGTCCTGGGATACTCCTCAAGGCGTGCCCTTCGGAGTGGCGGCTTATTACTTCCGGTTTTCGGAGATAGCAAGCCTAAAAAATCCGGCCCGGAGAATTTTTTCCTCACCGGGCCGAAATGCAGTGGTCAGACTTCGTCGTCGTCGCCGGTCACGCCGATGATGTCGCTCATGTCATCGTCGTCATCGTCTTCGTCGGGTGTGAGGAAGGTATCGTCGTCGTCATCGCCTTCGATTTCGACATCGTCATCGCCGATATCGGGGATGTCGTCGCCGCTTGCGGCCTCATCGGCATCTTCCAGCGAAACCAGTTCGACTTCGGTGTTTTCAGTATCGACTTCCGCGACCTCGTCTTCCTCGGCAACCTCGGCGATCGCCGAGGTTTCCTGGAAGAAGGACAGGGGGTAGGACTTGCCGGTATAAGGAGAAACGACCGGATCCCGGTTCAGATCATAAAACTTCTTGCCGGTTTCCGGATCGGTACGCTTGGTTCCAAGTTCCGCTTTCGCCACTATAAGCCTCGTGAGAATGGCCGAATGCGAGATTCGGCAAATGCCGATCAAGCCGGCGTTCCATCGGAATTTATAAGCCGGTCCCCTTAATCGCTGTGGCTTCCCATGTCAAAGCCAAACTTTATGATCAGAGCGCAGGCTATTTCCGCCGCCGCCGGATGACCGGCCGGCGGGTGTATGGTAACGAGCCGCGGCAGCCGCAGAACGTAGCGAAGATTGTCGCCGAAAAGGACGGCCTTGCGAAGGAAATGCTATGCGTTTACAAATGATTACGCCATGCTTGGCTCCAGCCAGAGCCTGTAAGCCCGCTGCTCCAGGATTGATCACATGACAACGAAGACCTTCACCATCGCCATCGATGGCCCGGCGGCGGCCGGCAAGGGCACGCTTTCGCGCCGCATCGCCGAGCGATACGGCTTCCATCATCTGGATACCGGCCTGACCTATCGCGCCACAGCCAAGGCGCTGCTCGACGCCGGCCTGCCGCTCGACGACGAGGCGGTGGCGGAAAAGATCGCGCGGGAGGTTGAACTCGCTGGATTGGATCGCGATATACTTTCCAAACATGAGATCGGCGAAGCCGCCTCGAAGATTGCCGTGATGCCGGCGGTGCGCCGGGCGCTGGTCGAGGCGCAGCGGCGGTTTTCGATAAAGGCGCCGGGAACCGTGCTCGACGGGCGTGATATCGGCACGGTCGTCTGCCCGGATGCGCCTATCAAACTCTATGTAACGGCGACGCCGGAGGTCCGTGCAAGACGCCGTTACGACGAGATCCTCGGCAAGGGGGCGACGGCCGATTTCGATGCGATTTTCGAAGACGTCAAACGGCGCGACGAACGCGACATGGGACGGGCCGACAGCCCTTTGAAACCAGCTGATGATGCGCACTTGCTTGATACGTCGGAAATGAGTATAGAGGCCGCGTTTCAAGCTGCACAATCGATCATCGATGCGGTCTTGAGCCGAAATGCCTAAATTGAAGCGATTTTGCATGCTCAGGAGCATGGATCGCTGTTAATGCAGCCTGAAATTCCGTCCAAGCGCCGGATTGCCCTCGTGAAAGAGGGCGGACTGGGTTCAGGCCCGTTCAACGCAAACCAACCGGCGCGTACGTGTCCGCTTCGCTATTCAGGACACGCAGGAGATTTTATGTCAGTAGCTACTCCCTCTCGCGAGGATTTCGCGGCCCTTCTCGAAGAGTCTTTTGCCAAGAACGATCTGGCCGAAGGCTATGTTACCAAGGGTATCGTCACGGGCATCGAAAAGGATGTCGCCGTTGTTGACGTCGGCCTGAAGGTCGAAGGCCGCATCGCGCTCAAGGAATTCGGCGCCCGCGCCAAGGACGGCCAGCTCAAGGTTGGCGATGAAGTCGAAGTTTACGTTGAGCGTATCGAAAACGCGCTCGGCGAAGCAGTTCTGTCGCGCGAGAAGGCTCGCCGCGAAGAAAGCTGGGTCAAGCTCGAAGCCAAGTTCGAAGCCGGCGAGCGCGTCGAAGGTGTGATCTTCAACCAGGTCAAGGGTGGCTTCACGGTCGACCTCGACGGTGCGATCGCCTTCCTGCCACGTTCGCAGGTCGATATCCGCCCGATCCGCGACGTCACTCCGCTGATGCATAACCCGCAGCCCTTCGAAATCCTCAAGATGGACAAGCGCCGCGGCAACATCGTGGTTTCGCGCCGTACGGTTCTGGAAGAGTCCCGTGCCGAGCAGCGTTCTGAAATCGTTCAGAACCTCGAAGAAGGCCAGGTTGTCGACGGCGTTGTCAAGAACATCACCGATTACGGTGCGTTCGTCGACCTCGGCGGCATCGACGGCCTGCTGCACGTCACCGACATGGCATGGCGCCGTGTGAACCATCCGTCGGAAATCCTGAACATCGGCCAGCAGGTCAAGGTTCAGATCATCCGCATCAACCAGGAAACCCATCGCATCTCGCTCGGCATGAAGCAGCTCGAGAGCGATCCGTGGGATGGCATCCAGGCCAAGTATCCGGAAGGCAAGAAGATTTCCGGTACCGTTACGAATATCACCGACTACGGTGCGTTCGTCGAGCTGGAGCCGGGCATCGAAGGCCTGATCCATATCTCGGAAATGTCCTGGACCAAGAAGAACGTTCACCCCGGCAAGATCCTGTCGACCACCCAGGAAGTCGAAGTCGTCGTTCTCGAAGTCGATCCGTCCAAGCGCCGTATCTCGCTCGGCCTCAAGCAGACGCTGGAAAACCCGTGGGCAGCATTCGCCCGCAGCCATCCGGCCGGCACTGAAGTCGAAGGCGAAGTCAAGAACAAGACCGAATTCGGCCTGTTCATCGGCCTCGACGGCGATGTCGACGGCATGGTGCACCTCTCCGACCTCGACTGGAACCGTCCGGGCGAACAGGTCATCGAGGAGTTCAACAAGGGTGACGTCGTCAAGGCCGTCGTTCTCGACGTCGATGTCGAGAAGGAACGCATCTCGCTCGGCATCAAGCAGCTCGGCAAGGATGCAGTCGGCGACGCCGCTGCATCAGGCGACCTGCGCAAGAATGCAGTCGTTTCCTGCGAAGTCATCGCAGTCAACGATGGCGGCGTTGAAGTGAAGCTCGTCAACCACGAGGACATCACTTCCTTCATCCGCCGCGCTGACCTTGCCCGCGACCGCGACGAACAGCGCCCTGAGCGCTTCTCGGTCGGCCAGGTCTTCGACGCCCGCGTCACCAACTTCTCCAAGAAGGACCGCAAGATCATGCTGTCCATCAAGGCTCTGGAGATTGCGGAAGAGAAGGAAGCCGTTGCCCAGTTCGGTTCGTCCGACAGCGGCGCTTCGCTCGGCGACATCCTGGGCGCAGCCCTGAAGAACCGTGGCGGCGAATAAGCCTCGCATCCGCCTTTTGAATTGAAGAACCCGCCGGAGCGATCCGGCGGGTTCTTCATTTTCGGGCTAGAGCGCGTCGCATCAAAGTTGATCTAGCGCGGCGCTTTGGTCCTTGGTTTTTATGCATTTCGTTATCCCGGAACCGCTGCACGCTTCCTGATGACTTGGATTATGGAAATTTATTCCCAGCCGACCATGCGCTGATAGAGCGCATAAACAGGGTCTTCGGCCGCGCCTGGCTGATGTGGCGTCGGCTCGGAATCAATCATCCTCGGCGTCCTGCGCTCAGGTGCCGCGTTGGCAGCTTCCAGATCGGGCGTGGCATCCCCGCTGCCCGATTGCGCCTGCTGCTGATCCTCCTGCTGCTGGTCTGGCGGTGCCCCATCGTGGTGGTGCTGATGCTGGTGGCTCGTTTCACCGGCCTTCTCGTTCGACGGAACATCCTTGGCGAACTGATAAGGCAGCTGCGTATAGGCAAGCCCCTCCGGCATTCTTGCGGCCAGCGGCAGATAGGACGCCTCGGCCGTCTCGGAAATCGGCATCATTGGCGGTGGCGCGGCGATCTCTTTCGGCTGACGGGCAGCCGCAGTCACGATCTCGGTATCCATCGGCGAAGGGTGAAGCGCTGCGGACTGGCGCGCATCCGGTGCTGCGAACTCCGCCGGCTGCCTGGTCAAGGTTTCGGTCGCATCGCTGATGACGGCTTCGTCGAGGATCACATCGATCTCAACGGCCGCCTCGACGGGACCATCCTCCACGACGGCTTCAATATCCTGCTCGCCGATGATGGTGACAATCATCGCGGAGACCTCTTCGGTCATCGAAGCGACAATTCCTGCCCAGTTCCTGGGAATGACGGGATCGCCCTTTTCCAACACCGCGCGAGGCTGGATGGCAGACGCCTCCGGCGTTTCCCGCGCGTCCTCGGTCGCTGTGGCTTCGGTCGGCAAGGCCGGCGCGGCTTCGATCTCCTGCGGCGCGGATTTTTCCGGGGCGACCTCGCTTGCCGCCGCCGACGCGGACTGAGCCCGGTTTTGAGGCTGCTGCGTTTCCGGATCTTCTGCGTCCACGGCCTCGGCGACGACCACTTCCTCGGCGGTCGCCAGAGCCGCGGCCTCGATCAGCAAACTGGCCGGCGCGGATAGCTTGTCTGCCGGCTGGCGCGTGGCGGCAGACCCACGATCCTCATGAAGTTGGATCTCAGGACGAGCTTCGGCGCGCATCGGCGAAGCGTCGTTCTGGCCGTAGGAGCGGACGACGGCGCGGGCGGCGAGATCGCGATCCTTGTAGCGGACGATTTCCAGATAGGCGACGATGCGGGCTGCTTCCGGGCCTGTGGGGTTCTTCAGGGCTGCGGCGATCATCCGGAGCGGCAGGCTATGGCCCTCTGCGGTGAATTGGCGCTCGACCTCGTCGATCCTGAGAGCCGGCAGCCGCTGGATGGCATCGGCGAGCCGGGAGGCGAAGGCAAGATTGGTCTCGTCCTCGCCGCGATCCAGCGAGATCGCGCGGCCGGCGGCATCGATGGCATCGAAAAGGGCTTCGACCATGCGCTCACGCGCGGCAAGGAGCAGGATATTGAGCTTGCCGGCAATGGCGGAATTCAGGTCGGCGGCTTCGACGGGATTGACAGGCGCCGGCGCAATCACAGAACGGCCGAGGCCGCCGGCGACGATCGCCGCAGTCTGGCCTTGGGACGAAAAGCTTGCATTGGACGCTGCACGAACGGGAGTCAACATGGCATGCTCCTTTCGCAAAGTGACGATGAAAGCAGGCTCTATAAAAGGACCGCGCTCATCCGGCCCCCTTGCATCCCAGCAGATCCTCCTGTCCGCATGACGCAATAGCCGCGTCATCGAAATGCATAAACATTAATGGGAATTTTAGGAAAGAGGCGTTAACGAATCGCTAACGCCGCGGACACGCCAGTCCACGGCCTTTGTCTGTCTGCGTGTCGCAGGCAATTTAATCAGCTGTGGGCGAAGATATCGGCCTCTTCCCAGCCGAGCAGGTCGAGCTTGGCGCGGGTCGGCAGGAATGCAAAGCAGGCCGTCGCATGGTCGAACCGGCCGTCGCGAAGCAGGCGTTCCGTCAGCTTGTCGCGCAACGCGTGCAGATAGAGCACATCGGACGCGGCATATTCGAGCTGGGCTTGAGATAGCGGCTCGGCCGCCCAATCGGAAGATTGCTGCGCCTTGGAGACATCAACGTCGAGCATCTCCTTGAGATTATCCTTGAGCCCGTGGCGATCGGTATAGGTCCGGATCAGGCGCGAGGCGATCTTGGTGCAGAACACCGGCGTCGTCGTGACGCCGAAAGTATGGAAGAGCACGGCAATATCGAAGCGGCCGTAATGAAAGATCTTCTGATGGGTGGGATCTTCGAGCAGGGCGACGAGATTGGGGGCCTCTTTCTGGCCGGCGGCGATACGGATGACGTCGGCGGTGCCGTTACCCGGCGAAAGCTGGACGACGCAGAGCCGATCCCGGCGCGGCACTAAGCCGAGCGTTTCGGTGTCGATGGCGATTGCGCCGGTGTAACGGGCGGCATCGGCCGCGGAAATATCGCCTTGGTGATAACGTATGGTCGCAGCCATGAGACTATCTTTCGTTCGAATGTCAGGCTGAACCGGCCTGAAATCGTCGTGTTTTAGCGCTATAGCGCAACGCCGCAAAATGCGAAACTGCTTCCTGTACGGGTGGGTCAGAATGTCGGCGGTGTGTTGATCCAGAGAAGCACGGTTTCGCCGTCGTGGCGGTTGCGCCAGGAATGATAGCGGCGGCTTTCGAAATAGAGCGAATCGCCCGGGCCTAGATCGAAAAACTGATCGCTGTCGAGCACCAGCTCGAGCCGGCCGGCCAGGACATGCATGAATTCCTCGCCCTCGTGACGATAGGCGCCCTCGCTGGCCGCCCCCGGCGCCAGCACGAAACGATGACAATCCATCATCCTGCGGCCTTCGGCGAGCAACTGCACCGCGACTCCAGGCGTTGTTTCAGGCCAGGTGCGCCACGCCCCGGCACGCACCACAGCCGATCCCTCCTCGCTTTCCTCGCCTGAAAGGCGCGAGACGGTGGTGCCATAATACTCGGCGAGGTCATGTAGGGTCTTGAAGCTCACGCCCTGCGAAGTGCGCTCCAGCGTCGAGAGCGTCGAAGCGGTGATGCCGATGTCGCCAGCCACCTGATCGAGCGTCTTGCCGGCGGCATGGCGCAGGCTGCGCAGCTTGCGGCCGAGGCCCGCGCCCTGGCTTGCCTCCGCACCATCGGCCGGAGGCTCCTCCCCTTCCAACGCCTCACGGATTGCCGCGGGATTGAGGCCACGCTCGACACGAAACCAAGAGATGCGCTTCAACCGCGCCACATCGTCGGCGCTGTATTGCCGATGGCCGGTTTCCGAACGGCCAGGAACCAAAAGGCCCTGGCTTTCCCAGAGGCGCAGCGTCGAGGCCGAAACGCCCGCCAGCCTTGCGGCCTCCGCCACCTTGTAGCGCACAGGTCCGCTATCGTTCATCCAGAAACATCCCGATTCCAATCGCTGCGAGCATTCATCAAAACGCGTGATGTTTGAAGCAAAAAATCCCGCTTGTTTTCTTGCAGGAAAAATGTAGGAGTTTTCTACATAGCTTGCAGAACTTCTGCAAGATAATTCCAGCCCCCTTTCAGCGCAGGAGCACACCCGATGAACGCGACAAGCCTTACCGACCGGAAGAACGCCGCCATCTCCCGCGGCGTCGGCATGACGACCCAGATTTATGCCGATCGCGCAGAAAATGCCGAGATATGGGACAAGGAAGGCCGCCGCTACATCGATTTCGCCGCCGGCATCGCCGTTCTCAACACCGGCCACCGCCATCCGCGGGTGATCGCCGCGGTCAAGGATCAGCTCGACCGTTTCACCCATACCTGCCATCAGGTGGTGCCCTACGAAAGCTACGTGCACCTCGCCGAACGGCTGAACGTGCTCGTGCCTGGTGATTTCGAGAAGAAGACGATTTTTGTTACGACGGGTGCCGAAGCGGTCGAGAACGCCGTCAAGATCGCGCGTGCCGCCACCGGCCGCTCGGCCGTCATCGCATTCGGCGGCGGCTTCCATGGCCGCACTTTCATGGGTATGGCGCTGACCGGCAAAGTCGTGCCCTACAAGGTGGGCTTCGGCGCAATGCCCGGCGATGTGTTCCATATTCCTTTCCCGGTCGAGCTGCACGGCGTCACCGCCGATCAGTCGCTCACAGCCCTGAAGAAGCTTTTCGCCGCCGATGTTGATCCGCAGCGCGTCGCCGCCATCATCATCGAGCCGGTGCAGGGCGAAGGCGGTTTCTACTCCGCACCCGCCGCCTTCATGAAGGCGTTGCGCGAACTCTGCGACCAGCACGGCATCCTCTTGATCGCCGACGAGGTGCAGACCGGTTTTGCCCGCACCGGCAGGATGTTCGCAATGGATCATCACGAGGTGGCGCCGGACCTGACGACGATGGCAAAGAGCCTTGCTGGCGGCTTTCCGCTCGCCGCCGTCACCGGCCGCGCTGAAATCATGGATGCGCCGGGACCGGGCGGGCTCGGCGGCACCTATGGCGGCAATCCGCTCGGGATCGCTGCCGCCCACGCCGTGCTTGACGTCATCAAGGACGAAGATCTCTGCGGCCGCGCCAACCAGCTTGGCGGACGGCTGAAGCAGCGGCTGGAATCGCTGCGCGAGACGGTGCCCGAGATCGTCGATATCCGCGGACCGGGCTTCATGAACGCCGTCGAATTCAACGACCGGACGACGGGATTGCCAAGTGCGGAATTCGCCAATCGGGCGCGGCTGATCGCGCTCGACAAGGGCCTGATCCTGCTCACCTGCGGCGTCCATGGCAACGTCATCCGTTTCCTCGCGCCGATCACCATCCAGGATGAGGTTTTCGGCGAGGCGCTCGACATTCTCGAGGCCTCGATGCTCGAAGCGAGTTCGACCAAGTGACGCGACAGGAACCGGATTTCGACGGCCGTCGGCAACCGGCAGCCGCTCCCAAGGAGATATGAGATGGCTTTTACCACCGCCCTGACCAGACACGTTCCCTTCTCTTCGCCCTTCCTGCGCGCTGCCGGCTATATCAACGGCGTCTGGACATCAGGCGATACCGCAAAGACCTTCGACGTGCTCAACCCGGCAACGGGCGAGTTGCTCGCCTCGCTGCCCGATATGGGTGCTGAAGAAACGCGAACGGCGATCGATGCGGCGCATGCCGCCCAGCCGGGCTGGGCTGCCCGTCCGGCCAAGGAGCGCAGCGCCATCCTGCGCAAATGGTTCGACCTGATGGTCGCCAACTCAGACGCGCTCGCCGCGATCCTGACCGCCGAAATGGGCAAGCCCTTCCCGGAAGCGCGCGGTGAGATCCTTTATGCCGCGGCCTATATCGAATGGTATGCCGAAGAGGCCAAGCGCATCTACGGCGAGACGATCCCCGCGCCTTCCGACGACAAACGGATGATCGTCATCAGGCAACCGGTCGGCGTCGTCGGCACGATCACGCCGTGGAATTTCCCGGCAGCGATGATCACCCGCAAGATAGCGCCGGCACTTGCCGTCGGCTGCACGGTGGTGTCGAAGCCCGCCGAGCAGACGCCGCTGACGGCAATTGCGCTTGCCGTGCTCGCCGAACAGGCGGGTATTCCGGCTGGCGTCTTCAACCTCGTCGTCGGCGTCGACGGTCCGGCGATCGGCCGCGAGCTCTGCGGCAATGACAAGGTGCGCAAGATCAGCTTCACCGGCTCGACGGAGGTGGGCCGCATCCTGATGCGGCAGTGCGCCGACCAGATCAAGAAAGTGAGCCTGGAACTCGGCGGCAACGCGCCCTTCATCGTCTTCGACGATGCCGATCTCGACGCCGCCGTCGAGGGCGCGATCGCCTCCAAATATCGCAATGCCGGCCAGACCTGCGTCTGCGCCAACCGCCTCTACATCCAGTCGAACGTCTATGACGCCTTTGCGGCCAAGCTTGCTGCGAAGGTCGCCGAAATGTCAGTCGGCGACGGCTTCAAGCCGGGCGTCATGATCGGGCCGCTGATCGACGAGCAGGGTCTTGCCAAGGTGGAAGACCATGTCGGCGACGCGCTTGCAAAGGGCGCCAAGGTGCTGACCGGCGGCAAGCGCATCGACGGCGCCGGCACCTTTTTCACGCCGACGGTGCTGACCGGCGTCGCCCGCGGCATGAAGGTGGCCCGCGAAGAAACGTTTGGCCCGGTGGCGCCGCTCTTCCGCTTCGAGACGGTCGAAGATGTCATAGCTGAGGCCAATGACACGGAATTCGGCCTGGCCGCCTATTTCTATGCCGGCGATCTGAAGAAGGTCTGGCGCGTGGCGGAAGCACTGGAATACGGCATGATCGGCATCAATACCGGCATCATGTCGTCCGAGACCGCGCCCTTTGGCGGCATCAAGCAATCGGGCCTTGGCCGCGAGGGCTCGCGGCACGGCGCCGACGATTATCTCGAAATGAAATATCTCTGCATCGGCGGCGTCTGATCAGCCAGCCAAGGAAATCCGGCACGCGGTATCCGCCGCGTACCGGCAGCGCGCCGTCAATAATGCGGCGGGCGGGTAATTGCCGGCGCGTCCAGCGACTGCTCCTCGAGCGACAGGAAACGTTCCGTCAGCCGGTCGAGCTTGGTGCGCATCTGCTCCACGATCTTCCATTGCTCGGTCAGCTGATCGGAAAGCTCCTCTATCGTTTTTGCCTGATGGGCCAGCATTTCCTCCAGCCGGGTGATGCGGTTCGTCTCGTCGGACATCGATCCTCCTTTGCCGAAACCGGCAGAACAGATGGTTCTCCCAAAGCGGAAATAGGCCAGCGCGTCAATGCTTTCGATGGCTGGCGGAGCGATGCGCCAAACTGTACCGTTTGGTTACCAAAAGACCTTGCCGTGCCTGATGTTGTGGGGTAGGCCCTTATCCATCAGGGAGGAATACTGATGGATGCAGGAAACGGCTTTCTTCATCCGGACCGGCTCTTTCCGGCCGATCCGGCAACACGGACCATTGCGCGAGATCTCTACGAGACGGTGCGCAATCTTCCAATCGTCAGCCCGCACGGGCACACCGAACCCGCCTGGTTCGCCGACGACAAGCCCTTCGAAGACGCCGCCTCGCTGCTGGTCATTCCCGATCACTATCTCTTCCGGATGCTGCACAGCGTCGGCGTCACCTTGGATGAGCTCGGTGTGCCGCGACTCGATGGCAAGCCGGTGGCTGCGGGACGGGCGATCTGGCGGACCTTTGCCGCGCATTATCACCTCTTCCGCGGAACGCCTTCGAGCCTCTGGGTCGATCACGCGATGTCGGCCGTGCTCGGCTGCACCGAGCCGCTGACACCTGACAATGCCAATGCGCTCTACGACCATATCAATGCCCAGCTCGCCCTTCCCGAATTCCGTCCGCGGGCGCTGCATCAGCGATTCGGGATCGAAACGATCGCGACCACGGACGGCGCGCTCGACCCGCTTGTGCATCACCAGAAGCTGGCGGCGGACGGCTGGATCGGCAAGGTGCGCACCACCTACCGGCCGGACAGCGTCACCGATCCCGAAGCCGTCGGCTTCCGCGACAATCTGGTCAAATTCGGCGAGATCACCGGCACTGAGGTGACGCGCTGGGACGGACTGATCGAGGCGCATCGGCGCCGACGCGCCTATTTCCGCCAGTTCGGCGCTACCGCAACCGATCACGGTGTACCCACAGCCTTCACCGCCGATCTGCCGGTTGCGGAAAAACAGGCGCTGCTCGACAAGGCGCTGAGGGGCCCGCTTTCGCCAGAAGAGGCCGAGCTCTTCCGCGGCCAGATGATGACCGAGATGGCCGGGCTTTCGGCCGAGGACGGCATGGTGATGCAGATCCATGCCGGTTCGAGACGCAATACCGACCGTGGGCTCTTTGCCACGCGCGGCCCGAATATGGGCGCCGATATCCCGAAACCCACGGATTGGGTCGGCGGCCTCGATGCGCTGCTTTCGAAATACGGCCATGCGCCGGGGCTGCGCGTGCTGCTGTTCACGCTCGACGAGACGACCTATGCGCGCGAGATGGCGCCAATGGTCGGCCACTGGCCCTGCCTGATGATCGGCCCACCCTGGTGGTTCCACGACAGCCCGCTCGGCATTCGCCGCTATCTCGACCAAGTGGTGGAAACGGCGGGCTTCGCTAATATGGCTGGGTTTAACGACGATACGCGGGCGCTGCTTTCAATCCCGGCGCGGCATGACGTCTGGCGCCGCGAAGTCTGCGGCTTCCTCGCTGGGCTCGCCGCCGAGCACCGGATTTCCACGAAAGAAGCCGAGATCGTTGCGGGCGAACTCTCCTATGGCAATGCAAAGAAGGCCTACAAGCTGTGACCGAACGACTGCAGACCCTTTCCGGCCTCGCCCCGACGGCGAAGCTTCCGGCCTATGACCGCAGCCAGCTGAAAAGCGGCATTCTGCATCTGGGGCCTGGCGCGTTTTTCCGTGCGCATTTCGCGCCGTTTACGGATGGTGCGCTTGCAGCCGCAGGCGGCGACTGGGGTATCGAGGTGGCAAGCCTGCGCACGCCTGATGTCGCCGACAATCTGAGCGCCCAGAACGGGCTCTATACGACGCTGATCCGCGATACATCGGGCACGACGGCTGAGGTGATCGGTTCGATCCTGAAGGCGCATGTGGCGCCGCGCGATCCAGCCGGCCTGCTGGCGCGGCTCGAAGATCCCGCGATCCGCATCGTCAGCATGACGGTGACGGAAAAGGCCTATGGTTTCAATCCGGCAACCGGCGGCCTCGACCTCAAACATCCCGATATCGTCGCCGACCTCGCCAACCGGCATGCGCCGCGCGGCGTCATCGGCTATCTGGTGGAAGGCCTTGCACGCCGCCGGCAGAAGGGCATAGCCCCCTTTACGCCGCTGAGCTGCGACAACCTGCCGAGCAACGGCGCCGTTCTGAAATGCCTCGTGCTCGAATTCACCTCCCGCATCGATGCCGATCTGCATACCTGGATCGAAGCGAATGTGCCCTTCCCGTCGACGATGGTCGATCGCATCACGCCGGCGAGCACCGACGCGACCTATGCCGATGCCGAGCGGCTGACGGGCCGCACCGATTTGGCGGCGATCGAGACGGAGCCCTTTACGCAATGGGTCATCGAAGACCATTTCGCCAACGGCCGGCCGGCCTGGGAAAAGGTGCGCGGCGCACTGATGGTCGAAGACGTCTCGGCCTATGAGAAGATGAAGCTCAGGATGCTGAACGGCGCCCACTCGCTGCTCGCCTACCTCGGTTATATCGGCGGCTATGAACTCATCCGCGACGTGATGGATGATGAAGCCCTGGCAGCCCTTGCCTACCGCCATATGCATGCGGCGGCGAGAACGCTCGATCCGGTTCCCGGCATCGATCTCGACGACTATGCCAATGAATTGATAGCCCGCTTTGCAAACAAGGCGATCGCCCATCGGACCTATCAGATCGCCATGGACGGCACGCAGAAACTGCCGCAGCGGCTGCTGGAACCGGCTAGCGAGGCGCTGGCGCATGGCGACAGGGCGGAAACCTATGCGATCGCCGTTGCAGCATGGATGCGCTATGCGCTCGGCGAACACGGCAACGGCGATCGCTACGAACTACGTGATCCCCGTGCTCAGGAAATTGTCGCTTTGATCGCCGATGTCCCGCGCACCGGCCCGGCGATTTCGGCGGCGCTATTCACCCTTCCCGGACTTTTCCCGGCGGCTTTGACCGGACACCGGGCGTGGACGCAGGATGTGTCGGATAAGCTGGAGATCCTGATCCAGGACGATCGGTTGCCGCTATTTTGAGCCTTTCCGACATAGGAGAGGGCGCGCCCTCTCGGAACGCTCGAGCGCACAGGAATTCGACCCGTCACGCCTTCACCCGCGCCATATCGGGATCGTAGAGCGGCGCCAGCGACACCTTGCAGGGAATGCGTTCCCTGGCGACATCGAGCTCATAAGTGCCGGAGAGGACGAAATCCTCCGTCACGCCGTCGGGGCTGCGGACATAGCCGTAGCCGATCGGCTTGCCGAGCGTATAACCGAAGCCGCCGCTCGACAGCCAGCCGACGCGCTTGCCGTCGCGATAGATCGTTTCGCGGCCGAGCAGCACGGCATCGGCGTCGTCGGGAACGAAACAAGCGAGGCGCTTCTTCACGCCGCCCGATAGTTGCCGTTCGATCGCCTCACGGCCGCGGAAGGCAATGTTCTTCTTGATCTTCACCGCCCAGCCGAGGCCGGCTTCGACAGGCGTATGGTCGGGACCGATATCGGACCCCCAGGCGCGATAACCTTTTTCCAGCCGGCAGCTCTCGATGGCGCGGTAGCCGGCATTGACGAGGCCAAGCTCGGCGCCGGCGGCCATCAGCACGTCATAGACCGTTGTCGCATATTCAATCGGGATATGCAGTTCATAGCCGAGTTCGCCGACATAGGTGATGCGCAGCGCCCGCACCGGGCAACCCGATATGCCGACGGTTCTGACCTTGCCGAAGGGGAAGGCCGCATTCGAAACGTCGCTGCCGGTCACCTTTTGCAGCACGGCGCGTGCATTCGGTCCCATCAGCGACAGCACGCAATAGGCTGAGGTGACGTCGACCAGCTCGGCATGCATCTCCGCCGGAATATTGCGGGCGATCCAGTTGAAGTCATGGGTGGCGAAACCGGTGCCGGTGACGATGTAATATTCGTCCTCGGCGATGCGGGCGACCGTCACGTCGCATTCGATTCCTCCCTTGTCATTCAGCATCTGCGTGTAGACGAGCGATCCCACAGGCCTTGCGACATCGTTGGAGGCGATCCAGGAGAGTGCCGCCTCGGCATCCCTGCCCTTCAGCACGAATTTGGCGAATGAGGTTTGGTCGAAGATGACGGCCGCCTCGCGCACTGCCTTGTGCTCGCGGCCGACGGCGGCAAACCAGTTCTGGCGGCCATAGCTATAGACATCCTTCGGCTCCTCGTTGGCGAAAAGATCGGCAAACCAGTTCGGCCTCTCCCAGCCGAGCTTTTCACCGAAACAGGCGCCCTGCGCCTTCAGCCGGTCATAGAGCGGCGATTTGCGGCAGGGGCGGCCGCTCGAATGCTCCTCGAACGGCCAGGCCATGGTGTAGTGCTTGCCATAGGCTTCGAGCGTGCGCGTGCGCACCCAGTCGGTATCGAAATGCGGGCGGCCGAAACGGCGGATGTCGACCGGCCAGAGATCGTAGGGCGGCTCACCTTTCGTCACCCATTCGGCAAGCGCCATGCCGGCGCCGCCGGCCGAGGCGATGCCGAAGGCGTTGAAGCCGGCGCCGACGAAGAAATTCTTCAGCTCCGGCGCCTCGCCGAGAATGAAATTGCCATCCGGCGTGAAGCTTTCCGGGCCGTTCAGCAGCTGTTTGACGCCGACATTCTCCAGCGCCGGAACGCGGCCGAGCGCCTGTTCCATGATCGGCTCGAAGTGGTCGAAATTACTGTCCAGCAGCGTGTAGTGGAAACCTTCGGGGATCCCGTCTTTCGCCCAGGCAATGGGGTTCGGCTCGTAGCCGCCCATGACGATGCCGCCGACTTCCTCCTTGTAATAGGTCAGGCGATCGGGATCGCGCAGCGTCGGCAGATTGGAAGGCACGCCGAAGGATTCGGTGATGATGTATTGATGCTCGACGGAGACCAGCGGCACATTGACGCCGAAACGGGCAGCGAAGGTGCGCGTCCATTGGCCGGCGCAGACGACGACGCGCTCGCATTCGATGCGCCCCTGCGCCGTGACGACGGCGCGGATCCTTCCGTTGTCGATCTCGAGATCGAGAACTTCGGTATCCTCGAAGATCGAAACACCAGACATGCGGGCGCCTTTCGCCAGCGCCTGAGTAATGTCGGAGGGATTGGCCTGGCCGTCGGTGGGAAGGAAAGCGGCCCCGACCAGATCATCGACCGTCATCAACGGCCAGAGATCGAAGGCTTCCTGCGGCGTCAGCAATTGCATTTCCAAGCCGAAGGAATGGGCGGTGGTCGCCTGGCGTCTGACCTCCGTCCAGCGCTCCTCGTTGCAGGCAAGCCGTAGGCCGCCATTCATCTTCCAGCCGGTGCCGAGGCCGGTTTCCTGCTCCAGCCGTTTGTAGAGATCGACGGAATAACCGAGAAGCTGGGTGATGTTGGCGCTGGTGCGCAACTGGCCAACGAGGCCGGCGGCATGGAAAGTGGTTCCCGAGGTGAGCTTCTTGCGCTCCAAGAGGACGGTATCGGTCCAGCCGAGTTTGCCGAGATGATAGGCCGTCGAGCAGCCGATGATACCGCCGCCGATGACAACGGCTTTTGCCGTCTTCGGTAATTCCTTCGTCATTTATTGTCCTGCTCAAAAGCTTGATAGGCGCGTTCGAAGCGCGCGAGATTTTCGGCCGTATAGCCGGAATAGTCGAAATCGATGGTGGAATGGATTTCCGAAATCATGCTCCAGAGCGTCTCGCGCAGCAGCGAGGCGCATTTCATCGCGCCATAGCGCCGGCTGAGGTCATCGGTCAGCGGCCGGTCGAAATAGATCTCCAACATCATGCGCTCGGCCGCATCAGGGAGTTCGTTGTTCGAGGCCAGTCCGCCGAGGTCGAACAGCGGCGTGTTGAAGCCGGCATAGTCCCAGTCGATCAGCCAGAGCCGCTTGCCGTCATCAAGAAAGTTGGCGGCCAGCAGGTCATTGTGGCCGAAGGCGATCTCGAACGGCCCTGCCGCTGCTTCCAGCGTCTCGGTCTTGCCGATCAGCGCCGACAGCAGCGGGAGATAGGCGCTGCCCGACGCCTTCAGATTGGCGGCGTAGTCGCGAATGACGTGGAAGACCCAGAAGATCATTGCCTGACCACGGAAATGCCTGGCGATATCGCAGTGGCAGGCACGGACCAAGGGGACGATCCGGGTCAGCATTTCCGGTGTCCTGACATCCTCCGGTGAAAGCGCCCGTGCCTCGATATATTCGAGCACCAGCACGCCGGGCGAATGGTGGATGACAGCGGGCGATATGCCGGCGGCATGGGCCGCACGGCTTGCGGCAAGCTCGTTCTGCCTGTTGATGTGGTGGATCGGAATATCGGTGCCGAGCCTCACCACGCAGCGCGCCACGGCATCGCTGACTAGGTAATTCCGGTTGGTAATGCCGCCGGATATCGGCGAAATCTCGATTGGGCCCTGCCAGATGCCAAGGGCATGAATCCTATCTTCAGGCGTCATGCTTGTCCCCCAGAGCATGATGCCGAAAAGTGTGAGCGGTTTTCGGACGACATCATGCTCTAACTAATTAAGTTAGAACAGGATTCATCCTGTTCCAACGGCCCCATCCAGAAATGATGGGGCAGAGGGGGATCGGCTGTCAAGAAGGGCGGTTAGATCGTTTTGCCGGCGGCATCGAAGACGTGACAGCGGGCCGGATCGAAGGAAGTCTTCACATTGGCGCCGCGCTCGACCTTCTGCTGGCCGTCGAGCGCAACGGTCAGGAGCTGGCTATCGGGCGTCGTCGTGTAAAGCATGGTGGCGCCGCCGAGATTTTCGACGAGATCGATGTTGACGGTCGACAGTGCGATGGCGCCCTCGGCGAGGGAAAGATGCTCGGGACGGATGCCGAAGGTGACGTCCTGGCCAGCCTCGCCTTTCAGCCGGCGCGGCAGGCGAACCGAATTGCCGCAGACATGGATGCTGGTTTCAGCCTCGTCGACCTGCTCGATGCGGGCCTTGAGAAAGTTCATTTTCGGGCTGCCGATGAAACCGGCGACAAAGCGGTTGGCCGGGTTGTTGTAGAGATCGAGCGGCGCGCCGACCTGCTCGACGCGGCCGGAATTCAACACCACGATCTTGTCGGCCATCGTCATGGCTTCGACCTGGTCATGGGTGACATAGATCATGGTGTTACCCAGGCTGCGGTGCAGGCGGGAGATCTCGACGCGCATCTGCACGCGCAGTTCGGCATCGAGGTTCGACAGCGGTTCGTCGAACAGGAAGATCCGCGGTTCGCGCACGATGGCGCGGCCGATCGCAACACGCTGACGCTGACCGCCGGAGAGCGCTTTCGGCTTGCGCTCCAGCAGCTTCTCGATCTGCAGGATCTCGGCGGCACGCTTCACCTTCGGCTGGATATCGGTCTTCTTGTAACCCGCCGTCTCCAGGCCGAAGGCAAGGTTCTTGTAAACCGACATATGGGGATAGAGGGCATAGGACTGGAAAACCATGGCGATGCCACGTTTGGCGGGCGCCACCTCGTTCATGCGCTCGCTGTCGAGAAGCAGCGCGCCGGCGGTGATCTCCTCGAGACCGGCGATCATGCGCAGAAGGGTCGATTTTCCGCAGCCGGAGGGGCCGACGAAAACGACGAATTCGCCGGGATCGATCGTCAGGTCGATGCCATGGATCACATCCAGCGAGCCGTAGCGCTTCTCGACCTTCTGAAGAACGACACTGGTTGCCATCTTCTCAAAACCCTCTCGTTTTATTTATCGGTTACTTCGTTCTTGCGCGCCAATCGGCGTATTTCGGACTGTCAGGACCGACCGGCAGCGGCACGTCGGCGCCGCTGTCGGAAGACTGGTAAATGGCGGTCACCAGTTCCAGCGCGCGACGAGCATCCACCGTCGTCACCGGCAGCGGCCCCTGGCCGCTGAGGAAGGCGTGGAACTGGCCCATCTGGGTGGTGAAACGCGGCGCGACCGGCTGCCAGTCGGCAATCACCCGGTCGATCTTCTCCCGCACCTCGTCATTCGCAGCGATAATCTTCCAGGGATCCTTGCCTGGTGTGTAGGGTTCGTGGCTGCTTTCGAACGTGACGTTCTCGAAGTGCAGCCTTAGCCGGCTCAATTGTTCCTGCGAACCAAGCGTGCAGGACAGCGAGACAAAGGCGCCGTTTTCCATCAGCAGGCTGGCGGAGGCGCAATCCTCGACCTCGATATCGTTGACGCGGGTGGCGACACGGCCGAAGACCCTTGCTGCCGGGCCCATCAGATGCATCATCATGTCGTGCAGATGCAGCGCATGGGTAACGAGCACGCCGCCGAGTTCTGTCGCCCATTTGCCGCGCCAGGGAACGGCGTAATATTCCGGCTTGCGCAACCAGAAGGTTTCGACCGAAGCCGTATAGGCCTTGCCGGCAATGCCGGCATCGATGATCCGCTTGGCTTTCTGGATACCGTCGCCATAGCGATATTGGAAGATCGGCATCAGTACGCCTTTGGCGGCTTTTTCCGCTTCCATGATGGTATCGACACCGGCCAGCGAGCCGGTCAGCGGCTTTTCGCAGACGACATGTTTGCCGGCGGCGAGCGCCGCGACCACCTGTTCCAGATGAATGCCGGGTGGGGTGCAGATATCGATGATGTCGATCGTGTCGTCGGCCAGCAGTTCTGCAAAAGAGGTGGTGCGGCGTTCGATACCGAACTCGTCGCCGACCGCCGACAAACGCTCTCCGTTCAGGTCGCAGATCGCCACGACCTTGAACTTGTCGGAATGCGGCAGGTAGCCTTCGACGATGTGGGAGCGGCCGATGCCGCAGCCGACGATCGCCACCGTCTTCATGCTCATGTCGCTTTTTCCCGCTATCGCCGTCAACGCTTCATGCCCGTCGTGGCGATGCCCTCGATCAGCAGACGCTGGAAGAACAGGAAGAAGAAGAATACCGGCACCAGCGTCAGGGTCGACATGGCGAACAAACCGCCCCAATCCGATGCGCTGGTGGAGTCCACGAAGGTCCGCAGGCCGAGCTGGATCGTATAGGTGTTCATGTCGTTCAGGTAGATCAGCGGACCGAAGAAATCGTCCCAGGTCCATATGAAGGAGAAGATGGCGGCCGTCGCCAGCACCGGCAGCGACAACGGCAACATGATCTTCCAATAGATGCGCCAGGCGCTGCAACCATCCATCATCGCCGCCTCGTCGAGTTCGCGCGGGATACCGCGGAAGAACTGCACCATCAGGAAGATGAAGAAGGCATCGCTTGCCAGGAACTTCGGCACGACAAGCGGCAGGATGGTGTTGACCCAGCCGAGATCGAGGAAGAGCACATATTGCGGGATCAGCGTCACGTGATAGGGGATCATCAGCGTGCCGAGCATGATCGCGAACCAGAAATTCCGGCCGACGAACCGCAGCCGCGCAAAGGCGAAGGCCGTCAGCGAACAGGCGATGACATTGCCCGTCACCACCAGCAGCGAAATGACCAGCGAATTCCAGAAGAACCGGCCGAAGCTGACATCGAGGCCGACCCAACCGCGCGCATAGGAGGAGAAATCGATCGACGACGGGATGAGCGAGGTCGACGAGAAGATCTCGGTTTCCGGCCTGACCGATGCCGAAACCATCCACAACAGAGGATAGAGCATCAGAAGCGATGCGGCGATCAGCAGGGCGTGGATGATGAGCGACGCCGGCAGACTGCGTTTGGTGATGTCCGATGGCGGCCTGGCCGCAGTGACGGAAGCGGTCATCTCAGTCATCGTAGTGCACCCAATAACGCGAGGTCAGGAAGGAGAAGGCAGTGAAGATCGCGATAATCACCACCAGGATCCAGGCGAGCGCCGAGGCATAGCCCATGCGGAAATTGCCGAAGGCTTCCTGATAGAGGTAGAGCGTGTAAAAGAGCGTCGAGTTGATCGGACCGCCCGTGCCGCCGGAGATGATGAAGGCGGGCGTGAAGGCCTTGAAGGCATCAATCGTCTGGACGACGGCGTTGAAGAAGATCACCGGCGTCAGAAGTGGCAGCGTGATCTTGTAGAATTGCCGGAATTTCGAGGCGCCGTCGAGGCTCGCGGCCTCATACATATCCTGCGGGATCTGGCGCAGGCCGGCCAGGAAGATGATCATCGGCGAGCCGAACTGCCAGACGGACAGCGCCACCAGCGTGTAGATCGAATAGTTCGGATGCGAGATCCAGCTCGGTCCCTCGATGCCGATCTGGGCAAGGGCCGCGTTGATGAGGCCGTCACTGGCGAAAAGCTGGCGCCAGAGCACGGCGATCGCCACGCTGCCACCCAGCAGTGAGGGGAGGTAGAAGATGGCGCGATAGATCGGCAGCCCACGCAGGCCGCGGTTCAGCGCCATGGCGACCAGCAAGGCGAAGGTCAGCTTGAACGGCACCGATAAGACGACATAAGTCAGGGTTACGTGCATGGCGGCCGAGAATTTCGGATCCGCCGTGGCGATGCGCACGTAATTCGCAGCCCCCACCCACCGCGGCGACTGGATCATGTCGAAGTCGGTGAAGGAAAGGTAGAGCGAAATCAGGGCCGGCCCGAGGGTCAACCCGAAAAAGCCGATGAGCCATGGCAAAAGGAAGAGATAGCCGGGAGCATTGGCATTCCAGAGACGCCGGAAGCGTCCTTCGGCCACGGCACCCTGATAGCTTTCCACTGATATGGCCCCTGCGGGCGTGCGCATCGCATTGCTCATACGGGATCAGCCTCGTGCGAGAATCTGCGTGATTTCAGTGACGAGCTGTTTGCCGCCATCGGCGGGAGACAGCTGTCCGAAGCCGACCTGTTCGGCGATGTTGCGCAACATCAGCTCGCCCTCACCGGCGCCGGCCGGCGGCGGCGGCGGCAATTTGCCGGCGAGGTCGCCAAGACCGCTGACATATGCCAGGGCAACCTTGCCGTTCTCATCGAGCTTCGCCGCGACGACCTCGCGCATGGCGGCCGATTCCGGAATGCCGCGTTCGACATCCAGGAGCACCGCCGCCTCGGGGTTCTTGACGAAGAAATTGACGTAGTCGACCGCTTGCTCCACCGATTTCGACTGGGCCGAGACCGAGAAGAACATCGAAGGCTTGCGATAGTGGCCACCCTTCGAATCCGCCTTGATGCGCATGTAGTTGGTGAGCGCCAACTTGTCCTTGCTCATTGCCTGATAGGCGACGAACTGGTTGGAATGGGCAAAGCCGGCCGCAGATTTGCCGAGCGATACCGTGTTGGTTTCGATGTCGTTCTTGTCGAGCGCCTGGACGTCGGCAGGAACGCAGGCGCCGGCCTCACGGAACTTGGCCCACATGTCGTACCATTCCGATGCATCGTCGACGTCGAAGGCGATCTTGCCGTCGGCGGTATAGAGGCCCTTGCCGCGCTGACGCAGCCAGTTTTCGAACAGCGGTTCACCGCCGCTGCCGTCGGCGATGCCGAACATGCCCTTGCGTTTGCCCGCCTTGGTGATCTCGGCGCCCATGCGGCCGAATTCTTCCCAGGTTGTCGCCTGCGTCGGCAGATCGACACCGGCCTCCTTGAAGGCGGTGGTGTTGAGCACCGTCGCGGCCGAGTTCGCCCCGAGGCTGACGCCATAGAGATGGCCGTCGACACTGCCGCCTTCGACCTGCGCCTTGTCGAAATCGTCGAGGTTCAGTTTCGCCGGCATATAGGATTCCAGCGGCGCAAGCGCACCGCGCCGCGCATATTGAACGATATAGCGATAGTCCATCTGGATGATATCAGGCGCATTGCGGCCGGCGACCTGGGTCGCAAGACGCGGCCAGTAATCGCCCCAGCCGAGGAATTCGCCGGTGATCGACGTACCGGCATTCTTTGTCTGGTAAAGTTGGGAGACCTTGTTGGTGCGGTCGGCGCGCGGCTGCGAGCCCCACCACAGGAGACGCAGGCGCGTTTCCTGTGCCAAAGCGCTGGTTCCGAGCGCCGAAAGCGAAAGAAGCGTTGCGCCTCCCGCCACGAAATTACGTCTGCTTACACGTAGGCTCATTTTTTCCTCCTCCTAAGGGGAAGCGCCTCCACACGCTTCCGATGTAGTTACCCTTGCATAAATAACTAATTGGTTACAAGCTACGGGCAAAGCGGCAAGCGTGTCAAGCGGGGTGTCGGTTGTTGCTGGCCGCCCTTCTAAATTCGGTTTTTACAATTTCGCACCGAAGGCTTATGAGCGCAACATCCGAGACGGAGGGGAAACGATGAACGACAACGCGGAAAACGGAGAAAAGAAAAAATCCCGGCGCCCATCTCAGGAACGCACGGCGCAACGCGATCCGGAGCGGACACGCGCCGCGATCCTGGAAGCGGCAACCCGCGAGTTCGCCGAAAACGGCATGGGCGGGGCCCGCGTCGATGCCATCGCCGAACGCGCCGGCACCAACAAGCGCATGCTCTACCATTATTTCGGCGACAAGGAGCAGCTCTACCTCAGAGTGCTCGAAGAAGCCTATGTCGGCATCCGCACGGCCGAGCGCGCGCTTCATATCGGCGACCGTAGCCCGGAAGAAGGCATCGGCGAACTCGCGCTCTTCACCTGGCGTTATTTTCTCCAGCACCCGGAATTCCTGAGCCTGCTCGGCACGGAAAATCTGCATCGCGCCCGCTGGCTGCGCCAGTCCGTTCGGCTAAAAGAACTGCACTCGCATCTGATCGGCGAGCTTTCGGATGTACTCGAGCGGGGAAAGAAGCAGGGCGTCTTCGTCGAGACCGCCGATCCCCTGCACGTCTATCTGACGATCGCCTCGCTCGGCTATTTTTACCTGTCCAACCAGTACACGCTTTCGACGATCTTCGGCCGGGACCTGATCGAGCCGACCCATCTCCATGCCTGGGAAAGGCATATCGTCCACGTGACGCTCGCCTCGATCAAGCGCTGAATCCCGAAAACAGGATTTGACTATTGACAGCCTCGCTGCTCTTCTGCCATCAAGTAACTGTTTAGTTACTGACTTGGGAGGGTCGGGCCGGATGCCCGCTCCCGCCGCAAAAAATTGCAAGGGAGGAAAAATGGCACGCTTGGGGATCATCTTGCACGGCGTTACCGGCCGCATGGGGTACAATCAGCACCTGGTGCGTTCGATCCTCGCCTTCCGCGACCAGGGCGGCATCACGCTGAAATCGGGCGAGAAACTCGAGATCGACCCGATCATCGTCGGCCGCAACGGCGCCAAGATGGAAGAGCTGGCGAAGAAGCATAACATCGGGCGCTGGTCGACCGACCTCGATGCCGCTCTCGCCAATCCCGACGACACGATCTTCTTCGACGCCGGCACGACGCTGATGCGCGCCGAGCTGCTGTCCAGGGCGATCGATGCCGGCAAGCATGTCTATTGCGAAAAGCCGATCTCCGACGATCTGCAAGTGGCACTCGACCTTGCCCGCAAGGCGCGCGGCTCCGGGCTCAAGCACGGCGTCGTGCAGGACAAGCTGTTCCTGCCGGGCCTGCGCAAGCTGGCGCTGCTGAAGGATTCCGGCTTTTTCGGCAAGATCCTCTCGGTGCGCGGCGAATTCGGCTACTGGGTCTTCGAAGGCGATTGGGGCGTGCCCGCCCAGCGTCCGTCCTGGAATTATCGCAAGGGTGATGGCGGCGGCATCATCCTCGACATGCTCTGCCACTGGCGCTACGTGCTCGACAATTTGTTCGGCGAGGTAAAGGCTGTCTCCTGCCTCGGCGCCACCCATATCGGCCAGCGCATCGATGAGCAGGGCAAGCCCTATGATTGCGACACCGATGATGCGGCCTATGCGACCTTCGAGCTCGAGGGCGGCGCCATCGCGCAGATCAACTCCTCCTGGGCTGTTCGCGTTCGCCGCGACGACCTCGTCACCTTCCAGGTCGACGGCACGCATGGTTCGGCTGTCGCCGGCCTGACGAAATGCTGGAGCCAGCACCGCGTCAACACGCCGAAGCCGGTCTGGAACCCCGACCAGCCGCAGACGATCGACTTTTACAAGACCTGGGACGAGGTCCCGGACACGCAGGCTTTCGACAACGGCTTCAAGGCGCAGTGGGAGATGTTCATCCGCCATGTCGTCGAAGATGCGCCGTGGCCCTATGGCTTGGAAGCCGGCGCCAAGGGCGTGCAGCTTGCCGAACTCGGCCTGAAATCCTGGGCAGAGCGCCGCTGGCTCGACGTTCCCGCATTGGAGTTCTGACCGTGACGACGATCAATCTCCCCCTCGACGGCAAGATCGTCCCCTACACACTGACCGGCACGCCGATCGAACTGAAGAAGCGCGACGCCAAGGCCTTCCCGCGCATCGCCTTTGCCGCCGCCCATGTCGTCGCCGATCCGCTCGCCGACAACGACCCGTGGCTGACGCCGGCGATCGACTGGGACCGAACGCTCGCCTTTCGCCACCGGCTCTGGGATCTCGGCCTCGGCGTCGCCGAAGCCATGGATACGGCGCAGCGCGGCATGGGCCTCGGCTGGTCGGAAGCGCGCGAGCTCATCCGCCGCGCGCTTGGCGAAGCGGCCGGTCGCAAGGATGCGCTGATTGCCTGCGGTGCCGGCACCGACCATCTAACGCCGGGACCCGACGTGACCGTCGACACGATCCTCAAGGCCTATGAGGAGCAGATCGAAACGGTGGAGGCAGCCGGCGGCCGTATCATCCTTATGGCGAGCCGGGCGCTTGCGGCCGCCGCCAAAGGGCCGGATGACTATATCCGCGTCTACGACCGCATCCTCCGCCAGGTCAAGGAACCGGTCATCATCCATTGGCTGGGCGAGATGTTCGATCCGGCGCTCGAGGGTTATTGGGGCAACGGCGACCACCTCAAGGCGATGTCCACCTGCCTCGAGGTGATCGAGGCACATGCCGACAAGGTCGACGGCATCAAGATCTCGCTGCTTTCTAAGGAGAAAGAAGTGGCGATGCGCCGCCAACTGCCTAAAGCCGTGCGCATGTATACCGGCGACGACTTCAACTATGCCGAACTGATCGCCGGCGACGAAGAGGGTCATTCCGATGCGCTGCTCGGGATTTTCGATGCGATCGCGCCGGCAGCGTCCGCTGCGCTCGACGCGCTCGGCCGCAAGAGTAACCACGAATTCTTCGATCTGCTCGAGCCGACCGTGCCGCTGTCGCGCCACATCTTCAAGGCGCCGACGCGCTTCTACAAGACCGGCGTCGTCTTCCTCGCCTATCTCAACGGCCTACAGGACCATTTCGTCATGGTCGGCGGCCAGCAGAGCACCCGTTCGCTGACGCATCTGGCCGAACTCTTCCGCCTGGCCGACAAGGCGCGGGTTCTCGCCGATCCGGAACTCGCAACGGCGCGCATGAAGCAGGTGCTTGCCGTCCATGGCGTTCACTAAGCGCCGGCACGGCAATGAGAGGGAATGACATGCAGGTCGAAGGACTTTCGATCAATCTGGCGACGATCCGCGAACAATGCGGTTTCGCCGAAGCCGTCGATATCTGCCTGAAACACGGCATCACCTCGATCGCGCCGTGGCGCGACCAGGTCGCCAAGGCCGGTCTCGACGAAGCGGTGCGGATCGTCAAATCGAACGGCATCAAGCTGACCGGACTTTGCCGCGGCGGCTTCTTTCCGGCGGCAAACGATGCCGACTGGCAGAAGAACCTCGACGACAACAGGCGCGCCATCGACGAGGCCGCGGCCTTCGCAGCCGATTGCCTGGTGCTCGTTGTCGGTGGATTGCCCGGCAGCTCGAAGGATATTGTCGCCGCCCGCCAGATGGTGTTTGACGGCATTGCCGCCGTGCTGCCGCATGCGCAGGCTGCCGGCGTCAAGCTCGCCATCGAGCCACTGCACCCGATGTATGCCGCCGACCGGGCCTGCGTGAACACGCTCGGCCAGGCGCTCGACATGTGCGATAAGCTCGGTGAGGATGTCGGCGTTGCGATCGATGTCTACCATGTCTGGTGGGATCCCGATCTTGCCAACCAGATTGCCCGCGCCGGGCGCATGAAACGCATCTTTGCCCATCACATCTGCGACTGGCTGGTGCCGACCAAGGACATGCTGCTTGACCGCGGCATGATGGGCGATGGCGTCATCGACCTCAAGGGCATACGACGGATGGTCGAGGCTGCCGGTTTCTTCGGCGCGCAGGAGGTGGAGATTTTTTCGGCCGAGACCTGGTGGAAACGCCCGGCCGACGAGGTGATCGCCACCTGCGTCGAGCGCTTCCGCAGTTGCTGCCAGATCTGATTTTCAATTCGTTTCATCACGCATGCAGGAGGTTCATTCGATGGAGAAACGCCGTTTTGCCCTGATCGGCACCGGAAACCGCGGCACCACGATGTGGGGCAAGGACCTGCTTGCCGGCTGGCGCGAACATGTCGATCTCATCGCGATCGTCGAGAAGAATTCGCTGCGTGGCGAACGTGCCCGCAATATGATCGGCAGCAACGCGCCGATTTACGACGATATCGACGCGATGCTGGCCGAACAGAAGCCGGATCTGATCATCGTCTGCACGCCTGATCACACCCACGACGACATCGTCGTGCGGGCGCTCGAAGCCGGTATCGACGTCATCACCGAAAAGCCGATGACAACAGCGGTCGACAAGATCAGGCGGATCATCGATGCCGAGAAACGGACCGGCCGGCGCGTCGACGTCTCCTTCAACTACCGCTACGCGCCGACGGCGGCGCGCATTAAGGAACTGTTGAATGCCGGCGAGATCGGCCGGGTGACCTCCGTCGACTTCCATTGGTATCTCAACACCAAACACGGCGCCGACTACTTCCGCCGCTGGCATGCCTATACCGAAAATTCCGGCAGCCTGTTCGTCCACAAGGCGACGCATCATTTCGATCTGTTGAACTGGTATCTCGACAGCGACCCCGAAGCCGTCACCTCCTTTGCCGACCTGCAAAACTACGGCCGCAAGGGCCCATTCCGCGGCCCGCGCTGCAAGCTCTGTCCGCACGCGCATGAATGCGACTATTATCTAGATCTCGAGGCCGATCCGTTCCTCGATCAGCTCTACGAGGATCCCTCGAAGATTGACGGCTATTTCCGCGACGGCTGCGTCTTCCGCGAGGATATCGACATCCCCGACACGATGGTGGTCAGCCTGCGCTATCGCAACAACGTCCATGTCTCCTATTCGCTGAACACCTTTCAACCGATCGAAGGCCATCACCTCGCCTTCAACGGCACCAAGGGGCGCATCGAGCTTCGCCAATATGAGGCCCAGCCCTGGGAAGAGCCGAAGGAAGACACGATCCTGCTGATCCGCAATTTCCCGAACGGCAAGGAGGCGGTCGAGCGCATCGTCGTTCCGCATTTCACCGGCGGCCATTACGGCGGCGACGACCGGATGCGCAATATGATCTTCAAGCCCGACATAGAAGACAGGCTCGCCCAGCGCGCCGGCACGCGGGCCGGCGCCATGTCCGTGCTCTGCGGCATTGCGGCGTTGACAAGCTCGCGCACCGGCAAAGTGGTCAAAATTGCCGATCTGATGCCCGAGCTCGCCGATGACGGTTCGCCCAATTCGCTGCGGACATCACGCTGATATCTCGTCGCCTGGGTCGCTCGACGCGCCTCAGGCGATGTTTTCGAGATTCGCCTGGTGGATCTGGTAAAGCAGCGGCCGGCCGATCATGAAGCGCTCGACCTCGTCCACCGCCATCTCGCCGAGGCGCGCCCGTTCCAGCCCGATGGCGCCGGCAATATGTGGCGTCAGAAAGACATTCGGCAGATCGTAGAATACCGAGCCGGGGTCCGGGATCTCCGGATCGGTGACGTCGATGACCGCATCGATGCGGCCGGTCTTCAGCTGCGAAAGCAGCGCCACCTCATCGACGAGGATGCCGCGCGCGGTGTTGATCAGCGTTGCGCCCTCCTTCATCAGCGACAATCTTCGCGCATCGATCATATGCCGGGTCGAGGGCAGCGACGGCGCGTGCAGGGAAACGATATCGGCGCGGCGCATCAATTCGTCGAGATCGACCTTCTCCGCGCCGAGTCCGGCGACCTCGGCAGCATCGAGCATGGGGTCGAACAGCAGCAGCCTGTAGCCGAAGGGTTTCAAGAGCTCGATTACCCGCCGGCCGATGCGCGAGGCGCCGACGATGCCGACGATGCGGCCATAGTTTCCGATCGCTTCGCGCTGCATCGGATAGGTCCGGTCGCGGTTGCGGTCGGCGACATAGAGATCACGGAAACGGAAGGCCCGCTTGCCGGCGAAGATGATCGCCGCCAGCGTGAATTCGGCGACCGGCACGGCATTGGCCTCGGCCGAATGGCTGACCACTATGCCGGCTTCGAAGATGCTGTCGTCGATGACGCCCTTTACCGTGCCCGCCGCATGAACGATGAGGCGAAGGTGCGTTGCTGCGGCGGGAATGTCAGGCCCGACATAGGGCGCGCCCCAGCCGGTGATCAGGATTTCGGCTTCGGCCAGCAGGCGTCTGGCCCGCTCGTCGTTGAAATGCTGCAGCGGCTTGGAATCCAGCAGGTGACCGACGGTGTCGAGCCGTTGCAGCAAACCCTCCGGCAGGACGTGTTCCGTGCGCGAGGGCTCCATCGCAAGAACAATGGCCGGGCGGCTCATGGCATCTGTCCCGGCGCTTCGATGGCGCTGACGGTCACGCCTTTTTCCCGCACCAGGGCCTCCAGCATCGCAATATCGGGCGCTTTCGGCGGCTTCGTCCAGGCAGAGGAGACGGCGGCGGGATCGTCGAGCGCCAGCACTGCCGTCACCAGGATGGTTTCACCGGCCGGGATCTGGCCGCGCAGCTGCGGCACGATGGTTTTCGCAACGATCACATTGGTGTTGGGTTGCGCCTTCTGGGCAAGGCCGGCGCGCCTGACCGAAGAACCGAGATCTACAATGCCGGTGAAATCGGCTTCGCCGATCGCGTAGGCAGCCCCATCGGACGCCGAGAGCCTGTCCAGCTCGAAATCCCGGCGGCCGATGGCAAAGCCGCCTTCGGCGATGCGTAACGGCCGGTCAGACCTGATCCGGTGGAGGCGGATATGCCAGGGGGCTTGAGGCAGCAGCCAGGTTTCGACAGCGACAGCGGGGAAAGGCGACCATTTCGCATAGAGCACCTCGCCTGCAAGCTTTGCTTGCTCATTCGTTTCGCGCACGCGGTAATGCAGGCCGTCATCGCTGAAGGCCAGCATCGAATCAAAGGCGGCAAGCGCGAAGCCACGCTCATCGGACTCGACACTGAAGCCGTAGCGGGTGGAATAAGCGAACTTCGCGTATTTTTCCGTGCCGAAACGCATCTGCAGATTTTCCTGGCCCGCAGACAGTGCCACGACATCGCCGCCTGCCCGCATCATCACCATGCCGGGATGACGCTGGGGGACGATAGAGGGTGCCTGCTCCGGCGCCTTTTCCTCAGCGGTCCAGAACGGATGATCCTCGGCGATGGCGAGCGGCAGGAAGGCCTTGAGCGCCCAATAGGGCGAGCCCGCGGAATTGTAGCTTTCCGACATCAGCAGGTTCGGATAGCCAAAACCAATCGACAGCACGCCGTCGCGATCGGCAATCGGCTTATCTTTCCACCAGCGTAGATGCTGCAGGCAGAGATGCTTGACCTCGCCCCAGGGCAAAGCCTCGACATCGGCAAAGGCGAGCGCCGACCAGAAGCCGGCACAGGCAAAGCGATAGGTCAGGCTGCGGCCGAATGGGATCGTCGCGCCGTCGGCGGCAAACCAGTGGCGGAAGTCCCGGGCAAAGAGGATGGCGCGCTCCCGGTAGCGTTTTGCATAATCGTCGTCGACGAGCTTGGAATAGATCAGACCATAGAAATGCATGGCGAACGGAATGTAGTGGTCGATGCGGCGCACGTTGCCGTCGCGATACCAGCCATCGCCGATATAGAAGCCTTCGAGCTCCTGCAGATATTGCCGGGTCAGGCTGCGATCGAAATCGGCGCCGAGACGATCGAGCGCAATATCGACAAGGATCCGGAAGAATTTCCAGTTATTGTCGGCATAGTCGAACTGCCTGGCATGCTTGAGATAGGCGACGACATTGCCGCGGGCGCGCTGATCGAGCGGCTCCCAGATCTTTTCCGGCACCAGCGCCAGGGCAAAACCGAGAGCGGCAAGCTCGACCATCCGCTGATCGCGGCCATTGACCGTTCCCCAATATTCCGGATGGGCGGGATCGGTGCCGTTTGCGAGACCTTCGGCAAAACGATGCCAGTGGGCGAAGTCGCCGTTGCCGGCGCCAAGCGGCGCCAATCCCCAGAGCGGGCGGGCGAAGCCTTCGAGATCGGCTGCCGCCCGGTCGAAATGGGCGGCGCCGCCGCTCAGCCTGACGCGGGCATTGCCTTTTGAAAAACAGACAAGAAGCGGATCGAAGAGATCAAGCAGAGCCCGGCTCATATCGGCGCGGGTTTCGAGCGGATTGCCTGCAAGCGGGTTGGCGCTGGCGGGATCATAGGTCATCAGCATCACTCACGGTTTTTCGGCATTCGGAACGGTCCCTCCCGCAACGGCAACGACCGCCTGGCAGATGTGGCGCGCCGCCGCCGTCCTGTTGCGGAAACGGGACAGCATCAGGAAGACGGCCTCGCGCCCGAGGGCGGCGCGGTCGACGCGCATGGTGGAAAGCCGCGGATTGGTCATCAGCGCGCAGGGCAGATCATCGAAGCCGACGATCGCGAAATCCTCCGGCACACGCATACCGGCTTCGGTGACGGCCTCGAGCACGCCGACGGCGATGAAATCATTCATGCAGAAGGCGGCGGTGAAACCGGCATTTTCGGCAAGGACCGCGGCAGTGCGTTCATGCGCCTCGCGGCTGGCGCTGCCCTCCAGCACCAGAGGCACGAAACGACCCTCGGCGTCGGGGACGGCGGCCACCGCAGCCTCAAAACCGCGGATACGCTCCCGGATAGTATAGCGGTGCGAGCCGCTCAGATGCAGGATGCGGCGATGGCCGGCCTTGATCATTCGGCTGGTCGCTTCATAGGCGCCGAAAAAATTAGCCGGCGAAACGCCATCAAACTGCATTCTGGGATCGGTGCCGTTGACGAGCACGGCCGGCGTCATGGTGCCCTGCAGCCAGTCACGCAGCATCTCGTTCGGGTCGATGCCGACCAGAAAGAGACCCTCGGCATCTGCTGCCTGCATATAGTCGCGCACGGCGTCCGGCGTGATGCGATCCTCGCGAACCATCCGGATCTCGAAGGGCATGCCGGCTTCGGCGGCTCCGGCGCGCAGGCCCTCGACGATCGCTTCATAAAAGACGCTGAGACCGCCGGTGACGCCGTCGCTGGCAATGAGCGCCAGCCCGCCGGCAACGGCTTCGGTCGCAGATTTCACCGGATAGCCGTGCTCGGCCGCCACCTTCAAGATCTGGCGGCGCACGGTTTCGCTGATGCCGGGTTCGTTGGCGAGCACACGCGACACCGTGGAGACGGAGACGCCGGCCAATGTAGCGATATCGGCCTGACGCGGCCGTCTGATTTTTTGGTCGTTGGTTTCTTGGTCGTTGGTTTTTTGTTCATTCATGGGCAAACCTTATGCAAATTATGCAAATTTGCAAGATAAACGTTATTTATTGCAATAATTATTTTTTTGCGTACTCTATTGCAAAATGCACGCCAACGCCGTTGGAGGATGGTAGCGGGCATGTTGCGACAAGGAGGAGGATATCATGCAGGTCAACCGCCGTTCATTTCTGATGGGTTCAGCCGGAGCAGCCGCCGGCCTCGCCTTCGGCGCGGGAAGCGCAATTCCGGCTTTTGCCGAGGACGCGTCGCTGCGCGCCATGTGGTGGGGGTCGAACGACCGCGCCAAGCGCACGCTCGAAGTCGCCAAGCTCTACCAAGCGAAGACGCCCGGCGTCACGATCGTCGGTGAATCGCTTTCGGGCGACGGCTACTGGACCAAACTCGCAACGCAGATGGCCGGCCGCTCGATCGCCGACGTCTTCCAGCTCGAGCCGGGAACGATCTCCGACTATTCCAAGCGCGGCGCGTGCATGCCGCTTGACGAATTCCTGCCTTCGACCCTGAACGTCCAGTCCTTCGGCGCCGACATGCTGAAACTGACCACCATCGACGGCAAACTCTATGGTGTCGGCCTCGGCCTCAACTCCTTCTCGATGTTCTTCGACACGGTCGAATTCGAAAAGGCGGGCATCCCGTTGCCGACACCCGACCTCACCTGGGACGAGTATGCCAAGCTCGCCGTAGCACTCGCCAAGTCCTCCGGCAAGAGCGGCGGCCCCTATGCCGCACGCTACGCCTATGTGTTCGACGCCTGGCTGCGCCAGCGCGGCAAGAGCCTCTTTGCGAAGGAAAGCGTCGGGCTCGGCTTCACAGCCGACGATGCCACCGAATGGTTCGACTACTGGGAGAAGCTTCGCAAAGCGGGGGGCACCGTTGCTGCCGACGTCCAGACGCTCGATCAGAACACCATCGACACCAATTGCCTCGGTATCGGCAAATCGGTGATCGGCATGGCCTATTCCAATCAAATGGTCGGCTATCAGCTGATCATCAAGAACAAGCTCGGCATCACCATGCTGCCGCGGGAAAAGAAGGGTGGGCCGTCGGGCCACTACTACCGTCCCGCGCTTATCTGGAGCCTCGGCGCCACGACAAAGAACGGCGAGGCAGCCGCGAAATTCATCAACTTCTTCGTCAACGATATCGAGGCCGGCAAGATTCTCGGCGTCGAGCGCGGCGTGCCGATGTCCCCGTCCGTGCGCGAAGCCATTCTACCGCAGCTCAACCCGACGGAGCAGGAAACAGTCAAATACGTCAATCTTCTCAAGGATCAGGTCGGCGAATATCCGCCGCCGGTGCCGATGGGCGCAACCCAGTTCGACCAGCGCGTGCTGCGCCCGATCTGTGACGAACTCGCCTTCGAACGGATTTTGCCCGCCGATGCGGCAAGCCGGCTCATCGAAGAGGGTAAGGCGACGATCAAAGGATGATCGATCGCCCGACATGAGAGGAGAGGCCCGCAAACCCCGGCGGGCCTCTCTCCTTTCCGGGCGGTCAGTTGGCCAGGCCTTCGACGACGCGCCAGTCCGGCCGGCCGAGATCGAACGGCCAGGCATGCACATCCCGGTCGTTGAAATAGACGACTTCCTGAAGGTTCGGAAAGGCGCTCTGCTTCAGCGTCGCGGTTTCGATCCAGGGCCTGACATAGGCGTCGCCGCCTTGATAGCCTAGCTCCGCCACCCAGATCGGCTTTCCGTAGCCGGCGACGAGATCGTAACCCTGCTTCAGCGCTTCCGAAAACGTCCGATGCTTGGTGTAGGCAAGCTCGTCGTAGCGTTCCAGGCCAAAGACCGAGAGCCCGACGAGATCGACATAATCATCACCGGGATAGTAGTCCTGCAAGCCTGGCTCGCCCTTCGGCGACCACATCAGCTTAGTGCCCGGCGCCTCTTGGCGGACGATATCCATCATGCGCTTGTAGGCCGTGATATAGTCCCGCGGGTTCCATCCGGACCACGAAAACCGCCCGGACTTGTCCTCCATCTCCTGGCCCCAGCGAATGATCACCGGACTTTTCAGCTGGGATATCATCTGCGCGATCGCACGCATGTTGACATCGTAATCGCCGCGCAGGACCTTTTGACGAAGCTGGCCGGAGGTCAGCCGCCAGTCGACATCCCAGGACCACGGCTCAACCGATATCAGCAGATTGCGGCCTCTGGCCTGCGCGTAGGCATCGGCAACGCGTAGCGTCTCCAGATCGACGTCCTCCCAAGGCAGGAACAGGGCTTCGGTCGCGACATTCGATTGTGCGCCAAAATCACCATTTGGATCATAGGCGCCGAACTTGATGCCGTCGGCATGAAGAACGGGGCGTTTGTCGATGATCGTCTGGACGCCTGCAGCCGGGTTCGGGGCAATGCCCGCATATTGCATCTCGCTTCGGCCCGGCATATCGGCGACACACAGCAGCAGCACCGCCATCGCTGCAGTCGAGAGGTTTTTTTTCAGTAGCTTCTTCATGGCTCACCCTCCTTTTCGGGCTACTTCCTGGCTCAGCAGGACCTGCTTCAGGTCACGCGCTTTCGCACTGACCGAATCCATGGGAACGAGCTTGCCAAACTCGTCATCGCCGCGCACCGACGCATGACGGAAGACATACCAATTGCCGTCCGGCTGGCGCCGCTGATAGATCGTGTTGCCGATTTTGCGATGGCCGAAACAGGTGCTGGCGCGGGCCGCACCTTCTGCATTCGTCCAGGTGGCGCGCATGCAGAGCTGGCCGAGATCGTCGACCACCCACGTGCCTTCGGCGAAGGACTGTTTGCCCTTGTCATTGGTCCAGGCGACGAACCGCCGGCCGTCATCGACGAAACGACCGCCGCCGGTGTTCCAGATCCAGGTCTTGTCGCCGTAGATGCGGTAGAGCTCATAGGCGCTGAGCGGCGTCGGCGCCTTCTTGCCAGCTGCCTCGGCGCAATGTGCCGCCACCGGCAGACACAGGCTGAGAGCAAGGGCTGCTCCATAAAGTTTCGATCCGATACACATTACATCCTCCTGTTCGACACTTGCCGGACTGCCGGCTACACACCCTGTTCGTCCCGTCCCATGTTGCCGAACCCATTCCATTTGAGACGAAATTTGGTGATCCTGGTCTTGCCGCCGCCGAGGCCGGCACCGGCGACGGCAAATTGTGATTCGGTGAAACTGATGAATGGCTGGCCATGGGAAAGAGCTTCGAGGCTGCTGAGGCCATGGCTGCCCAGCTGCATGCCGCCGGTAACCCAGATCGCAAGCCCCATGGCAGTCGCAAGCCGTAGCCCGTGCGATTGCGGCAGCAGCGGCAGACTGCTCTCAATCGCATGGCGAACGACGATCAGTATCGCTAGCAACAGATAGATCGAGAGGTTCATCGCGGCGAAAATGTAAAAGCCCTGAGCGGCAGCGACCTCGCTGGCAAGCGCCATGGCGACGGCGCAAAGCCCGGCGAGCGCGATATAAGGGGCGACGACGCGCAGCGGCAAAGAATGCTGCTGCTGTTTTCCCTTCGGGGTGATGCGGAAGTCGACGAAGGAGCCGGAGATATGATCGCGAACGGCCGCAAGGCTGCCGGCGAGCGACCACGGCCAGCGCAGGAAGATGAAGGCCAGCCCCTCCCAGCCGAAAAGTTTCGCATCATGCGGCCTGAAGGTTCCCCTCGCCCGCCAGAATACGGAAAACAGCGTCAGTACCACCGATATGGGTAGGAAATGCAGCAGGAAATCCGGGTAGGTGACGTCGACGAAGACGTGGCCCGTCAGCAAGGCGGCAACCGGCAGCAGGAACATTACGGCCATGAAGGCGGAAAACAGCGGGTACCACAGCTGCGAGAACACGAACTGAAATTTCAGTCGCCATGGCAGATGGACGACATAGCGGCTGGAATGTTGCAGCAGAATGGTGACGAGGCTGCGCGACCACTGAAATTCCTGGACGACGAGATCGGCAAAATTCGCCGGGCCGTCGCCATGGGCGATCGCATCGACGGCATGGACGCCGCGCCAGCCGCCGGCATTCATCATCAGCGTCGTCGAATGGTCTTCGGCGAGTTCCGGGCCGAGGCCGCCGATCTGGCGAAGTGCGGCGGTGCGAACGGCATAGTGGGAACCGATGCAGAGCGGCGCCCAGCCATTGTTGTAACCTGTCTGCAGCGAACCGTGCAGGCTGGCCTCGGCATAGAGCCTGCCGCGCGCGGCCCAACTCGTACCGGCATTCGCATCGCAGATGCTCGGCGCGGAGACATAACCGATTTCAGGGTCGGTGAAGGGGCGCAGGATTTCACGGAGATAGGTCGGCGTCGGCACATGATCGGCGTCGAACTGGGCGACGAAATCATAACGCTCATAGCCGAAATGGTCGTAGAAATAGGCAAGGTTGCCTTCCTTGCATCGCGTCCGGCGCGGCCAGCTTGCGCGATGATATTCCGCCACCCCCTTTCGGGTGGAGATCAGCACGCCGTGCTGCGCGCACCAGCGCCTGGTCTCCTCGGAAGGATCCTCGTCGGCCAGCCAGACATCGAACTCGACGCCGGTCTGGTCGAGCATTGCCTGAAGCGTGGCGCGAACGACGGCAAAAGGCTCGGACGGCGCCTTGGTGACGACCATCGCCACTCGCCCTTCCGGCAGCGGAGCGCGGGGGCTGATCGTCCTAGCATCGAGAAAGATCAGGATGAAATAGGCCGGCACGAGCGTGATCCAGCCCAGTACGAGGGTAATGAGCACAAAGGCGGTCCAGGAAATGATATGGGCGGACTGGCACCACCAGATCCAGAAAAACCCAAGTGCGGCCAGCCAGCAAAGGATGCCGAAACCATAGGCGACGCGGTTCCAGCCGGTAAAAACAGGCTCGAATGCATCCGCGGTGGCGGCTTTAGCCGTACTGACGCCGTGGCCGATTTGCGAAACGTTGCTCACGCTGTCATCTCCAGTCCAAAGGTCGGGCCGGCGGTACGGATGATCGTATCGATATCCGAGAGGGTGGGAGCGAAGCCGAGTTCCGCCTTCGCTCTCGCCGTGTTGGCAAAGAGGATCGGCGGATCGCCGGCCCGGCGGGGGCGATAGCGGACGGGGACTTCACGGCCGGTCGCGCGATAGATGGCTTCGAGGATCTCGAGCACCGAGGTGCCGCGACCGGAGCCGAGATTGACGCTGAGCGAGCCGCCGTCGGCCATCAGATGATTGACGGCGGCAAGATGCGCCTGCGCGAGATCGCTGACGTGAATATAGTCGCGCACGCAGGTTCCGTCCTCGGTCGCATAGTCGGTGCCGAAGATATCCAGCCTCTCCAGCCTGCCGGCGGCAGCGAGAAGGGCGCGGGGGATTAGGTGGGTTTCCGGCTGGTGGCGCTCGGCAAGCTCACCCTCCGGATCGGCGCCGGCCGCGTTGAAATAACGCAGGGCGGCGAAGCGGATGCCATAGGCGGCGGCAAAATCCTCGAGCGCCATCTCGAAGATCAGTTTTGTGCGACCATAGGGGTTGACCGGCAGCTGCGGGCTTTCCTCGCGTATCGGCAACGAGGCGGGAACGCCATAGGTGGCGCAGCTGCTCGAAAAGACGATCCGGTTGATATCCTGGTCGAGGCAGGCCTCGAGCAGCGTCAGACTGCCGACGACGTTGTTTCGGTAATACTTCCTGGGCATCTCGACGGATTCGCCGACGTAGGCATTGGCACCGCAATGAATGACGCAATCAGGCGAAAACTCGGCAAGGGTCCGGCGCAGCGTGGCGGCGTCGGCTAGCTCGGCCCGAATAAGCGGCCCCCAGCGGACGCTGTCGGCATGTCCCGTCGAGAGATTGTCGTAGGTAACCGGGATCATGCCGGCGCGCGACAACGCTTTGCAGATATGACTTCCTATGAAACCGGCGCCGCCGGTAACCAGAATGTAGCGGGGCATCTCATACGACCTCCGCCTTCTCGGTTTCGGCGAGCAGCCCGTCGAAATAATCGACGGTGCGCGCCAGGCCGGCTTCGAGGCCGATGCGGGGTTGCCAGCCAAGATCGGCCAAGGCTCGGGAAATATCCGGCCGGCGCTGACGGGGGTCGTCGGTGACCGCAGGCAGGTGAACGATCCGGGAACGGGAATTTGTCAGGTCGCGGATGATTTCCGCCAGGCGGCGAACGGTGATCTCAGCGGGGTTGCCGAGGTTGATTGGACCGTGGCAGGCGTTGCCGGCGGCCGAGAAACGCAGGAATCCCTCGACGAGATCGTCGACATAGCAGAAAGAGCGGGTCTGCTGACCATCGCCGTAGATCGTCAGGTCTGCATTGCGCAGGGCCTGCACGATGAAATTGGAGACCACCCGGCCGTCATCCAGACGCATGCGCGGCCCATAGGTGTTGAAGATGCGGCCGACCTTGATGTCGACGCCGTAGGTCCTGTGATAGTCGAAGAACAGGGTTTCGGCGCTGCGTTTGCCTTCGTCGTAACAGGCGCGCGGTCCGATCGGGTTGACATTGCCGCAATAGGATTCCTGCTGCGGGCTCTGGCTCGGGTCGCCATAGACTTCCGATGTCGACGACTGAACGACGACAGCACCGGTCTTGCGGGCGCAATCCAAGGTGTTGACGGCGCCGAGCACATTGGTGAGCAATGTTCCCACAGGATCCCGCTGATAATCGGGCGGGGAGGCGGGCGAGGCAAAGTTGAAGATGAGCGACGCTTCGATATCGAAAGGCTGGCGAACGTCGTGCTCGACCATGTGAAAACGGGCGTTCGCGGCGAGGTGATCGACATTCACTCGGCGGCCGGTCGAAAAATTATCGAGGCAGATGACGCGGTGGCCACGCTGCAGCAGCCTTTCGCAGAGATGTGAACCGAGGAAGCCGGCCCCACCATTGACAAGAGCGGTGCCCAGTTGCCTGAGCACCGGTATACGAGTTACCTCAGAATTTCCTTCGCTGGGAACGAAACTACGCATTACAAACTCCTTCCCATGTATTTAGTCTTTTGATTTAGTTATGCACTGCATGTCTCCTCATCCGGCTGGATATTCATTGTATCGACTATCTCAATACGAATAACTTTTTAGTTATTCTTCGGATGACTGAATTACTATTTAAACAATAAGACGATTACAGCTGACGTCAACTTCAAAAATTCTGATTATCCAAAATAACTACGCAACTATTCTTCAGAATAATAAATGATTAATCATTTTATTCCTGCTTCTCACGCGCCACGGGTAGCCTGAGGTCGCTTAAGCCTCACTCAATACAGCAGATGTAGAAGAAAGGAGTAAGGTTGGCCGCGCCGGATTGCGCGACCGGTCTTGCATCCGGAAGCGCCATGTGCGAGGGGTTTTGCTATGTTGAAAAAACAAGATGCAGCGCAGCCGAAAGGCTGGCGTCTATTTCGTTTTGCGATGTTCGCCTGGGGAACGACGCTTATGGCGATCGGACCGAGTGCCTGTGCGGTCGCTGACGACGACATAGCCGTCGTCGCGAAAAAAAGTGTCGTCGTGGTCGAGGCGCCGCGTGTCTCGAAAGACTATACCTATCCGGCAGATCGGCCCGAGCGCCCTGCTGCGGCAACGGTTCACGTCGCCTATCACGGCTCAGCGCCTTATATCTGCTCGCCAAGCGGCTTCGGACAGAAGTCGCACTGCTTCGCGCGCCCCTCGATCTGAAGCGACAGCGTTAAAGCATGTCGCCCAACATCGCGATACGCGTTTCGATCAGTTGCGCCACCGGCCGGACATGTCGTCATCGCCGGCGGGATGCTCATTGAAGAAGCGGGACGCAGCTTCCGTGCGGTTTCGCACGTTCATCTTTTTGTAGATATTGCGGACGTGAACCTTCACGGTGTTTTCTGATAGATGCAGCTTGTCGGCGATGATCTTGTTTTGCGTGCCCTTGCAGATGAGATCCAGTATCTGAACCTCCCGGGTGGTCAAACTGGAGATGCTGTCGCGTCTCAGCTTCAGCGCATTGCTGCGTGCCGCATCGACCGACCTTGTCTGATAGAGGGAGGGCTCCAGTTGGGCGTTCTTGTTGGTGAGGCGATTGAGAAGTGCTGAGGGAAAATGTTCGCCGCCCTTCATCAGTAGATCCACTGCGGCCATGAAGACATCGAGACGCAGGTTGAGCGGCAGGACGCCATCGATGATCCTTGCCTCCACCAGCCGGCTGACATAGGGTTCAAGCATATCGATCGCCTCGACGACGAGTCCGACGGAGGTCTCCGGATGGTTTTCGCGGGCAGCCTGCAGTGCTTCATGAAGCTCCGGCGCCGGTATATGATAGAATAAAACGAGCTTTATATCGCTGGTATCCTTTTCCAGCATCGGCTTTGTGCTCGTTATGCTTGCCACTTCACAGTTCGGAAATTTCTTTGCCAGAGCTTCTACCATGCATTCCGAAAACAGATCCGCCTTGGCAACCACCAGTATAGTATTTCCAGATGAATCCAACTTCCGTCCCTGGTCAGTATTCTCCATCCCTGAGCCTGTCATGAACATATACGCCTCCCGTAGCGTTACACTTTACTCAAACTTGGAGCGATGGCGGGTATTAAATAGTATGAAATGCCGGCCCTTGATGTCACCGCTTTATTTTTTAGACATTTCTTAATTATGTTAATACGGATTGAGAGGGAAGGAAATGGCCCAAAGTGATTAGTTTTAGCGGGCAAAAAACGATAATATACTAAGCTTTGGTTGTATTTTTACTGTGATGGGTACTTCGAGGTTATATCTGCTCCCAATATAGATCAGAGCTTGATGTAATATTTCAGTACAGATTGTTATATTTTCGTCCTGCATGGAGTGTCGTGTACGAGGCGGGCAGCCATCGAATGGTTGCTCTCAGCCCAGCGGCGAGCGCTTGCCCTGCATCAAGATGACCTGGCCGCCGAAACTTTCCGCCAGGTCGGAGAGATCGGGCCACATCTCATCCAGGCGCATTACAAACGGGGCATTGCCCTTGCGGCCAACAAGCGATTGGGCGAAGCGGAGGCAGTCTTCGCTGCGATCCAGGATGTGCATTCGGACGATCCGGCCGCACTCGACTATGCGGCCAAGGCAAGTGCAGCCCTCGAACGGATCCGCACGAGCGTCGAGCCAGCTCCTCATAAGACCGACGTCGCGCAGGAGACTGTCCTCCGCTGGAATCGGGGACGGCAGCTCAGCAAGCGACGCCGGCCGCGTCTGCATTGACGGGATTTTCGCCGGTTGCGCAAAAATGCGTTTGGGCGCTTCCTGAATGCGCAGTCGCCATGGTCTTTGATTTTGAGCTGCGATCGTTGCTAAAAGAGGTGCAAGCCTATTTTGCAACTCCTCAGTAGGAACTCATGCAGACCAATGCAGATGGCGCCGAAAGAGAACGGCTTCTGGCCATTCTCGATTTCTGGCACAAGATCGAGTTCTTCATTCCCTATGATCTATCCAGTCGTGTCGTCACAGGTGAGGGCCGAAGTGTCTTCTGGCTGCATGCAAGGACGCTTGAAGATGACGGTGCATCACTCCGCCGTCCCGCGATCCCCGAGGGGAAGCAGATCACGGGTTTTACGCTGTTCCTCGGCGTCTTCAGCAAATCCGAAGTCACCGACATCCGCAGGCGCTTCGATAGCGTTGCAGCCGATATCGCCGAATATGAGGATGCCGAGCGCGGCGATCTCGATGGCGATACCTGCTTTGCCAGCCTGCAGCTCACGCCCTTGGGACAGCCGATCTTCGAGACATTTTCGGTCTCCACGCTTCCTTGGGCTCTGGGTCGCGTGCAGAAATCCGGCCTCTCCTCGCTCAGCTACGAGGCATTTGCCGACTGCAAGCGGCAGCTATCGGAACTGCTTCAAAATTTTCGGGCGCAGCGGCATTTGAGATCGCCATCCTTCGGGGACACAGACGATCAACCGATCGACGCCGGCGAGATTCTGACGCTGCATGAATTGCTCTGCGATTGGGCCGGCTTTGCCTCGCCTCGGGAGATGCCCATCGCCGCCGTTGAGATACGCTACAAAGACAAGGCGGAAAGGCCTGAAGTCCTGTCGCTGCCGCCTCAGCAGGAGAGCCATGCGCCCGATGCCGAGGATGAGGAGGATGACAGTGCAAGCGTTGAAGAAGAGATCGGTATCCTGAACAGCTTCTTCATCGAGGATATCGAGCGGGCGATGATGCGCGTCAAACACGGCGATATTCCCGAGCCGCTCAGGCGATATCTCACCCCGCTTGCGCAGGAGAAGCGGATCGACCTCTATACGGCGGACGGACGCCAGGCGATCGTTCGGGCCTTGCATCCGGGAAATATCAACCGCGGACGCTGGCTCAGCGAACCTTATCACGCGATGAGCCTCATGCAGCAGTTCGCGATCAATTCGGCCATCGGCGAGCTTTCGAAAACCGGACTGTTTTCGGTCAACGGCCCGCCGGGGACGGGAAAGACGACGCTGCTTCGCGATCTGTTCGCGGATAATATCGTTCGGCGCGCCCGCGTGCTCTCCTCCTTGAAGACGGCGCGCGATGCCTTCGACGGACCAGCGCGCCGCGCCATCTTCGCAGACCGGAGCACCGCCACGATATCGGCACTGATCCCGGCCCTTACCGGTTTCGAAATGGTCGTCGCCTCCTCCAACAATGCCGCCGTGGATAATATTTCGCGCGACCTTCCCAAGCGAAGCTCGATCGCCAGGGCGTCTTCCTTCCACTATCTGCAGACGGTCGCGCACAAGGTCGCTTGTCAAAAGGACAATGGTGCCGCCGTCAAGCTTTCCGACGGCGACCGTCCGTGGGGGCTGATCGCCTGCGCGCTCGGCAACTCCAGGAACCGTCGCGCCTTCAAGGAACGTTTCGCCTTCATGGAAATCACCGAAAGGCCGAATCCCGGCTGGTCCGGCGCGGCCAGGCCGCAGACCATCTGGGAATGGCTTAAGAGTTACGAGGGGCCGAGTTTCGCCGAAGCATCAACGGCCTTTGATGACGCCGATGCCCTGGTTCTTGACAAGATCGGTCAATATGCACGCTATGCCGATCTCTATGACGACATCGCCGGGGTGTCAGAGGATACGTTCTGCAGCGAGACGCTTAAAGGGGTCGGGGAAGCCGCCGCCGAACTCCGGGGCGTGCAGGGCCGTTGCGACACGGCGGCGGCCGAAATGCTGCGTCTCCGCGAAGGATTGTCGGGTCTGAAGGAGGAAGAACAGCTGCTCGACCGCAGCGCGCCTGCGTGGTGGGAGCGAGCGCTGCCGAGCAACTCTACCCGGCAGCATCGGCAAGACGTCGGCGCCAATGCGCGTCGGCAGCTGGAATTGCGCAAGGCACTGGCAGAATGCGAGGACCATCTTGCGAAAATCCATGAACCTCAGCTGGAACAGGCGTTGCTCAAGCATGAACGGGCCGAACAGGCACTGCGGTCTCGGCGGAAAATCTGGTCCAGGAAAAGAAGTGAATTCGACCGTCTGGGGGAAATTTTCAATCATCCTGCCGCACCCGACCGTCTCGCCGATCTCGAGACCGACCAGTTCCAGATCGACGGCCTGTGGCATCAGGACGAACTGGCAGGTCTGCGCTCGGCATTGTTGGAAGCAGCATTGACGCTGCATGAAGCATGGCTGGCGGAGGTTGGCAGGAAGGGCGGGGGTTTTGGTGGAAACATTGTCGCCATCAGCAAACTGCTTTCCAACAATAGCCCCGTCGATGGGGAGCACATTGTGTCGATCTGGCAAAGCCTTTTCATGATCGTTCCTATCGTCTCGACAACATTTGCCTCCTTCGCCCGGCAATTCCGCGGGCTCGAAGCTGGTTCGATCGGCTGGGTCTTTATCGATGAAGCGGGTCAGGCGGTGCCGCAAGCGGCGGTCGGAGCCCTGCTGCGGGGGCGCCGTGTCATGGCGATCGGCGATCCCCAGCAGATCGAGCCGGTCTTTACACTTCCGAGCGCGCTGATCACCGCCGCTTCGTCTCTCTCAGCCCACACGGCGACAGGACAATATTCACCGAACCGGGCGTCGGTGCAGATGCTGGCCGATGCCGCAAACCGCTACGGAACGACAGTCCCCGGCGAGGAAGCGGATGGACTCTGGATCGGCTGTCCTCTCCGGGTGCACCGGCGCTGCATCGATCCGATGTTCGGCCTTGCCAACCGGATCGCCTATCAGAACAAGATGGTATTCGGGCTGGAGAAGCGCCGCCCTGCTGGCGACGCACCGCCGTTTTATGGCGACAGCGCCTGGATCGACGTCAGGGGTAGGGTCGCGGGCAAACAGACCGTTGCAGAACAGACGGACTTCATCGTCAACGTCCTCACTGCCACATATCGCCGGAATGGCGCATTGCCGGATCTCTATATCATCTCGCCGTTCAAGGAGGTCAAGAACAGCCTGAGGCAGGCTCTGGCCCATGCAGCATGGATGGACCGGAACGGAAATATGCGGTCCCCTCCATCGAGACTGTCCAGGTGGCTGCGGGAAAGGATAGGCACGGTGCATACCTTCCAGGGCAAGGAGGAAGACATCGTTTTCATGGTTCTCGGCGCCGATGCCGATCATAGCGGAGCCGCAGCCTGGGCCGCATCCAAGCCGAACCTGTTGAACGTGGCGCTGACACGCGCGAAGCGCCGCTTCTATATCGTCGGCGACCGCACTCTCTGGCAAACCTTGCCGTACTTCAGGGAGACGGCGGATGCCTTGGAGACAATTCAAGCAGGGGAATTCCTGGCTCGGAATGGTTTGGACTGATGACCTGCCACTGCGAATTTCTTCCAGAATTGATTAGAGTCCGGCCTTACGAAGGACGGACGAATGAAGAAGCAGAGATTTACAGAAGAGCAGATCATCGGTGTGCTGCGTGAGCAGGAGGCTGGCG